>WQUW01000180.1 GCA_009781915.1 Treponema sp. | reverse complement strand
TGTGTAATCGCCCGCCATAAGGAAGCGGGGATTGCAAAGAGGTGTATTTATGAAAAGAGTTGTAAACGTTTTGGGCGGCATTATCCTTGCCGCGCTGATTGGCCTTTCCGTTACGGCGTGCGACACGGGCGGCCCCACAAGCGGCAATGGTGGCAGTAGTTGGCGCGATCTGTCCCCACCTCCCATCGAAATGGTACGTGTAGGCCCCGGCGAATTTTACCTTGGGCGGGAAGAAGGGACAGCAGGCTTTGGCAACGTAACCCCTATATCCCGTGTAACGATGAGCGGGTTTTACATTGGCAGGTATCCGGTAACGCAGGGGCAGTGGTATGCGGTAATGGGCACGTGGCCGAGTTTTTTCACGGGGACGAACAATTCTGGTAACACTACCGTTACGCCAACTCTTAACCGGAACAACTTACCTGTCGAGCGGGTGAACTGGTACGAGGCAATCGTGTTCAGCAACCGTTTGAGCATACTTAGGGGTTTAAGCCCGGCGTACGAGTTACCCAACCAGTGGCCTAATCCCACGTCATGGTCTACTAATCCTGACACATGGGGCGCTGTGCCTACAAGCAGCAATGCCAGGTGGAACAACGTAAGAATACGTTCCGGCTCTACCGGATACCGCTTGCCTACGGAGGCTCAGTGGGAGTTTGCCGCTAAGGGCGGGCCGCTTGGCTGTGCGTACACATTTTCTGGAAGCAATGACATAAACGCTGTAGCGTGGCACTGGGGCAATAGCGGAAGCCGGACACGTGAAGTCGGCGGCTTACAGGCTAACCGGCTTGGGATACACGACATGAGCGGAAATGTATGGGAATGGGTGTGGGACTGGTGGGGGCCGTATACCGCCGTAGACAAGACAGACCCTGTGGGCGCGTCCTCGGGGTCTCTCCGCGTGCTTCGCGGCGGAAGCTGGCTCCTTTCGGCTAACGGCGTCCGTTCCGTCCACCGGGACAGCGGCACTCCGGATAACCGCTTCGGCAACTTCGGCTT
Organism: Treponema sp.; assembly: GCA_009781915.1. Taxonomy (GTDB): domain Bacteria; phylum Spirochaetota; class Spirochaetia; order Treponematales; family Breznakiellaceae; genus WRKT01. The sequence goes on along the minus strand of WQUW01000180.1, from coordinate 1,510 downwards.
CCGTGTTGCCCGCCCACTGTAGCGTAGCCCGCTGCCACAGCCAGTAGGCAAAACATCTCCGAAGGGGGAGGATATACGGTTTAAGAATCCGCCCAGGGAACCCGGCACGCTTCGCACAGCCTTCCCGGCTCCGTCGGGAAGGCCCCCCAGCAATGCCCCCGCCGCGCGTGAGCCACCAGTACAATGCCCGGCAGGGGAGGATATACGGTTTAAGAAGCCATTTGCATGGCATCTCCGCGAAGGAGACCGTGGCTCCGCAGCGGGTTCCCCATGCGGGATTCTTGAACCGTGTATCCTCCCCTGCCGGAGCTTTTGGCGGGAATGCTCACGCGCGGCGGGGGGCGCGGATTGGCAGCGCAGCAAAAAACCGCTAGAATGGATGTATGAGTAAAAAATCTACCCCCATGCGTTTGCTTCTTGTGGTAAGCGGGGCCGTGCTGATGGCAATTAACCTTAATACCTTTGTCCGCGCCGGAGGGATTCTTCCCGGCGGCTTTACCGGGCTTACGCTCCTTATTCAGGAACTATTCCTGCGGTACGGCGGGTTTCATATACCGTTCACGGTGGTAAACTATTCCCTGAACGCCGTACCCGCCATTTTGTGCTTCAAGTATATCGGGAAAAAATTTACCCTTTATTCGGTTCTCACCGTTGCCATTACGGGCCTTCTTACCGATTTTATGCCGCCCATGTTTGTCGAATTTCTCCAACTGCACGACATTCTGCTTTCGGCGGTTTTCGGCGGGTTCCTCACCGCTTTTTCCGTAAGCCTGTGCCTCCGCGCAGACGCTACATCCGGCGGCACGGATTTTATCGCCATCTTTATTTCCGAAAAATACCGCAAAGACGCATGGAACTACATCTTTGCCGGAAACTGCGTTATTCTGGCCCTTGCCGCCTTTCTGTTTAGCCTGGACATTGCGCTGTACTCTATCATTTTTCAGTTTACCACCACTATGGCCCTAGGAATCATGTACCGGGCATATCAACAGCGGACGCTTATCATCATCACAAATAAACCTGCCGAGGTTTACCGGGTAATCAACGATTTAACGAATCACGGGGCCACGGCTATTGACGGCATGGGGTATCACGAAAAAAAGCACCGGGTAGTGTTGTACTCTGTTGTAACCGCCAGCATGGTCAAGGAACTTATTCCGGCGATCAGAAAGATAGACAGCGAGGCTTTTATCAACGTGCTGAAAACCGAACAGCTTAACGGAAGGTTCTTCCAGCAGCCAAAGGATTAAATTTGTTGATTGCTTCTGTGTTTTATGATAGGTTAGATGTATGGGAAATGATGAATTAACAAATTATATATAAAGCAACTAAATGAAAATATTACTTGACGTAAATATTTTTGTTTGTAACGCTCCGTTTGTGTACATTGGAGTTCCCCCGATTTTTTGGACAGTGAATTAAGCCGCTAAATTATTTGTTAATGCTAAGGGTGTAGCATATCCGAGAGCCGAATGTCTACGGCGTCTGTTGTAATACATTTCGATGTATT
>WQUW01000179.1 GCA_009781915.1 Treponema sp. | reverse complement strand
CTTGACTTCCCCGCGGAAGACCCCGGCTTTATCGCCGTGGTGTACAACCCGTGGTGCCCGCCGAAGCAGAGCGATGTGTTTACGGTAGAGCTACGGCGGCCTGAGATACCAGAGATTAAGCGGTATAAGACAATCTATGACGATAAGGGGAACGAGACTGGGAGCGAGGAATCGGAGACGATTGATTACGGCAAACAGGGGATGCTGAAAATCAAGACAAAAGATGTGGCTGATGGCGGGTTTGTGAATGTTACGATAAGCTGCGCGACCACAGGTTTTTCGACAGTTAGGGCTGCCGAAGTGAAGGACAATGAAGCCGAACTGCCGTTTACCGCGGCGATGAGCCGCCAGACGCTGGAGCGGCTTGGGGACGGGGACGATTTGGTTTACAAATTCGCGGTTGAGACAGCGGACAAGCGGGCGAAAGCGGACGGCGGGGAAATCAAGGCGGTGTTCACGCATATACAGGAATACACGCCGGCGGCGAATACGGAACAATACAACAACGAATTCACCCTTGAAAGCGCAGACGGCGAGTACAAGCAGACGCATGATATATTAAGCGAGGGCGTGTTGAAAGACGGAATCGGGATATTGGCCTTTACGGACGTGCTGCCGGGGAAAACTTACTCACTTACCTATCACAATAGGGAGACAGAGGAAACTCTTCTCCGTTTCTCGGAAGTGCCGTTTTCTAAACTCAACTTAAAAGCAGAGGATGACCGATGAACAGATACGCCGCTCAAATACAGGCCGTGTTCAAGCGGTTTTCAGTTAACGAGCAAGTTCTGGAGCATATTATTTCCTCTGGCGTGCATGTGGACAACCTTTTGGGCAACAGGGAACACACAGAGGACATCGAAAAAGGTTATGTATATATCTTTACCCGGAACAACCGGGCGGAGGTTGAGCATACGATCCATCGAATACGAGGGGCGAGGATGCTGGTGCCCATTCCGTCTGAAGAAAGGGGGATGAGGGTATACTACGCGTATTCAAGAATCAGAATGAGCGATGAGCGCCTTGAATCGATAAAGCAGAGCATACGGCTCCACAACCCGCCCTCTCCGCCTCCGGCCCGTGTTGTCAGGATTGATTCCGAGGATGTCCTGCGGCCCAAAAGAGATACGCCGGTACGGCACGCGCCGAGCGCCGACGGAGAGGAGAGCACGATAGAAATCATTCTGTACGACTGGTTCGGGTATCTGGAGGAATGCGCGGCGTTTTACAAGGGGACAGTTGAGGCGAATTACGCGAATTACGAAAGGCACCTTGAAGGCGCGGTCAGCCTTTCCGGCGATTTTGACAGCGCGGGCGTCCGGCGCGGAGATTTGTTTGCGTTCACGGATATGATAGACGATCTAGTTGAGAGAAGCGAACGCCCCAGCTTGAGCCGCCTGCTTGGCGGGAGCTTCAGGAGGGAAGTGGACGAAGCTGCGATGTATAGTTTTTATAATGAGGCGAGGGAAACGATAGATACATTCCGCAGCGGCGGGCTGGATGCGCGGCTGAACCGGACGATACGCCTTATCCCCGCGCTGTTGGCGAGCAGGATGGCGAGCGCCACGTTCATAGACCACCTGCACAAGGCAGAGGGGGATGGGGATGCCCCAGATTTGGTAGAAGTCATAAGCGATTGCCTATACAAGTGGCAGGAAGTATTGCACCGTCAGGAGAGGGAACAACTGCTGAAGGTGTGGGAATTCCCGACCCTGTTTATTGACGAGTGGAGAATGATCGTTTTGAACGAGCATCTGGAAGAAGCGGGAGGGGCTGGCGCTACAGCAGAGACGTTTCGGCTTATGGGGGACTCTTCTTTTTTTCTTCATTTCGCCGCGGGGTTTGGAGTGCCGCAGGGGGGAGCGCTTCCGCCTAACGCATGGGATATAGTCAGCGCGTGGCTTTCCGCGGGGCTTCAGAACAACCACCGCCTTATGATCTATTTTCTTTTTGATCTGGGATTGTTTAAGGGCAGGCCTGAGAAGGAGCTGGAAACCGGGGTATTGTTCAGAGGGAATGACGGAGAGCCGTTCAGCGGAAAAATCTTTGGGCGCACGGTAAAGGCGCTGGGGGCGGCAGACGGGCTTGAGTTAATCCAAGTCCCGAGAATCGCAATGAGCGCAGTTGAAAGGATAAGCGTGCTGATGAGTTTTAACCATTTTCTTGCGCAAATGGAGCTGTCGGCGCAAATGGCGGGCGCCCGCCGCGACGCTCTGGCGGTGCCGCATTTTCTTTCCGGCGTGGGATCGGGGGTGGCGGCAGTATCGGGAACGAAGGCGCTGATAACCGCCTCGAAAAAGGCGTTTATGCACGGGATACAGGTAGGTTCCTTTTTCTCTGCCCTGCCAGCAATGGTAAATGCGGGCATAGCAGGAAGCACCGGGAACACCCGTGTAGCGCTTATGTATGGCGGTTCTGGGGCGGGTTACGTCGCTTCGGGGTTAGTAGCCAAGGGAGTGATAGCCAAAAAAGCGGGCGCGGTATTCAAGCCCTGGGTTGCGGTGTTGCTTGCTTTTGCCGGTTCCATAATTAACGGGATGGCGAACCGTGAGTTTATGGACAGGATACGGCTGGCGGTACGGCACAGTATCTGGGGCGCAAGGAATGGGGAGATGCCCCGTAGAGGCGAGGGAGCTCTTGGGGCATGGTGGCCTGAGCTTGAGGAAGAAGATGGAAGTAGAGTCAGTATTGAAGATAAAATTCTGGCGATAACCTTTTCAAACAGAGCTATGGATGAAAACTGGCATCGCAGGTTAATGCGTCCAAATATCGGGAATACTGGAGAAAATATCCGTGAGACCTTCAACCGGAACAGCTACCTGCTTAATGCGGCAACCCAGTTGCCGCCGGTAACGGTAGAAGCGGCAGAAAACAATAACAGTACGTTTTCCCATGATTTTTTCCCCAATTATCCCATAAGG
>WQUW01000178.1 GCA_009781915.1 Treponema sp. | reverse complement strand
TACATCGAAATGTATTACAACAGACGCCGTAGACATTCGGCAATCGGATATGCTACACCTTTAGCATTAACAAATAATTTAGCGGCTTAATTCACTGTCCAAAAAATCGGGGGAACTCCACTTGGCTGATCCTCTTGAGTTTCGCAAAAAGCGGGCAAATTGGGTATAGAATTACCGGAATTTTCATCAAAACCGTCATTCCGGGAAAATATTGGTGGTGAAGATTCGTTCACCACTGATTTTTGTTTATCTTTTCTTTTGGAAATGGATATAAACCGTCTCGCTTTTTTTTTTGAGTTCGGAAAATAGGAGAAATAAACGGCAATATGGCCTGACGCGGTAAGGCTTTTTATCCATTTGATTACATTTCTCTCGGAAATTTCATAGAGTTCCGCGAAATACTCGTTGCTGGCCCAGCAGTAGCCCTTCTTGTTACATAGCGCGGAAATCTCTCCGTAAAGAAGTTTTGCCCCTGGGGGAATGCTCTTGTCATACCGCACCGTAGCCGGAATGACCGCGTAATAACCCGGTTCTTCTCTGTTCGCCAAAATAATCCTCCCTCAATCGAATCAACACACCGGCCAAGCCAAGAATAAACTTGGCGTGGGCGGGCGCTCTGTTATAGGCTTTTCAACGGCTTTTCCATGCCGCGACGCGGTGTGGAACAAGCTGTTGGAAAGGCGTAGCGGCACATACCTTATGGCGGCCCTTCTACCTGAATATAAACGCGACTTTCCCGCCCTGAAGGGCGAACACCGCCTCGAATGGCTTTCCCTCTTTGTTCCTGCATTTCTTTACTTTGGTCTTTTGCCCGACAAGAAGCAGAGCGGCGTCCGCGGGACTTATAGAAGCTCCCGCGACAGTTTCCCAGATAACGAAATCGCACTTTGGCTGTTGTTTGTAGCCCGAACACCCGTAGCCTGTTTTTGTCTCAAACACCTGCCTTTTACACAACGGGCAACAGCCCAAAGGCTTTTCCTGAAAGACTAACCGTTCGCTTTGGGGGTCAACCTTGACGCATCGCGCGACATACTCCGCTATTTCTTTTTCAAACGCCGCCGGGTCTTGCGTAAGCCGCTGTTCCCATTCCGTTGTCCGCGCGGCGTCCGCCATCTTGGCGAGTTCGGCGTTTTTGGAAAGCCGCTCCAGCAGAAAGCGCCCCCGGTCTGTGGCGTAGAGCTTTTTCTTTTCCTCGATAACGTACTGCCGCGCGAAAAGCGTTTTGATGATCTCCGCCCTTGTCGCCGGAGTCCCCAGCCCGGCGAGCTTTGCTTCGCCTTCCCCTCGCGGATGCTCCATAAAGGCGAGAAGGGTATCAAGGGCGAATTCCTTTTTCGCGCGGGTTTTCTTTTCCAGAATTGTAAGGGCCGTGAGGAAGCAGCTTTTCTCATCGAATGCCGGAACTTCCTGTTCCTCATCGCTCTCATCATCATCATCCTGAAACACCTTCCGCCAGCCATGTTGAATGACCTCCCGGATACCGGAAACAAAAACCCAATCGTCAACGTGTAACGCGAGCGATTTTTTGTTGTAGATAAAATCAGGCATACACACGGCGAAAAACGAGTTCAAAACAATGTTGTACACGTTACGCTCTTTCTCGTCCGCGTCCTGAGGAAGGGCGGCGAGCGGGATAAGCGCGTGATGGTCTTCAAGGGCCGCTAAGTTAAAGATATGTTTGTTGTCCGCGCTAATAAGAGACGTGTCGCAGAACTTGGAAAGCTCAAAGCCGCCCCGCAAAAGCTCAAACGTGTCCCTGAACAATTCCACGTTGTCATCGCCCATAACCCTCGATGGGGTGCGCGGGTAGGAAAGGCATTTGCGTATCTCGTACAGGCTCTGCGCGATGGTAAGCGTTTCTTCGGGCCTGTAGCCAAACTTCCTGAACGCCGCCTTTTGAAGCGCCGTAATGTTAAGCAGTTTTTCCGGCTTTTGCCGCTTCTCTTTTGAATCAACTGCCACGGAATCAACGCCCTTGCCTTTACAGTCTTGTAAGGCAGCGAGAAGGCGCGCCTCATCTTCTTTCTACACAACGTAAGTGTTACTGTTATAGCTAATAAGTACGCCGTTGCGCATCCACTGGAACAGAATTGTCCCGGAGCCGCCAAGATCAGTTGCGTTGGCGGTAAGGACTTCCCCCACTTGGGTAATGCCGTCTATGCGTACCGTGCCTGCAAGCGGAACAGGCACAACATCTGTTGGATAACTTACAATGCTTCCGGCATTGCCCGACCTGCGCAGCGTCAGGGTAATGGTGTACCCCACGTCTTCCGGCTGCACGATATACACGCCGCCAAAGCCAATGTCGCTAGAGTTGCCGCGCCGCCACTGAAAGCTAATGTCCCCGCTGCCGCCAAGGGCGCTTGTGTCCGCCGTCAGCGTTTGCCCTACTTCGGCAATGCCGCTTATGTACGCCGTCCCGTATAGCAGGGGGACTCCGGGGTCTTGCTGGCGGGTATCGTAGGTTGTAAAAGACAGCCCTGCCGCCGCAAGAACAATAATACCGCACAGTTTCGCAAACTTCTTCATCGTAGGCTCCTGTTTATTACATAACATCACTTTTTTTAATACAACGGCGGGTGTCTGGCACAGGTGTGTTATCAATATTTGTTCATCGTTAGCTTTTCGGCACAAATTCCAAAAAACCAACTAATAACCAATATTACACAACAAATTATTGATTGTCAATGCCCCGGATAGAATTTATTCTGGAAAATCGCAGGAAATGCGGCAGTACCCAACCCCGGACGTTCTTGAACGGATAGCGGCTGTCTTTGGCATCGAAGCCCACCAGTTATTCGCCGTGCCGCCATCGCCGGAAAGCTCTATGGAACGGCTGCACAAGGACATTATCCGGGAAATCAGGGAAGTAATTGTCGAAGTTCTGGAAAAAGCCCTTGCCGACAAGCACAAATAGGGCCTGTTTTACTGCATCCCCTTGGGCGGCCTTTTCTGGAGAGCCGTGGAGGGCTCATGCGTCTTCCAACCAGTAATGCCCCCGCCGCGCGTGAGCCAGTGGCACAATGCCCGGCAGGGGAGGATATACGGTTTAAGAAGCCATTTGCCCAGGCTCTTTAGCGTAGGAGACCGTGGCTCCGGAGCGGGTTCCCTGGGCGGCTTCTTAAACCGTATATCCTCCCCTG
>WQUW01000177.1 GCA_009781915.1 Treponema sp. | reverse complement strand
TATACGGTTTAAGAAGCCATTTGCATGGTATCTCCGCGAAGGAGACCGTGGCTCCGTAGCGGGTTCCCCATGCGGGATTCTTAAACCGTATATCCTCCCCTGCCGGAGCTTTTGGCGGGAATGTTGGCTCACGCGCGGCGGGGGGGGACTCTTGACAAACAAGGTTAGTCAATGCTAACCTGAAAGTAGTTAGCCTAGGCTAACCAGAACCATTTATCAGGAGAACATTGATGTTACAGATAATACTATTCAGCGCCGCTTCAGGTATCGCCGGCATGGGGCTTGGCAGTTTTGTTTCGGCGGTACTGCTCAAAAAACCATCGGAAAACATGATTTGCTGGCTTTTGTCCTTCGCGGCGGGAGTCATGGTAAGCATCGTCTGCTTTGGCCTTGTGCCGGAAGCGTACGAAATCGCCGGCATGGCGGTCTCGGTGTCCGGCCTTGTCCTTGGTATTGTAATTATCATGGGATTAAACTACATTGTAGATAGGATTACCGGGAAAAAAGAGGGCGCTTATAAGGTACATCAAACGCACGAAGAGCTTTTTCACGAAAGCCAGTTAATCAATAATCCGAAACGTATGCTTCGTTCGGGAACACTAATGCTTATCGCAATTGCGCTGCATAATATTCCGGAAGGAATGGCCATTGGCGCTGGGGGCATTCACGATGTGTACTTGGGCGCGCTTTTGGCCCTGATGATAGCGGTACACAATATCCCCGAAGGAATGGCCATCGCCGCCCCCCTGTTAGCGGGCGGGGTAAATAGATGGAAGGTGGTGTTTCTTACGTCTCTAGCGGGGGCGACAACACTTCTGGGCGGAGTTATCGGAATACTGATAGGAAGCGTTTCAGACGCCGCGATTGCTTTTTCGCTTTCGGCGGCAGGCGGGGCGATGCTGTACATTGTTTTCGCTGAAATAATGCCGCAGTCCATAGTCATGACCAAAAAGCGGACAGCTTCGGTTGTAACGCTCTTTGGCGTAATTGTTGGACTGCTTGCGACACAGATACTTTGAAGGAGTTGTGATGGGTGTGTTTAGCACGCTAACGTTAAAGGGGCGGGTAATCGCCGCCGGTTTTATTCTCGCATTCGGGATCATTTTCGCCATAGGGGGCCTTTCGCCGCACACTGTAGCCGCGGCAGCCGCCCTGCCTGTGGAAGAACAGACCAGAGCGGAACGGGTGATGAGGGCCCTCGCCGAAGGCCACCCCCGGCGTATTTCGGGGGTCGAGTTCCGCAACGGCGATTGGGCCGTGCTGGTGCGGGACACGTGGTTTTACTACGCCGAAGGAAGGATACTCCCGCAGCGGCTATTGTACAGGATTCCCCGGTACAGGCCCCTTGGGTTTTACAATTACCCGCGCAACCTGCAGCCGTGGACACCCCCCACACCAGAGCAAATCGAGCGCTTCCGTGGAATAGGCACGGCACGGGCCGCCCAGCTTCCACGCCCCGTTCACTTTTTTGACGCCCTGTACATGACGCACAGCCGGAATGAAGCGTACCGGCGGCAGGAACGGATCATGTTTTTGGGAAGAGAGGTACAGGTTCACCAGACAATCATACCGGAAATTCGTCTTGTGGAGCGGCACATTCAGGACGCCGCCCGAACCGATGCCAGCGTAAGGGCATGGATAGCCAACATCGACAGGATGTACGGCTGGAACTGGAGGAATATCGGGGGCACGCAATCCAGGTCGTTCCATGCCTACGGCGTGGCGCTGGACATTATGCCCCGCGCGACCGGCGGCAGGGCGGTATTCTGGGCATGGGCCGGGCCTGAGTGGTGGAACATCCCGCACGAAGGCCGGTATCACCCTCCGGATGCCGTGATACGGGCGTTTGAACTGCACGGCTTTGTCTGGGGCGGCAAGTGGTCAATCTTTGACACAATACACTGGGAGTTCCGGCCCGAGATTTTTGTCTTTAGCGGGCTGGAACTGGTAACCGTGCCCTAAGCCCCCCGCCGCGCGTGAGACAACATTTCCGCTAAAAGCCCCGGCAGGGGAGGATATACGGTTTAAGAATCCCGCCCAGGGAACACGGCTAGGCATGAAATTCGGCAATTCAGGGGTTGCTATAATTAACTCTTTGTGATATAAAGAGTTATAACATAGTCTTTACCACCGGAAGAATCGGCGTACAGGCTCCTAATTTTTGATTGAGAAAAACTGTGAGATGATCATAGCTTTGCTCAAAAGGAGTCATTATGCGCCGGGAATATTACCTCCATAAACGGCACGGCATTTTCTACGTTGAGTTTATCAACCCGGAAAATGGAAAAAAACTGTCTGCCCGTTCAACCGGGGAAACGGACAAAGTAAAAGCCCACGTCAAAGCGGGGCTGTGGAAAGCTCAAGGCATACCCACAGGAAGGCTTAGAGTACCCCGCCCCATTGAACAGGCGGCGGACATCGAGGCCGTAATATGGGCCATGCGGCGGGCCGAGCTTACCCCCGATGACGCGATGCGGGTTGTCTCTGTCCTCAAAAACATGGGGCTGATTGACATCGCTGTCGTCAAAAATACCGGGAGGGGGGCCGTTCCTTTCGCCCAATTCCTTGAAAGATTTTGGGACTATAACAAATCAGAGTACATCAAAGACAAGCTGGCCCACGGACACAGTTTTGGTCGCGCTTACGCCCATATGTGTCAAAAGCGGGTAAGGGCCGAACTAAAGCCGTATTTCGGGGACAAAAAATTAAACTGCGTTACCACCGATGACTTAAAAAAACTGTCTCAAAGTCTGGCGGCCCGTGGCTTGGCTACTTCGACAATCAACCAAATACTTTTACTGTGCTGTATTCCCTTAAAGTGGGCTTTCAACGAAAAGATAATCCCCGCTAATCCGGCTGTGGGTTTGACCAAGTTTTCCATAACCAGCAAGGAGCGCGGAGTATTGACCGAAGCGGAGGCGGCGGAGGTTTTTGCCGTGGACTGGAAAGACAGGCGGGCTTTTGCCGCTTCCCTCATTGCCCTCACAACGGGGGCGAGGCGGGGCGAATGTCTGGCGTTGCGCCGCTCGGATATTGGAACGGACACAATAAACATCGCTCACAGTTATTCGCCGATGGACGGGCTTAAATGCCCCAAAAACGGGTATAAGCGGGTTGTGCCGCTACTACCCCAAGTCAAGGCGGTGTTGCTTGACTTGCTGGAAGATAACCCGCACGGCGGGGATGATCCGTTTGTGTTCTACTCGATACGCCCTGAAAGTGAACTTCCCCCGTTTGAGTGGACACAAAGTTAAGCTCATGATAAACCTAAGGAGAGTAAATCATGAGGAAACGAAGAAAAAGTTACACGAGTGAGTTCAAGGAATCTGCCGTTGAGTTCT
>WQUW01000176.1 GCA_009781915.1 Treponema sp. | reverse complement strand
TTCCCCCGCTTATGAAACTGACGCGCTCCATATTGCCATAACCACGGTTAGCGGGTTAGACTTTATTGTAAGCTTGAATTTTACCCATATCGTACGAACATGGACAATAGAGCGAGTACGCCGGGTGAATAAACGGGAAGGTTATCAAGGAATAGGGATTTATAATCCTGCGGAGGTATTGGAATTATGAAAACATTAGCAGATTACCTGAATGACCCTCGTATTGTAAATGACCCCCAAATGGCCGGAGCCTTGGAACCCGTAAGGGAAATCCACGCCGCCCGCCTCATGCTTCAAGACGAAACAGCCGGAATGCCCTCAACAGAACGAGCCGCATATCATGAACGAAACGCAGAGGCTTTCTTTGCCAGCTTAGGATTACCACCACCGCAATTTGTAAACCTAACCGGGGAAGGAAAACTAAAACCAAAGATAGCCGTTAGCGCGTAACAAATACACAGAGAATTTCCCGCTGTATGCAGACCGTGGGGAACTATCCGTAATCAGACCCACCCAAGAGCCGCGAAACCTGGAAAGCTCAGCGTAATCAGGTGGTGGTTTGGCGGTGGCATTTATCGCCCCTCCCCCTTGCCGCCGGGCTTCCCCCTCTGCGAAAGCAAATAGGAGGGGTTTACTCTCTCCACTCCCTACGCTCCGTTGTCGCTGCGGTCGTTCCGGTCGCAAACTCGTCCCTTAACGGCTCAAAGGGGAAGGAGCAGTCCGCAGCCGTAGCTGCGGCCAGAGCGGAAGAAAAAAACAAAAACATCCCTGTTTTCGTTTTTTTCTGTTCCAGTCGGCGTCCTGCCTCCCCACCTCCAAACCACCACAACAGGGCGTAATCAAGCCCACCCATGCTTCGGGTACTTCATAGAAAGCCAGCGGTAATTCGCCCCACGGTAAACCAAAGCGAGGCATTAACCCGCTAACCTCCGTAGCCGCCATATTCCCCGCTAATACCGCCCGTCTGACCAAGCAGACCGGCGGCATGAAACCAAAGCGATACATCACCCTCGCTAATTTCCCCAACCGCCAGATTTCCCCGCTATCCCGCCAAGCGTTCCGGCAGGTGATAAACCATGAAGCAAACTCCCGAAAAACCTGCCCCCCGCCTGCGGCGGGCGGCTCGATGATAACAACACGCCGAGCCGCTGACAAATGACAGACACAAACCCCGAATTTTCTCTCTTTTTATATTCTCCCCTATATATATTTCTTATATTTTTTATTGTCATTAAAGACATAAAAATTAAAAATATAATAATAGGGAAATGATAAAGCCTACTCCCGCCTACTTCTGATACTGACAAAAAAGCCCATTTCAAGCCCTGTTTTTCCGTCATTCATGACAAACCCGCCTGTCATTTTTTTTATTGCGGGGAGAGCGTGCGTTCCCCAAAAGCTGCCACTTTTTATAACGCCTATTTTTCCGCAATGTCAAAAAGTAACTTCTAAACAAAAATTGTCGCTTTCGCCAAACACAAAACAATAATAAAGCCTACTCCCGCATACTTCTGATATACGAAAATAGGCTCAATAATTAATCCGCTGTTTTTCCAGCCAGCCCACAGGGGCGCACGGGGGACAGCCAACCGCAGGGCAAAAAAATTACACCCGCAAAGCCAGCCCCGTCCAGTAGCGGGCTTCAGAAGTCCGGCACTGTTCAAACCCCCATATCTTTCAACCGCATGGAAAAGAACCTTTCGCTTACAGCGTGTTCCTTGTTCTCATCACACCAATCAGAATACGCCTTATACAATTCCCGAATCCGTATCGCAGCTTCCTTCTTCTGCGTACAGCGCTCTTTCAGGAAATTGCCGATAACGTCCATTTCCCCCCGGTATTCGTCCGTAGCGTTTAATATCGCCGCCGGAGCCTTTAACGCCTCACGCTTCCACCGTTCTGCCCCTTCCAAAAGCCAGTTGAGTATACCGCTCGCCTCATTTTTCAGCTTCGCTTCAAGATGTTTGTCCTGATTCTCCGCTTCAATGCGCGTCGTAAACGGTATCAGCCTGATACGCCGCCATATCCCGTGGTCAGTCCCCTTAATAACAGGCTTATGGTTAGTCGCCATCAAAATTTTAAATGTCGGCGTAAAGTTAAAATATTCGCCGTACAAGAACCTCGCCGTCATTTGATCGTTTCCGGTTATCTTTTTGATCAGGGGTTCAGAAAGCCTTCGCCCCTGTTCCGCTTCCGTAGTCGTAACAAAACGTGTTCCCCGCAAGCGGGCAATATCGTTTGTATTCTGATCTCCTGATTTTTTCATGAACGTCTCTGTCGGCGTTGCGATGGCGTAATCGCCCAAAATGTGCATAACCGTATTAAGAAATGTAGTCTTGCCATTGGCTCCGCTTCCAAAAAGAATAAACATAACCTGTTCCGAGTTATCCCCTGTCAGTGCCCATCCTACCGCCGTTTGCAAAAAGGTAATAATATCGGTTTTGTAATTCATAATTTCACGGATAAACTGTTTCCAAAGCGGACAGTCAGCGGCGGGATCGTAATCGACATTAGCAATCTTTGTAATCATTTCCTCCTGCCTATGTTCCCTGAACTCCCCGGTCTTAACATCAATCGTGCCGTTGCGGACATTCAAAAGCCAAGGGTCAGGGTCAAGGTCGTCAGCCCTAATATTAAGTTCCTTGATATATTGAGCCGCCTTTACAAACGCCTCCCGCCTGCGGACGCTCTCGCTTATCTTCGCAAAGTTTTCAATCTCAATCCGTTCACGGTGGCTGTCGGTTTTTAAGAGGTCGTCATAGATATTCCGCACCGTTTCCAGCCCCTTTTCCTGAACCAGAGCGCCGCCCTCGTCAATTTCCCAATGCCTGCCGTTCCAGACAAGCCATTTCTTCCATGCGGGAAGATAGCGAATATCCCGCCCATGCTCCCGTAAAAGCCTTGAAGCGTTCGTTGAATCGGTGAACTGAATTTTCCCTTTTTTCAGTTCGCTGATACGCAGGTAAATACCTTCATCACCAATCTGTTGTGCCATCATAGCCTCCAGTCTTTAATACTCTGGCGTACATCTTGAAACGGTACGCCAGTAAATCAAACGCCAATTCTTTAGTAACTTCCGGCAGTTCCTCATGACACCGCTCATACATTTCATAGAGCAAAGTCAAAGCCCCCGGCCTTTTTTGAAATTCTTTGTTAAGGAAAAAAGCGCAGGCGCGATATTGGTCATTGGGCATATCTTCCCTGTTGAGCCTGTACCACAAAATCAAATGCTCCGCCCATTCAATTTCATGTTCTGCGAATTCTTCAAGAGTTTTTTGTTGTTTGCGAATATTATCTTTGTATCGTTCTTCCGGCGTTCTGCGTTTCATTATCCGCTTCCCTCTTTCCACACAAACACCTTCGCTGACTCTCCCGCCGCGGCGCGCCCATCGGCAAAGGCAACAAAAGCCCAAAACGCCCACCAGCCGCAAGCGTCTATATCGCCTTCAACGCACTCATGGAAAATAACACCGTTGGCGATATTCCCCACAGTAGCGGGAAATTCTCCGGTAACGCCGCAAGGCTTGCGGTATCGTATAACGGCGCTCTCAATACCTTCCAAATCACAAAACGTCCTAAGCGTTATACGCAGAGCGGACTGTCCTTTAAAAATCCGTCCCATATTTCCCCCTAAACAATTCTACTTTCAAGCGTAATTTCACGGCTGATACAAGACTTCAAAACAATGTCTTTCCG
>WQUW01000175.1 GCA_009781915.1 Treponema sp. | reverse complement strand
GGTTTTCGCGTATTTCGCGAACTCTTTAACCCATAACAAAATCATGTACGGGGAGCAGTTCATGAACCTTGCTGTTTTTCTGACCCCGCAATTGTTCAGATACATTTCCACCGCTCTTTCTTTATCGCCGAAAGTAAATTCTCTGGGCTTGTCGCTGAAGTATCTTTTGCAGTCCTTGCAACGGTACCTTTGTACACCGCCCTTTGTTCCGTTCAGTTGGTATTTTTGGCTACCGCAATGTGAGCATTTGTGTTTCACAGGTTTGTTATAACATCATTTTCTTCTCTTTGTCTATCCTGTCAGTTTTAGTTGAACAATGCCAGGTTAACCCGGCAGCAGATTATGCAGCCCGCCATTAACTATGCCCAGAACGGGTTTGTTGTAACGGAAAACCTTTCACGGGGTATTCTTGATAATTTAAACAGGCTTAACACGTTCCCCGCCAGTTCGGCGATTTTCACGGACAGCGGTATGCCTTGGGAAGCCGGAGATATTTTAAGGCAGACCGACTTGGCTAATACCCTCAGGCTCATTGCCGAAGGCGGCGCGGACGTTTTCTACAGCGGCCCCCTTGCGGAACAGGTAGTCCAGGCCGTGCGGGATACCGGCGGGATTATGACGCTCGAAGACTTAGCGCAAGTGCGGGTAAGAAGGCACGCGCCGGTTGTAGGCACGTACCGGGGCTATACTATTATCTCCATGCCGCCTCCAAGCTCTGGCGGCGCGTGTATCGTTCAAATACTGAATATGCTGGAAAATCTGGATCCGGATTACCTGAGATTCGGCGAAACCCAGGCCGTACACGCATGGCTTCAGGCGTTCAGGATTTCCTTTGCGGACAGGGACGCATGGATGGCCGATACCGATTTTGTAGCTGTTCCGTTGGAAGGCTTAACGAGCAAAGAGTATGCCCGGGAGCTTTTCGCCCGGTTTAACCCCAATCAGGCTATGCTTTACGCGGAGGCCAGTGATCCTGCCAGATTTGAAAGCGATCCGGGCAGATTCATAAGAGGCTACGCTATGGATGCCGGCGGCCTTGCCGGAATAGAAAGCGCCTCTACCACCAGCTTTTCCGTAATGGACAGGGCGGGAAATACGGTAACCGTAACCGTTACCATCAATTTCCTTTTTGGCAGCGCTGTTACCGTTCCGGGAACGGGCATACTGTTGAATAACCAAATGGCCAGCGGCTTTAATCCAGTTCCGGGAACTATCCATTCTCCCGAGCCGTACAAGCGGGGCTTGTCGTCCATGTCTCCTACAATCGTTCTTGACCCCCATGGCCGGCCGTTTATGTCCGTTGGTTCTCCCGGCGCCACCCGGATCTTCCCCACTGTCGCCCAGGTAATTTCTCACGTGATTGACAATGATATGCCTATACAAGAAGCCCTTAATGTGCCTCGCTGGTTTACGATGCAATCGGGGCAGGTTCATGTAGAAAACAGGCTGTCTGAGTCAGCGATTCAGGGCTTGAAAGATTTGGGATGGGAAGTGAATGTTCGTAGCGGCTGGGACTTCTTCTTTGGCGGCATTCACGCGGTGCTTTTTGACCACACGGGGCAATTCGGCAGGGCAGGGAGATTGCACGGCGCCGCCGATCCCCGCAGAGACGGGGTTGCCAGGGCTTTTTAATGCCGGGGCAAACAGGAACAGCGTTATTATAAAAAGCGGCTTGGTCCGCTTTTACATTACATGTCGGGAGAGGGTTTTATGAAGAAAATTATTTGTTTGATTTTTGCCGTTTTGCTTTTCGGTACGGCATCATGGGCACAACAGGGAGGCGTGGCTATTGCGGACGTGCCGGCAGTTCTTACCTCCGTAGGGCAAAGCGCGGACATTGAAATGGTTCGCGTGCTTTTAACGCGGGCAGGGGTGCAATTCAGGGCAAACGCTTTGATATACGCGAACGGGCTTGAAGCCGGGGACAGGACGTTGATCCTTGTAGTTGGCGGCAGTTCAAAGGGCTTGGGAGCCGCGGGAATCAGCGCCGATGATGAAATGAGGCGCGCCCAAGACTTGGTTAGCCAGGCCAGAAACATGGGTATGCAGATTATTGCCGTCCACGTTGGCGGCGAAGCCCGCAGAGGCCCGCTTTCGGACAGGTTCATTAACTTCGCGGTTCCGGCGGCAGATTACGTGATTGCGGTTTCCACGGGCGATAATGACGGGCTGCTTACCAGCCTTGCGAATCAGGCGGGAATACCGTTCTCCAGAGTGGACAGAATTGCCGCGGCGGGCGTACCGCTGGCGGACGCGTTCGTTACCCTGATCGCGTCCGGCAATGGCCTTAATATACGGCACTTGGTCGAAGGAGCCTTCGGCTTTTTGGATACCATGCTGGTTATTGTTACGGCGATGGTCTTTATGCGTTTTCTTCAGGAAAGCGGCGGCCTTGATGCCGTGTCATTTGTTATCATAAAACGCTTCAAAAGCCTGCCCGTCATTCTGCTTCCCATGCTGATGCTGGTGTCAATGTTTCCCGGAATGATCACCGGAAGCTCAAGCGCTTCGGTGCTGACCGCCGGAGCCATAGTAGCGCCGATACTGATTATTCTGGGCGTACCCCTTCACAAAGCGGGAGCCTTTATCGCCATGGCCGGAATTTTGGGAATGATAGCGCCGCCCGTGAACATTCCCGCCAAGATTATCGGCTCCGGGATTGACATGCCGTTTACGGGCTTTACCATCCCACTGCTTCTGTTGACAATACCTCCGGCCATTGTGTGCGCGTGGGTTTTCGCTTTGAAATATGTCAAAAAGCCATCGTGGGAGGAAATAGCCCCAAAGCTGAAAACGGAAGGATACAAAAAACACGGGCCGGTTCTGTTTGTCCCCATTGCCGTGGTTGTAGCTTTAATGGTTTTGGGCCAGGTTCTCCCCATGATTTTTAGCTGGGGGCTTCCGGTAATTTTTCTTATAGGAGCCGCGTCCGATGTTTTTATCGGCAACAAGTTTAACGCGCTTAAAGCGGCAAAGCAGGCGGTAAACGACGCTTTGCCGGTGCTGGGAATTCTTGCCGGGGTGGGAATGTTTATTCAGGTGATGACGCTCTCCGGGGTGCGGGGCTTTATTGTGGTAAACGCCTTGTCGGTTAATCCGGCGCTTCTGTACGGAACCATCGCGGTAAGTATGCCCTTGTTCGGCATTGTTTCCGCCTTTGGCTCCGCCAGCGTTCTGGGAACTCCTTTTTCGCTGGCCCTGCTTGGGGGGGATCACATAATTGTTGTTTCCGCGCTTTCCATGATTGCCGGCATGGGGGATTTCATGCCTCCTACGGCGCTGTCCGCGATCTTTGCGGCGCAGGTTATCGGAGAAACAAAGTATTCCCGTGTTCTGAAAAAACTCATTATTCCCGCTTTGGCAGTGTTGTTTTGGGCATTACTGTTCCTGATATTTTCAAGGGAAGTTCGCTCCTTTATTTCATGGTAAGAGGTGAAAGATGTTTTTTATCTACCTGATTATTACCGCGGCAGTTCTTGGCATGGTGGTCTGGTGCTTTATTACTGAAAGAGACTGGCGCAAGCAAATATGCGCCGGCATGGTGATTATTCCCCTGCTGTTGCGGGTGCTTCTAATAAAGTAGGGAGAAATAGGAGGACAGAACGTGAAAAAATACACGTCGGTAATCATTATCAGTGTGTTTAGTCGCGTCCTGGTGTAAAGTTGACACTAGGAGATGAAAATGAAGAAGGAATTTGTAACCTACAGTGAAGCGTTCAAGATGCAAGTTGTGGAGGAGATTAGGCAAGGTAAATTTGCCTCGATG
>WQUW01000174.1 GCA_009781915.1 Treponema sp. | reverse complement strand
GGCGGCGGGGGCATTACTGGGGTGAAGAACATTTGCTTGCGGCGTTTGCTGGAGGGGGCCTGTCGCCAAGCCACGAAGGGCGCAGAGGCCGCAAAGCCCTTGTTCGAAGGCTTTGCACCCCCCCACAAAGGGGCCGCCCGTAAGATAACGGACAGCCGTGGACGGCCCATGCCCTCTGCGGAGCCCCCCAGCAATGCCCCCGCCGCAACGTTTTTTCCAGCAAACGCCCCAAGCAAATGCCGTCAAGCAGTGCCGCAAGTAAACCCCTCTTCCCCCCCGCAATGCCCCCGCCGCGCGTGAGCCACCAGTACAATGCCCGGCAGGGGAGGATATACGTTTTAAGAATCCATTTGCATGGCATCTCCGCGAAGGAGACCGTGGCTCCGTAGCGGGTTCCCCATGCGGGATTCTTAAAACGTATATCCTCCCCTGCCGGAGCTTTATGCGGCAATGCTCACGCGCGGCGGGGGGCCGCCATTTCCCAGCATTTCAGGAAGGGCTCGATCTCCGTCCGCACCCGCTTCAGAAAGCTTATGTCCGCTGTGGCGGGGCGTCTGCCGCCAGCGCCGGCGCATTCGGGGAAGTGCGCCCACAGGTAGCTTGCCGTGTCAAGAAGCTCATCCACGCGGGCCGGGTTAAGCGGACGTTCACCTGAAAGCGCATCCCTTAAAACAGTTAAGGCAGCCATTTCCCGGCGGATAAAGGCCGCCATTGCTTCCCGGCCCGGCGGCGGCGGCTTACTACTTGCGGGGCCACGAGGCGGCGTATCCGCGCCCCCGTTCAAGATTTCAGCGGCTTCGGGAAGGGAAATAGTTTTTACGCCTAACGGGAGGCCGGGGCCGGATATGTCAAGGAGCCGGGGGTTCCCGCCGAATTCCTGCTGGAAAAGGTCACGGTAATTACGCATTGCCGGGTCGCTGCGGACGCTATGGCCCGCTTTGGAACGCGCGGCGAATGTCCCATCCCGCAGGGCGGCGGCGGCGTTGATACCGCTCCGTGTGCGCCGCTGGCTTCGTTCCAGTTCCAGGGACTGCGGGGTAGAGCGGGCATGGTAAGCGTCCAGCGTAAAGGAAAAGTCAATGCCTGCCGTAAGAACAGGGCCGCAGGAAACGCTCAGGGCCAGCGCCACGGCGCTTAGAGCCACGGAGCCGAGGGGGGCAAAGGCGCGCGGCAACAGGCCCGCTTGCCCAAGGCGCGTGAAAAGGGACAGTTCCGTCCACGGCGTGGCAAAGAAAAAGCGTTTTCCCGCCAGCACCCGCGCCGATGCCGGTAGCGCTGAAAGATCAATCGCGGCATCGATGTTCCGGCCCCGCGCGCCGGAAAAATCCCGGATGTTCCAGTGCTGGCTTTCAAGGATCACCACCAAGTCGGGCCGGATTGAGCGCTCGTTGAGGGCTTGAAGGCAGGTATCGACGCACACAATGGCGAAGCGGCGGCCTGCGGCAGCCGCCGTAGCCAGCCCGTCCAGCACGTAGTCCAGAGACGGCCCGGCTCCCAGCGCGAGAACCGGGGAAGGGCCGAAATTCAGGGCCGCAATGTCTTCTCCATCAGGAAGGAAGGCAAGATTGCGAATGAAGTTTCGGGCATACAGGCGGCCAAGGCGTATCAGGGTCATGGCATTGCCCCATTCCACCGCTATTTCCCGCCTGAGCGCCCGGATGAGTTCTTCGTAAAGATGCGGGAAAACCTGCCAGCCTCCGCCAAGCCGGATTTCTTCCACACGGCGAAAGCGGCGCTGGCCCCACGTTTCGCGGACAAAGGCGCAAAGCTCACCCGGCTGAGCTGGCTGCGCCGCCTGCACTAGCGCCAAGGGCCGCATGGCCCCGCCCCCGCCTAGCTCCCCAAGGGCTCTTTGCGAAATTTGAAAAAGGGCTTCGTCCGCCTCGACACAGAGGACTACCGAACTTTCGGGAAGCCGCCGGAGAAGCGTGTCAAGGCCGTATCCGTAAAGCGGGGAGGGGCAGAAGTAAAGCGTATCTTCCTTTACAAGAAGCTCCGCCGCCACGCGCTCGCCGTGAGCGACAGGGTCAACTCTGGACAGCAGGCTTTTTCCCTTGTAGGAAATCGAAAAACCCCGGCGGGCGGGAATTTCCTTGGGGCTATCACCGCAATCCGCCGGATTTTCACGACCCGCCTGCGTGTTATCTCCAGAGTCTCCAGAACGTTTCATCGAAGCGGTCAACAAGCCTTTGGCTGTTCAGAAAATAACTGCGGTATGCCGTGGTGATATATTCCATAACCCTGGAGGGGTAGAAAGATTCGATAAGTCCGACATCAAACTCATCGGCGTAGCTTTCTTCCAGAGGAAAAAGGATCATCACATTATCGTCAATGACAACGGGGTTCGAGGGCGTCATGAGGGGAGTGGTGAAAGCCGCATCCCAGAAAAACGTGTTGCTGCCGGCGTGTTGTATTTCGGGAACGCCTGCGGTGCTTATTGCGCTGAACAGCACCGAATCCCCGAAGTTTACGGGAATGGGGCCAAAATTACGTCTTAGTATGTTTCCTTCGGCGGCGACTTCTTCAAAGCCCCTTGCCCTTACCTGATCGGAGAACGCCTGCGCCTCCCCAATAACCCAGTCCTCTACCATGCCCCGCACATTGGTCATGATGTGGTTTCGTATTCTTTCCACCTGCGCCGGATCGGTTGAATCGGGCGGCTGGACGGCTTCCTCGGCCCTGAAAAAAGCCCATCCGGTCATGCCCCAGCCCAGCGAAACGCTGACAATGCCGCTTAGTTCCCCCTGCGCGAGATCGATAACGCTTTCCCGCCCCTGCGCGTCCGGGATTTCGGACACAAATTCGTAGGCCATCCGCATACCCATATCACCGCCTGCGCCGGAAAACCAGTCCTGAGAATGGTTTTGCGCCGCTTCCTCGAACGTGGTAACCCCATCCCTTACCATATCAAGAACCTGCCGGGCTTCCCATTCGCTGTTAACGAATATCCGTGAAAGGCGGGTTACCCTGAATGGGGACGGGTTGGCTTGGGCGTGCGCTAGTACTTGGGAATCGGGATAGGAGTCCAGCGGGAAGATGGCGACGCTAAAGCTCCGGCGGGGAGAAGCCATAGAGCCTATAAACGAAATCTCGTTAGAGGAAATTCTAAGGCTGTTCAAATCAGACACGTAGTTGCCCGCCGCAATACCCTCCTGGGTTTGCCGCCAGATGCTCATGCGGGTGGCGCTGTCCATAGCCCGGTAGCGGTGGACATCGAACACGCCGTTTACCTGAAACTGCCGCGCTACCTCCCGGTTTACCACGTGATCGGGGACGATCAGCCCCGCTCGCCGCACCTCGTCCTGAATGCCCATGTAGACAACGGTCTCTTCAAAGGCCATTCTCCATATCTGGCGGACTAGCCATGTATTGTCGGGGTTTGCCGAAAGCAGATGCTGGTTCTGCTGAGTAAGGCTTTGCTGCGCCTGATGAAAAAAGTTGCCGCTTACCATTCTTATGGGAACCCTGTTGTAATAGCCGAAGGTGAAATCCCCCATGCCCCCGCCCGTGGGAACAATAGCGGGCACGAAGACAAAGGCAATGACTACGATTACAAGGATAAATAGCGTTCCAAAAAAAATGAACGGACGTGTTTTCAGGCGATTCATCATCTCTGATTTGCCGGAATCGTCCTGCCTTCCCGGCTGCCTTTTCTCTCTTGATGCCACGGCATTCCCCCTGGTTCTTGCGGTTTGTGCTATAAGAGTATCACGCTATTGGAAGATCGTCAATGCCGCCCCCCCGCCGTGCGTGAGCCAACATTCCCGCATAAAGCCCCGGCAGGGGAGGATAAATGTTTTAAGAATCCCGCCCAAGGAACACGGCTACGGAGCCTCGGTCTCCTTCGCCTAAGAATTTGGGCAAATGGCTTCTTAAAACATTTATCC
>WQUW01000173.1 GCA_009781915.1 Treponema sp. | reverse complement strand
TTTGCATGGCATCTCCGCGAAGGAGACCGTGGCTCCGTAGCGGGTTCCCCATGCGGGATTCTTAAACCGTATATCCTCCCCTGCCGGAGCTTTATGCGGGAATGTTCACGCGCGGCGGGGGGGCAAGCCTAACTGCTATGCTTTTTTCCAACGCTTGAGACTAGGGATTCCCTCGTTGCATTGCGCTTTGGCATCCTCCGGTGAAAAACCAAAGTCTTTAACCATTATGGCAGCAACTGAATCAATCATTTCTTCAAGAGTGCTATCCGGGTTCGTAAAAGCGCCGTTGTCATAACAGTATTTGCAATAATCTGCGCTTTTCATTCCGTTTAACTCCGTTCCATACATCTCGTCGGTTTCCCCCATTGGCATACCGCAGCTTTCACAAAAATTTTCCTGCATAATAATATCTCCTTAAAAATATAACAATGTCATGGCATGTTAAAAACTGCCCTAGCGCAGAGCCCGCGCGCTTACCCCGCTGATCATCCCCCGCTCCGCAGTGGAAGGCCCGGAGAACTCAACGCTGACCTGCGCTTGCCGGGGGCCTTGGCCTATGGTGATGGGGGCACGGTGCAGAACCTGATTTTCCCAGCGAAGGGTTCCTTCCACGTAGATTACGTAATCTCCCGGCGGAACGGTGCTGCCGCTAGAGTCAGTGCCGTCCCACACGTGGGTAACGGTTCCGGTTCGGGGGGTAACGCCGCTTACGGCATCTATCTGAGCGCGCGGCTTTCCGGAAAGACCGGATCGGTCTACCCAGATTGGGATGGATGTGGGCCTGCGGTTCCAGCCGCCGTTTGCCGTCCAGCGGGTAGCGTACAGGGTTCTAACATACCGGCCCTGTGCGTCCTCGACCCACACCGCAAACTGATTGCTTGCGATCCCGCCCTGCCGGGTGAAGGTAAGGGACACCTCCGCCGCAGCCTGTTGCGCTTGCTGGGCCGCCATGTGCGCCAGAGCGAATGCCGCCAGCAGCAAAAGAAAAAACGCTTGTTTCATTGTCAACTCCTGTTTAGAAAAATATATTTGAAGCTGCTCCAAAATGTCAGATTTTGGAACAGGCTCCTTTACCTATCATAGAAATAACCTACGGGCATAATGTACAGGGGGTCTTCGTCCGCCGGAATTTGAAGAAGTCGCCGCACCCTGGCATCCGAGAACGCTCCAATGGCGCAGGTTCCCAGACCCAGCGCTTGGGCTTGCAGATAGACATTTTGAGCGGAATGACCCACTTCCATGTACACATACCTGCGGCCCCGCTGCCCGTATCTGCCTGTTGTCCTGCCGAACACTGCGCTGAAAAGCACTGTTGCCGGAGCGTCCCGTATCATCCTTTGGCCCAGCGCGGCATCGCTAAGCTGAGCCCGCAGATCGCCTGACGCGATCTGTACCAGCGTATGCTCCCCGGAAATGTAGCGGTACACGCCGGGCTCTATTCCCTGTACGTTCCCGACTATCACGTAAATTTCAAGCGGGTACAGCGCGCCCGCCGAGGGAGCCGTGCGCAGGCCGCCCCGCAGCCCCGGATGATTCGGCGCGGGCAGGGTAACGCCGTACGCGGCCCACAGAATTTGCGACAACTGTTGCGCCGACAGCGCCCTGTCCTGAAAGTGCCTGCGTGAGCGCCGCCCGGCCAGCGCCCTTTCCACACTCATGCTGCCGTCAGTTTGGGGAGGCGGCAAAACGTGTGTCAACTGCGCCCCTTCATGCGCGGGCGG
Source organism: Treponema sp. (assembly GCA_009781915.1). Lineage (GTDB taxonomy): Bacteria > Spirochaetota > Spirochaetia > Treponematales > Breznakiellaceae > WRKT01. The sequence continues at coordinate 2,176 of WQUW01000173.1, read as the reverse complement.
CCCGCCCTCCGACGCCCCGCCGCCGCAGGCGGGAAAGACCGCAAAGAACACAAGGCACAGCACTAACGCTTTTCTTTTCAATCCTGTCACTTTTTCCTCCTGTTAATATCATTCAATATCATGCTTCTATAATACCATACTTCTAACCAGTTCCGGCGCGAGATCGAAAACCTCGCTCAAGATTTCTTCGCCAAGAACTTGCGCCGGGGGGCCTATCGCTCTAGCTGTTCCGGAGGCGGAAAGAAGGACGACACGGTGGGCAAAGCGGGAAGCCAGACGAAGGTCGTGAAGGCTCACCAGCGCGCCCCGGCCTTCCCGGACAAGGGTCTGTATCAAGGCCAGAATCATGTAGGAATATTTGGGGTCAAGGTTGTTTTCCGGCTCGTCAAAAAGAAGGAAGGCCGCGCCCTGAGCGATGCTGCGGGCAACATAGACCCGCTGGAGTTCGCCGCCGGAGATTTCCGTGATGGGCCGGTGGGCAAGGCCGCCAAGTTCCGCTTTTTCCAGCGCCGCGGTAACAGCTTCCCTGTCTTCCCTCGTTTCGGCCCCCATCCAGCCGTGACGCGCAAAGCGTCCCTGCGCGACTGTTTCCCGGACGGTAAAGGGCCACGGGCTGTCCCGTACCTGAAACAGCAAGGCGGCGTGGGCGGCCCGCTCTCTTGGCTTTAAGCTGCCGGTTTCCCTTCCGTTGATTGTTACGGTTCCCGCTACCGGGGGAAGCAGGCCCCCGGCGGTTTTAAGGAGGGTGGTTTTTCCCGAACCGTTGGGGCCGGCGAGAACCACGAGTTCCCCTTCTTCCACAGATAGATCGATGTTGTGCAGAACAGGCGTGCGGCTGGCGCTGCTGTGCCCGGCGTACCCGGCGGATACTCCCCGCAGTTCCAGAAGGTTTTTCATACAAAGCCCCCGCTCCGCCTTCCCCGGCGGACGAGAAGGAAAAGGAAGAAGGGCGCTCCGCCCAACGCGGTAATTACGCCGAGGGGAAGTTCTATTGGCGGGACGATGTTGCGGGCGATGTTATCTGCCAGTACCGCAAGCAGCGCTCCTGCCAGCGCCGAGGCCGGAAGCAGCCGCTTGTGGGCGGGGCCGGTGAAAAAGCGCGCGCCGTGGGGCGCGATAAGGCCGACAAAGCCGATGATGCCGGAAACGGAAACTGCCGAGGCCACGGGAAATGTTGCGGCAAGCGCAAGGATGAAGCGGGTTTTAAGCGGATTAAGGCCTAAGCTTTCCGCGGCCTCGTCCCCTTGAAGCAGAAGATCGAGGGGCCGTGAGGAAAGGAAGATTACCACACTTCCCAAAATCATGGGGGGCAGGGCCGAAAGCAGGCGGGGCCACGTGGTTCCTGAAAGGCTCCCCAAAAGCCAGAAGTACACTTGAATGAGGTTACGGTCATTAACGACGAGTACCAGCGCAAGGAGGGCGGCGCAAAACGCGCTGATGCTGACGCCGGCAAGGATAAGCGTTGCCGGAGAAGGGGCGTTCCCGAAAGAGCGGGAAATGATAAAGGCCAGAAGGACTGCGGCAAGGCTTCCGGCAAAGGCGAAAAATCCGGGTGGGCCAAGCACGGAAAAGAAGCCCAGCCCCAGCCCTCCCGCGAAACTCACCGCCAGCGCCGCCCCCAATGCGGCCCCGGACGAAGCCCCGATAATGTACGGGTCGGCCAGAGCGTTGCGGAAAAGCCCCTGAAAGGCGGCTCCGGCGATCCCCAGCGAAGCGCCGACAAAGGCGGCCAGCAGGAGCCGGGGCAGCCGGATACGGAAGATGAGCGCCGCCGCGATTTCGGCGGCTTCGGTGTTGCTAGCGGTGTGCCGGCCTGTTAAAAAAAGAAAGCCTTCCAGCGCCGCCGCCGGGGACAGGGGAACTGCGCCCGAAAAAAGGCCCCAGAGCATGGCCGGAACCAGCGCCGCCGCAAGGGAGGCGATAACAAGGGCGAAGGGCGGGTTTTTACTGCGGCTGCAGGGGCGGCTATTCATGGGACAAGTATATCACAAACGGGGGAGTTTCTGGAGGCGTCGCCGGGGCTTGACACAACCAGCATTACCGTGATAGCATTGCCCCATGATGCGTGGTGTAACTGCCAACAGACAAGTCTATTTCCCGAATGTGGGCGTTTTTTGCCCGAATTCGCCTAATTTGGCACGTTTTCTTCCATTAAACACACACACACACACACACA
>WQUW01000172.1 GCA_009781915.1 Treponema sp. | reverse complement strand
GTTGAGTGTGCGGCTCCCGTCCTTGCGAACCTAACCGAGGTTCGGAACGGACTCAGTGGCATTCGCGGGCGTATGCCTGTGAAAATATTTTTAGAAGAAATGTACGGAGGTAGAAGATGAAGAGAAGATGGTTTACGGGCTTTGTACCCGTATTGTTGACCCTTGCCTTGGCTTTTGTAGGCTGTGACACCGGCTCAGGCGGCGGCGGCAGGCAACAGGGTGATGGGCCAAGTGTCGTAGTCGTTGGCGCTGGCATTGCGGGAATGATCGCCGCCTTGTCTGCCGCTGACGCATTGGCGGAAACCGGCGGAGGCCAGGTAACTCTGCTTGAGGCAGATTACTTTGTCGGCGGCTCTTTTGTTATAGCGGGAGGCGGCTGGAATGTCATTGTAGGCAACTGGAACCATGCAGATAATGCTACCGACTTCAGTTGGGGGTATAACCAGATTCGCCGCGGAGGCATTAACGCCGCCAATTTTGTTAACAACACGGGCGCGCAATGGCTTCCCGAGGATGATGGGTGCTACAGGCTTTGGACACGGGTAATGGCGTTTGCGTCCCCAATGCGGCAGGGCGCTTTCTCCCCGCAGAGGTGGAACATCCCGATATCCGGCGATCCTGCCGCAATGGCTGGTGGTCAGACTTTTCAGGACAGTTCGGGCCTTCTTCCAGGGCCCCCCGGCGGCCCCGGCGGTTCACGCAGCATGGAACTGGCGGTTCAGCGTCATCCCAATATTACCCTTGTTCTGAACACCAGGGCAACGGCGCTGACGGAAATCCCGGCTGGCGGCTATAGAGTTACCACAGTTGCGACAGGCCCAACTGGCTTGACCACCACCTTTGATGCCGCCGCCGTCATTCTTGCTACAGGCGGTCACTCCATGAGCGGCGAGCATTTGGCGCGGTTTGCCACCTCTACTCATACCCCTCAGGCGTATGGCCCGGATTCCCTGGCCGCGCAGGGCTGGGTTAATTCCGGAGCCGGCCCCTTCCACAGGGGCGATGGCATTGATATGGCTTTGGCCATGGGTGGTTCTGTTTTGCCGCGCATGTATGGCGGCACTGGCGGGAATTTGCAGTTTTCCTACACCCTTAGAGCGCTCCCCACGGCTCCCAATAATTACCAGTCTGTACTCAGGGCTCCCTTGTGGACAGCGTGGGCCGGGCTCCAGTTCCGTGATTTTATCATTGTAAACCGCGAAGGCAATCGCTTCATGAATGAAAGCGTCAACCACCACCCCTCAGGCGGGGGCGGCGGCGCTGCTATGTGGAACGACAGGTTACCGCCTTACTACCTTATTATTCCTGTAGACACAGCGGCAGTGGCGGCTAACCCTTGGCTAACAGTTGCCGGAAACCTCCGTGTCCCCGGGGTAAACATTCACAACGCCTTGATAGCCGCCGCGGCCTTGCCTAATAACGACCAAGTGCATCGTGCCGGTACGCTCTCTGCCCTTGCGGACGCAATGGGATTAGAAGACGCTGACTACAATAACTTTTTTGACACATTGGCGGACTACAACACCAGAGTAGCGCTGGCACAAGGCAGCACCAGTACCGCTACCGGCGCTAGTTCCTTATTCGACGCTCCCGCTGATGGCGGCTTTGGTAAAGCGGCCGTTGATATGCAGATAGCCATTGAGGACGGCGCGAACATGGAATTCTTCGCGCTTAAAATTTATGCCGGGCCTTTCAGTAACTTTGGCGGCGTAAGAGTCGATTGGCGCGGACGCTTATTGGATGCGGACAGCGACCCTGTTGGCAACATGGTGTACGCGATTGGCGAGCTGACGTTCCGCAACTTCTACAACGGCTCCTACCCCGGAGGCAGCGCCCTCGTCGTATCTCCTACGCAGGGATACATTGCCGGAAGGGATGCCGTGTATCGCATCAGGGGCCGCGCTGGTATACCGTCCAGAATTGCCGGAGATGACGGCAATTAATTAACAGCGATTTTATGACCTAAAAAAGGCCCGGGTTTCCGGGTCTTTTTTAAGAGGAATCAAGAAAAAACATACAAATCATGAGGTGTTATGATGAAAGGACAATTTTTGGCTATAATTGCCGTATTGGCGCTTGGGCTTTTGGCTGGCTGCCCTTCAGAAGCGCTCCCTGATTTTAATGGTGGCGGCGGCCCTCCTCCCCCCCGGGCAGCCATGCCTCAAATAATAAGAACTCCAGATCGGCTATTTAACACTGGTGACATAACAATCAACTTTACCACTACTACACCGGAGGCCATTTTTTTCTATACTCTTAATGGCCCCAATCCTACTTCGGCCAGCACCAGCACACCGTTTAACGGCCCCTTTCCCCTGCGTATCGCTGACACTGGCGCAAACGACCGTGTTACTTTGCGGGTTATTGCCGCGAGAGACGGCTTTGATGACAGCCCCATACACACGTTAACGTTCCATATAGCCGAAAGGCGGCGGCACGGAGATTTTACGGGAACAAGAACGGGCCACGGCGAAGGCACTGGTTACACAGGTGGTAGAACACGTGTGGGCCTTACCCTGGTTGACGGCTTTATTACTGATGTGGACATTATCACCGGTTACGCTGGTAGCGCCATTGACACTGATTATGAAGAACTGGGGATGTTTTTTTGGACTCCGGCCTATAACCACGCGAGTGAGTTTATACGGGTAATGAGCTGTGTGGAGTTTGATGTGCTAGTAGGCGCGACCAGTTCCAGCAGGTCGATTCAAGATGGCGCCCGGCAAGCGCTTGCCACTATTTTGGCTCAATAAGGAGAGGGGGACACCAATGAAAAAGAGATTTACAGTTGTGGCCGTTGCCGCGCTTGCGCTGTTGAGCTTGGCGGCTGTGTCGTGCGTTATCGAGTCTGAGCGCCCGGTTATCAGAGGCCCTTGGATCGATCAGCAAGGCGATTATATTACCGGATGGGTAGATGTTCAAACACCAGGTTATATGAGAAGGCCAATATCCGTGCAAATTTGGCTGAATCCTTCCGGACGTATTGGCGCTGTGGAGTTTGACCTTTCATCGGATACCCAAAGCCATGTCGGCCCTCTACCCGCCGCGATTACCCCTATTATCCTTCTTACTAACAGTTTCAATTTTCCCGTTTCTATTGTGTCTGGCGCAACCGGAACCGCTTTAAGGCTTAGAAACGCGGTGCGGGATGAATTTATAGACCTTGGCGTAGACCCAGACGAGATAGGTTTTTAAGGAGATACAGGGTACATGAAAAAAGCAATTATCGTTTCTTTGCTGCTCAGTGTTTTGGCGGGCGGCGCTTTTGCCCAGGTGTCATTCAGCGGTGAAGTTCATGCTGGCGTTCAGTTTCAAAGGCCATATGGCGAAGATGAAACAATTACCACCACGCACCGCGAATACGGAGCGCCCAAGTTCGATTTTACCGCTACCGTTATGCGGGAAAATTACGGAGCAAGGCTGGACACCACCTTCCAGATGACAGACGATCCCAATGGGCATTTTACCCTGAACGGCATTTACGGCTGGGTCAGTTTCGGCGGGTTTTTCGGCTCCGACTCGTTTCGCCTGACAATGGGCGAAATCTCAAGCCCGGCGTGGGTTACCAATTTGGACGTGAATCTTCCCGAGTTTCGTTTTGACGAGATACGGGGCTTTCGTGTTGAATACGCGACACCCGTGCAGGGCCTAAGCGTGGGGGCGGCGTTCCGGGCAGAAGGTCAGGACGCGCGAAGGTTTGCCGAACAAGTGATTTTAGGCGCTACCTTTATTCACCCGCTTTTTAACGCGGTCGCCGCTTATGACGTGGGCAGAGACACCAATTTCCTTTTCGGCTTTAACTTTACCGGCCTCCCCGACCTGACCGCCGGGCTCCAGCTTCAGGTCGATAACCTTGCCATTTGGGATTACGCCATTTTTGGCTCTCCGGGTATGCTTAGAACGTACTACAAAGTCGGCTACAGGATAACGCGCCCGCTTACCG
>WQUW01000171.1 GCA_009781915.1 Treponema sp. | reverse complement strand
GGGATTACGCCATTTTTGGCTCTCCGGGTATGCTTAGAACGTACTACAAAGTCGGCTACAGGATAACGCGCCCGCTTACCGTGTACGTGATATACGGCATGAGGTTCTTTGCCCGCGCTGGTGTCGGCCCGGAATGGGTTGTTACGCCCGGCGTTAGTTACAACTTTCTTCCCAACTTAACCGGAGATTTTAGAGTCAGTCTGGATAATTACGGAGTAAGCCCGAACAATAATTTGACGCTGGTAACGGCGCTCGAGTATACGCTTACAGGCCCGGCGATGTTGTACGTGGAATACGAGCTGCGGCTGGACAACATGGACAGGGCCACGCACACATTCGGCTTTGGCATAACCATCCGGGCATTCTAGGCGGGGCCTGCCCGCACTGCTTTTGTCTACGGCGCACCTGTTATGAACGGCTTTAAAGCAAACTTGCGATCGGCGCTTACTTCCCGGCGGCTGACAGTCGGGAAGTTAAGCGCCATAACAGGCGTTGCCAAGGGTACGCTGGACTGCTACCTTGGCGCGCGCGCCTCGATACCCCCGGCGGATGTCGCCGCGAAGATAGCCAGCGCGTTAGGCGTCACGGTTGAGTACCTTGTAAGCGGGCATGAGGCGAAGGCGCGGGAAAAAAACATCGGCGCGATAATTCAACTGTTGGTTGAACTTAGTGAACGAGATGTGGAAACAGTGCTTGCCGTTACGAAGGTGCTGGAAGCCCGCGCGGAAGGAACGTAGCACAGCCAGTCACCGCCGTTTCCGCCGCCCTCTAACTGGGTTTTTGGGGGCTTTAATGGCTAAAAATTCTGAAATTGGCGGTTTTTTGGCTCATTTTTGTTGAATAATCCGTGATTTTTCTGTATGATAGGGGTATATCAGTAAATGAGGGTTTATGAGTATGATGGATATCGGTTTTATCCACCGTAGAGAATACGATTTGGGAGATGACCGATCCGAACCTGTTGTCGCAGCCGAATCGCCCGGCAGGGTGCACTATCTGGGCGACCACGGCGAGCCAAAGGCGGGCTTCTTTCTTTCCTCGGCGATTGACCGGTATGTCCGGGTCGCGGTAAGCGCGCGAAAGGATAATTCCCTGCGCTTTTACGCCGCCGATTTGGGGGAACGGAAGCGGACAACGCTGATAAACCTGAAATACAAGCGCGAAGACCGGTGGGCGAACTACATAAAAGTCGCCATTTACATATTCGCCCAGTTGGGGTATCCGGCAAAGGGGCTAAATTTTACCGTATCCGGCAACATTCCTCAGCATATCGGGCTGGCTTCATCTTCGGCGATAGAGGCGGCGGCGGTAATGGCGCTAAGGGGGTTTTACAAGGCCGCTATAAGCGACAGGGAACTGTTAAAGCGCCTTGCCGTTAGCAAGGTTCTGTTTTTCGGCAAGGAAGTAAGCCCTGTCGATTACTACATCATGTTCGCCGCCAAAAAAGATCAGTTTCTTGTCATGGACGAAGCGAGTACGGAAGTAAAGCGGGTTAAATCTCCCCTTGCCAAGTACCGGCTTCTTGTCATGGATTCCCGTGTGCCCAAAATGGGCGTCGAAGATGAACTGCGCCAGCGGCAAGAGGACATAAAAAGAGGGCTGGAACTCCTTTCCAGCAAGAGGCAGGGGGCCACGTTCCGGGATTTCGCCGCTATGGATTTAATGGAATCTATGGGCAACCTTCCGGAAGAGATTCGCAGAAGGAGCCTGCACATCGTTCAGGAAATACGCCGGGTTAATGACGCCGCCGATACCCTTAAACGGGCGGATTTTTCCTATTTTAGCAAGATTATAAGCCAGTCTCACGAAAGCCTGCGCGACCTTTACGAAGTTTCATGCCCCGAAGTAGATTGGCTGGTTAAACGGGCTCAGGAACTGGACGGCGTTCTGGCCTCCCGAATGACCGGGCAGGGGTTTGGCGGCTGTACCTACACGTTTATCCGGGAGGACGTGGTAAAGGAATACAGAAAACGCCTAGAAGACTACGAGCGGATTTTCGGCTTTCGCCCGGTGATACACGAAATGAAGCTCGCCTCAGGATGCAGGCTTATCGCAAAAAGGCCAGAGGAAGAGCCGTGAATATACTGCTGACCAATGACGACGGCGTTGCTTCCGAGGGGATTCAAAAACTTGCGCTGGCCCTGCGAGCCAAAGGGAAGTACCGGGTAACCGTGGTCGCTCCCGATATCAACCGTTCAGGGATTTCCAACGCCGTTTCTCTCTTGCACAGCCCGGTAAAATTGACTAAACTGGGGCAGGATACGTGGAGCTGTTCGGGCTATCCGGCGGACTGCGTTATTGCGGCGAGGCTGGGGGCGTTTGCGCCCAAGCCGGACATGGTGCTTTCGGGGATAAACCGGGGGGAGAATCTGGGCACTGACCTTATCTATTCGGGAACCGCCGCGGCGGCCCGGCAGGCGGCTCTTGCGGGCATTCCCGCCGTGGCCCTGTCGCTTGCGGGCAAGGACGTTTTCTACTGGGACATGGCCGCTTCGTGGGCGGCGGATTATCTGGAAGAACTGGCCGCCTTCGCCGTGAAAGACCACTTCGCAAACGTCAATATCCCCAACAGCCCCGGCGGCCCGCAGGGAATGCTTGCCACGTGGCCCGCTGTTAAGGCTTACACGGAAAGATTGACGGTAATAGACGCCCCGGACGGAAACCAGTGGTGCTTTTTGAAGGGCGAGCCGGACTCGGAATTCACGGCGCAGACGGGCTGCGACTGCGAGGCGGTGTCCCGCAATCTGGTTTCCGTAACATCCGTGTATAATTATCCGGTGGGTAACCTCGGCGGAGGGCCACGGTTATAGTATAAGACGCAAGGAAAAAGGAACATTCTATGCCGGAAAGTCCTGAATCGAAAGGTTCAAAAGGGAAGGGAAAGGACATTTCCAGAGGGCCGGGTTCCCTTAATGAAGGAATCAGGCTCTATCGCCTGAAGCGGTGGGAACTGGCCCTGAAGGAGCTGCTTGCCGTTAACTCAAGCCGCTTCGGCCCCGAAGAAAACGCTGAACTCGCCTATTACTTGGGCCTGTGCTACACCAAGATGGAGCGCTACGACGATGCGCTTTTGTATCTGGAGCAGGTGGTTACAGGCGGGCACAACACGCTCAGGATATACCAGTGCCGGATGGCGCTGGCCTACATTTACGCGATAACCAAGCGTTCCAGAATGGCGGAGTTTGAGCTTAGGCGGCTGGCGAACAGCGGCTTCGAGTCCGCCCAGCTCTATACCACCCTAGCCTACGCCGCGTGGCTCCAGAAGCGGTACAAGCAATCCGTAGAATACTACGAAAAGGCCCTGGATTTGGACGGGAACAACGCCACCGCCCTTAACGGCCTTGGCTATGTCCTTGTGGACACGGACATTGATCTTCGCCGGGGTCTTAAATGCTGCAAAAAGGCCGTTGATCTTAAACCGCAAAGCCCGGCGTATCAGGATTCGCTGGGATGGGCCTACTACAAAAACGGGGAATTCCTTGAAGCCAGAACATGGCTGCGGCGGGCGATGGAAGGGGCCCCTCACTTGCAGGAAATCCGGGATCACTTCAAGACAGTTACGGGGTAGGAGGCACACGATGAAACACAGCGCCGCTTTTGGCATATTCCTGCTTTTTCTCCTGTTGCCGCTTGCCTTGGGCGGCCCGGCAATTCCGGCTCAACAGGCCCCGCATCCGGGCATTCCCGCCCCCGCCGGACTTGAGGGCCCGGACATAGATACCATCCGGGCGCGGGAAGAGTTCCGCATAGGCGTACAGGCGTACAACCGCTTCGCCTTTAACGAAGCGATTTTCTCCTTTGAGCGGGCGCTTTCCTTCCGGCCCGGAGAACCCCTTATCCTTGACTGGCTTGGAAGGGCCTATTTCCACTCAGGGTTCGAGGGAGCCGCTTTTATGGCGTGGCAGGCCGCCGCCGAAGGCTACGGTCTTACGTCCAGCCAAGGCATACTCATATCAAGCCGTGTCCAGACGCTGCGAAACCGCCGGGTGCTTCTGCCAGTCGCCGATGACGACGTGCGCTACGTGGAATCCGGCAGGTATCCGGGCATG
>WQUW01000170.1 GCA_009781915.1 Treponema sp. | reverse complement strand
GCAGAACTCCGCATCAAGTCTTCGTTGAAGGCATCCCAAATTCTCAATCTAAGGAGGAAACGGCAGCTTAATTTTCGGGTTCATTCGGAGGCAGCTGTGAGGGAATTACTCTACTTGTACAATCATATAATGTTTTGCTTCTATTCTATTATATCCAACCGTTTTGATTAAATATTTTATTACAGAACATAATGCCTCCGTTGCATAACCATTATTCCAATAAGCTTTATTTATTGAATATGCTATTTCAAACCTTTTGTATTTATTTAGCTGATTTACCTGATATATTTCTCCAATAATTTTATTATTAGATTTTAACTCTAATCCCCAATGATATACATCATTATCTTTATAAATATCTTGAAGATATTTTAACCAAAGAATAGTTTCTTCAATGTTTTTTTGACACTGTTGTCTTTGATGAATGGTTATATCACCTTTAATTAAAAATACATCATTTACATCGTCTATTTTTAATTTCCTTAATAAAAGACGCTCTGTTTCTATATTTTTAGTTCCCATATGATTTAATTTCGCCATTTCATTTGCTTTGTTACTCTTTTCAAAAATATGTTCATTTAATCCTATTCTTAACCCATTATGTCTCGGTTTTGGTTCTAATTCCATTTTATCATCCTATTCTATTTTTGTTTTTATGTCAATATTTATTCATCATACCACTGCAAATGGCATATAACGTTTAAGGTTGGCGACGTTTTGCTTGCCCGAATAAGCGAAACCGAAGGTTTTGCAGGGCAGGCAAAATGTGGTGGAGCAAAATGCCGCAGAGGGCTAAGCCCGAACGGCGTTTTGCGTAACCCAAAAATGCCGAACAGGCATTTTTGCGCTAACCGTGTGTTATGTGAAGTACGGGCGTACACTATAATTTACTTGACATTTTCTTTAAGCATATAAACATAATTAAATGAATGTATTTTTTGTGTACCAACTTCCTTAAAACCTAGTTTCTTATACAGTTTTATTGCATTTTCATTTGTGTCCAAAACTTCCAAAATATATTTTTCGTATATATTTAATGCGAAAATATATTCCATTATTGATGTTGCTATGCCTTTATTCCGGTAATTACTGTCTGTTGTAACATTTTCAATTGAACCTGTTTTATCATCTATTTCTATTGCATATTTTCGTGGTTTTGTAAAAATCTTTTTAAAAATCTTATTTGCCACAAAGCCTTTAATTAAACCCAATTCCTTAATCAATACTTTTTTATCATGTTTTATGCTATATGTTTCTTTATTAGCGCAAGCCGCCATTCCTACAACTTCATTGTCGATTATACAAACATAAAAATCATCAACCACAAACATATGTGTAAAAGCCTTAACCAATTTTTCCGGGTTTTTCGAAATAACATCCATATCCTTTCCAAATGCTTCCACATACAATTTACTAATTTTTTCCTGAATATTGCCTTTTAAGTCTTTGGCGGATTTTATTTCCATGATTCTTTCCTCTTGCCCTAAGACTACACTTTTTGAATTATTACGTCAATGATCGATTTCTCAACTCAGCCCGTATTTCACATAACGTTTAAGATTGACGACGTTTGTGAGGGCTAACCGAGCCCGAACAAATGTGGGTGAGGTTTTGCGGGGGAACTCCAGCAATTATACACTAGCTCATTTGAGCTGTGTCTACCCCCGCTAATAGCATGGTTTTTAATAGCATATAATCCCCCACAAGCACCCCAGCCCAGCACCACAGTAGGGATTTTTTTCTTTCGAATATTAGGCGTACACGAGCAAGGGGTTCGGCGAACCTTCAGTTCGGTATGCCTTTTATTATGCCTTGCTTGTACAAGCGGGTAATCTTTCGGACGAATGTCCATGTGATTACCCGCTAAAAGGAAAGCGGGGATCACGAAAGGGAGTGTTCTATGAAACACACATTGAAGTGGGCTGGGGTTATTACAATTCTGGCATTTTTGGTTGTTAGTTGCGGCGGCAACAACGGCGGCCCCCCCGGAGTAGACCGCACCGGCCTACAGGCGGCAATAGCCGAGGCGCAGGCACGGCTTGCCGATACAGACGTGTCGACAAACGGCGCCGACGTGCATGACAACAGGTACTGGACTAACAATGCGGTACGCACAACGTTCCAGGCGGCAATTGCCAGCGCCCAGAGCGTTAATGCCAATGGTGCGGCGACACAGGGAGAGGTTACCGCCGCCGCTACAGCCATGAGCGCCGCAATCACGGCATTTACGGCTACGACTGTACGAACGCTCGGCTCGTTACCGCTGGATCAGGTTAGCCGGGCTGGCCTTAATGCCGCCATTAACGATGCTATTGCGTTGCGTGATGGCACTGAAATAGCGCCCAATGGCAACAACCTGATGTCCACCGTCTTTTGGGCGACACAAACTGCGCATACAACCTTTAGCGGTCATATCACCACGGCTGAAGGCGTGCGCGACGACACCGCCAGCACACAAGAGCAGGTAGACTCTGCCCGCAATGCCCTTATTGCCGCGCACAATACCTTCTACAACGCAAGAAACCCCGGCGCGCTCGCCCCGTTTGGCGGCTTCCTTGGGATGCCCGCACGTCTGAGCGGACAAGTGTATTATCTTGATTGGACTCCTGCTGGGCTTCCGTCATTCACGGTGTCCAGCGTTGACGCTACCGTTACCGCTTGGGGCTCCACCGTAGGGACAATAACAAACGGCATTCTTGACGTAACATTGGGTACACCTACCTCTCCTCTGTCGAGCATAGGAACCTTTTGGCTGATCCAAGACTTGGAGAATGTCTTTAACAACGTTACGGTATCAAACGATGCCGTGCAAGCAGCCACCTTGAACCTGTCAACATCCAATCCTGGCGGCGGTCTTGGAAGGGAGTTCGCTAGTGGGACTGATGCGAATTTTAGTGATCAATTGGTGTGGTTCATATACGTTAGTGCAGGCGTAACTATAAGCGGCACAGGCAGAGTCAATACGTTCACTGACGATGGATTTACCGAGACCATCACCACCACCACCTTTAGCCTCCCCCTCAGACAGGGCTGGAACGCAGTACACGAGATAAGAATCGGCAGCTTTACAGAGACCAGCGGGGCCATGAACATTTCCCTGCACCACCGGAATCCCGGCCACCCTGTGCGCTGGGTATTAGACGGTGGCGGTGGCGGTGGAGCCCCCCCGGCCCCCCCGCCCGGCGGTTATGGTTCCATCGAACCCGCCGTGCAGGAACTGCCCAGCCAAGCCAGCCGCTGGTTACGGGCCCGCCGCTAACAGGCGATCAAGTTAAAAAATTGGAGGCTGTCCGTTATCTTACGGACGGCCCCTTTGTGGGGGGTGCAAAGCCTTCGAACAAGGGCTTTGCGGCCTCTGCGCCCTTCGTGGCTTGGCGACAGGCCCCTTCCAGCAAACGCCGTAAGCAAATGTTCTTCACCCCAGTAATGCCCCCGCCGCGCGTGAGCATCAGTACAATGCCCGGCAGGGGAGGATAAATGTTTTAAGAAGCCATTTACCCAAATTCTTAGGCGAAGGAGACCGAGGCTCCGTAGCCGTGTTCCTTGGGCGGGATTCTTAAAACATTTATCCTCCCCTGCCGGGCATTGTACTGATGCTCACGCGCGGCGGGGGGCGGAGGCGAGCTTTTGTATGGTTTCCATGTCGAGTCCGGTGATGTCGTGGATCAGTTCGGGGGACAGTCCTTTTGTGAGGGCGTTGCGGGCTGTTTCCTCTCGGCCTTTTTCCATGCCCAGCCCAATACCTTCCTTGCGACCTCTGTCTTCCCATTCCGCCGAAATACCGATTCTTTCAAAAGTTTGTTTCAATGACGCTATCGCCGTATCACTCATCTCGTATGCCTCCTGTAATGCATCTTCGTTCGCCCGTGCTATCACGTCAAGATACGCCCATATCTGGGCATCCTTGTCCAGAGCCGCTATCTTGTCCGTCACCAGCCGCACCCGTCGCGCGTCAAGCTGGTTGTCCAAGCCCTTCAGCCAAACGTTTTCTTCCTCGGAAAGCTCGCGGCTGTCAATTATCTGGATGGGCAAAATATCCCCGCTTACAATATATATCCCCGGCCATTTT
>WQUW01000169.1 GCA_009781915.1 Treponema sp. | reverse complement strand
TTCATAACAGATAGCATATCCCACAAATTCATTTTTTCAACATTTTTTTGAAAAAAAATGCAAATTTCTTCACAAATTGCCAATAATTGGTATCCTACAGACTGTCGGCGAAACTGTCAATAGCCCCTCTGCGGAGCCCCCCAGAAATGCCCCCGCCGCGCGTGAACATTCCCGCTAAAAGCCCCGGCAGGGGAGGATATACGGTTTAAGAAGCCATTTGCATGGATTCTCCGCGTAGGAGACCGTGGCTCCGCAGCGGGTTCCCCATGCGGGATTCTTAAACCGTATATCCTCCCCTGCCGGGGCTTTTAGCGGGAATGTTCACGCGCGGCGGGGGGGCCCCTTTATTGACGCAAGTCCGGCCTTATGGGATAATCGAATAAGAATAAATCAGTCTAGGAGTAAATTATGGACGTGTATGCAAGACTTAAAGAGTTGAATTTGGCCCTGCCGGAAGTTTCCCCCCCGGCCGGGATTTTCAAAGCAGTGCGGCAGGCGGGAAACTGCCTGTACGTGTCGGGCCAAGTGGCGGTGAAGGACGGCGCACCGGTGTTTCCCGGCAAGATCGGCGCAGGGGTAACTGTAGAGCAGGGGCAGGAAGCGGCGCGTGTTTGCGTGCTTAACGCCTTGGGCCACCTTCATAAATTTTTGGGCGACCTGAATAGAATAAAGGGCCTTGTAAAAACGCTCGTGTTTGTCCAGAGCGCTGGCGGCTTTATCCAGCAGCCCTTGGTGGCTAACGGGGCTACGGGCCTACTCAAAGAGATTTGGGGCGAAGATGCCGGAGTCGGCGCGCGCTCGGCTATCGGGGTTAACGAGCTTCCCCTCGGTGTCAGCGTGGAAGCCGAGTTTATATTCGAGGTCTAAACCGCCGCAAAAAGCGCTTTTTTTAAGAATTTCTGTTGACAATATCAAAATGTGTGCTACCCTAGTAGTAAGGGGCGTCTTAAGGTGTCCCTTACTATGTAAAACAAATTGATGCTATTAGGAAGGAAATTATGTTAGAAAGAACCCGGACTCCTGCGTTTTATGTGCATCTTTTCATTGGGCTATTTTTTATGTTTGTTTTTGGGCGCGTTGTTCCGCCCATCGAGCCGCTTACCGAGATAGGTATGCTGGTTGTGGGCGTGTTCTTGGGCGCGATATGGTTCTGGTGCTTTGTCGGCTTTTTGTGGCCAAGCCTTTTGGCGATTGTAGCCTTCATCCTTACAGGCTTTGCGGGCGTAGGCGCGATTATGCAGCAGACCTTCGGGCACTCGGTAACCGTTCTGCTTATTTTTTCGATGATCCTGTTCGGTTCGCCCCAGCACGTAGGCGCAACAAGGTATATCACCCGGTGGTTTTTAACCAGAAAAGTCTTTAACAACCGCCCCATCGTGTTTGCCTTTGTGTTCATCTTTGCCACCTACGCGCTGTCCATAGCGGTTAACGTAACGCCTTCTTTGATTCTTATGTGGACTGTGCTGTACGGTGTCTTGAAAGAGCTTGGCTATAAAAAGGGTGAAAAGTTTACTTCGCTTATGCTTATCGGAACCTTTTTGGGCTCCATATCAGGGCAAGCGTCTTTGCCGTTTACCGGGTCAACCCTTGCGATTTTAGGCTCCTTCACAAACGCATCGGACATTGTCATGCCCGTGCCGCAATACATGGTTCTCGGTTTCATCTATTCCGTTATCGTCTTTGTAATCTACTGTCTGTTCATGAAGGTCGTACTCAAACCGGAAGAACTGACTAAAGTGGCCCACGTCAATACCGAAATGTTTGACAGAGACCCCCTGCCGCCCATGAGCCCGCTGCAAAAGGCGAACTTCTTTGGGATGCTCGGCTTTATCCTCCTTATGCTTCTGCCGTGGTTTATGCCTGACACATGGGCGCTGACTCAGTTGCTTAACCGCATGGGAGCGAACGGCGTGGCGATATTTATGACTGGTCTTCTGTGCGTTATCCATGTTCAGGGACAGCCCGTTCTGGATTTCAAAGCCGTCGCCCCCAAAGCCCTAAACTGGGATGTTGTTATCATGGTAGCAGCCGCTATCGGTATCGGCGGGGCGTTGACGCATCCGTCTACCGGCGCGACAGCGATGATGATACAGGTCTTTAACCCGGTATTGGGGGGACACACGCCGGTTATGTTCTTTGTCGTAATGCTCTTGGTCGGCATTTTCGTAACCAGTTTTGCCAGTTCTATGGTAATCGGCATTGCGCTTATGCCAATCCTTGTTGCCTTTGGTCTGCAAGCCGGCGCGAACCTGCCTGCGGTAGCGGCTACAACAACACTCTTGCTGCACTACTCGATCATTCTGCCGTCCGCCTCAGTTTTTGCCGCAATGTTGTGGAGCAACTCGGAATGGATAACGGGCAAAGAAGTGTTCAAGTACGGCGCGTTCCTTGTAATCGCCGCAACGATTGTTGCTGTAACGATTATAATGCCCGTCTCTCTGGTTTTATTTCAGTAAAAGGTAGTCAACGCGCGTCGTATGCGGGCATTTGTCCGCGCGCGGCGCGTGATGAAAAATAAACAATAACAGGAGATAATTTTTATGCAGCGTTATTACCCACCGGAACCATTCAGAATCAAGGCTATCGAGTATGTCAAGACGAACACCCGCGAAGAGCGTGTGGAAATCGCCAAGAAAGTCGGGTACAACACCTTTCTGATCGACTCAGAAGATGTGTACATTGACCTGTTAACCGACTCCGGCACTAACGCCATGAGCGACAGGCAGTGGGCTGGAATTATGATGGGCGATGAAGCCTACGCCGGCAGCCGCAACTGGTATCATCTGGAATCGACAATCAAGGAACTGTTTGGCTTTAAGCACGTAGTACCCACGCATCAGGGCCGGGGAGCCGAGAACATCCTTTCCAGAATAGCTATCAAGCCCGGACAATACGTGCCCGGAAATATGTACTTCACCACAACACGCTATCATCAGGAAGCCAACGGCGGCGTTTTCGTGGACATCGTAATTGACGAAGCGCACGACCCCGTGGTAGACCTTCCGTTCAAGGGCAATGTTGACCTCAATAAGCTCAAAAAAGTGATCGATGAAAAGGGAGCCGAAAACATCGCCTATGTCTGCGTGGCCATTACGGTAAATCTGGCGGGCGGTCAGCCTGTGTCGATGCAGAACCTGCGCGAGACCTACGAGCTTTGCAAGAAGCACAACATCAAGGTGTTTATGGACGCGACCCGCTGTGTTGAAAACGCATTCTACATAAAAGAACGGGAAGCGGGCTACGCCAACAAGTCAATAAAAGAAATCGTGCTTGAGGAATTTAAATACTCCGACGGCTGTACGATGAGCGGCAAGAAAGACGGCATTGTTAACATTGGCGGATTTTTGTGCCTGAATGACGACAACCTTTTTATAGAAGCCAAGGAACTGGTGGTTGTGTTCGAAGGTATGCCGTCTTACGGCGGTATGACCGGGCGCGACATGGAAGCTATGGCCATTGGTTTGAAGGAAGCTGTGGAAGATGCTTACATCGAACACAGAATTATGCAGGTGCGCTATTTGGGCGACAGACTTACAGACGCGGGCGTTCCCATCGTCCTTCCCGTCGGCGGACACGCGGTATTTCTGGACGCGCGGCGTTTTTGCCCGCACGTTAAACAGGAAGAGTTCCCGGCCCAGTCGCTGGCGATTCAGCTTTACATCGAATCCAGCGTGCGAGGCATGGAACGCGGCATAATTTCAGCCGGACGCGACAAGGTTACCGGAAAGGATCATGCTCCCAAGCTAGAGACTGTCCGCCTGACGATCCCGCGCAGGGTGTACACCTACAAGCACATGGATCTTGTGGCAGACTCGGTAATAGCCCTGTACGGCGAAAAGGAAAAAGTCCGCCCGCTAAAATGGGTTTACGAACCCAAGCAGCTTCGCTTCTTTACCGGACGCTTCGAGCCGAAGTAGGGGACCCCCCGCCGCGCGTGAGCCATGCGTTCCCGCCAAAAGCTCCGGCAGGGGAGGATATACGGTTTAAGAAGCCGCCCAGGGAACCCGCTCCGGAGCCACGGTCTCCTACGCTAAAGAGCCTGGGCAAATGGCTTCTTAAACCGTATATC
>WQUW01000168.1 GCA_009781915.1 Treponema sp. | reverse complement strand
CCACCGGGGGCCGCGGGGCTTCCCGTGTCGCAGGCCGCCATAGTAAAGCCAACCAGCGCGGCAAGGACAGCCACGCCTAAAACTTTTGTAACTCTTTTCATACATACACCTCTTTGCGGCCCCGCTTCCTTTTAGCGGGTAACCACCGGCTTCTGCCGAAGCCATGAGAATTACCAGCTTATACAAGCAAGGCATACATAAAAGGCCGCCTTAAGATTTCTCTTTGGCTTTGGCCTGTTATTCCGGGGAAAAAAGAGAGCTTCCCGTGGATAATGCCTGACTGGGGTGTGAGTGGGAAAAATGGAAAAATTTGGGTAAATTTTTTTAGAGAGATCGAGTGAGTCTTATGTGTGTGTGTGTGTGTGTGTGTGTGTTAATGGAAGAAAACGTGCCAATTTAGGCGAATTCGGGCAAAAAGCGCCCACATTCGAGAAATAGCTTTGGCTGTTCGCAGTTACACCACGCATCATGGGGCAATGTTAGCACGGTAATGCAGGTCGTGTCAAGCCTCCTATGGAGGGTTGGCTCTTTCAAGGAATGGATTAATTGCCCGCTAGCGCAGGCGGACGGGTCAAGCCTTTTTCAGAGGCTTGGCGAAGGGCTTTGAGCATAAATGCGTCTTCCCCCCCAATAATGCCCCCGCCGTGCATGAGCCAGCGGTACAATGCCCGGCAGGGGAGGATATACGGTTTAAGAAGCCATTTTGCCCAGGCTCTTAGGCGAAGGAGACCGTGGCTCCGTAGCCGTGTTCCCTGGGCGGGATTCTTAAACCGTATATCCTCCCCTGCCGGGGCTTTTGGCGGGAATGTTCACATCACGCACAGCGGGGGGTCTAAGTTGTAAAACACCCCCTGCCGATATTAGAATAAAACTATGGCTGTACCTCTTTCACCCTACCGGCTTGCCAAGGCCAGGGATTTGTATAACGTCTTTACCGCTTTTAACGCCGTTTCATGGCAGTTTCTTGTCGGCAACATCATTACCCTCTTTGCGCTCAGGCTGGGGGCGAATTCCACCTATATCGGCTTGCTAAGCGCCGTTTTGTATGTGTCGTTTTTCTTTCTGCCGCTGGGAAGGCTGTTAACCCGCCGCTTTTCGGTCGTAAAGATTTTCAGCGTCGCGTGGGTTGGGCGCTCTATCGGAATGGTTCCCGTGCTTTTCGCTCCCTTTGCGTTTGCCGCCGGCGATGCGGAGACAGCCCTGTTTCTCGTGCTGCTGGGCGTTTCGCTTTTTCACGTTATCCGCGGCGTCGGGCTTATCGGGAATAACCCCATCCTAAGCTACCTTTCCACCGGGCCGGATCGGGGCAGCTACATGACCCAGATTCAGATAATCAACAGCGCCGTTGGAATGTTCGCCGGTTTTGCCATCGCCTTACTGTTGGGCCGTGATCCGCCGCTTTTCCTTTACGCGATTATCGTGGCAGCCGGCATAGGCTGCGGCATATTCTCAGGTCTGCTTATGCGCAAAGTCCCCGGCCCGGAAATGGAAGACACCGCCAAGCATGAAAAAATCACTAAACTTATCCGGGGAGCCATGGCTCAGCCCTCCATGCGGAACTTCATTTACATCCTGCTCTTGGTGGCTCTGGCTTCCGGAGTGTCACGGACATTCATTGTCGTGTACACCCGGGAAGTTTTTAACCAGAGCGATGGTATGGTTTCCCTTTATGCCGTGTTCGGGGGGCTCGGCGTTCTTATGGCGGGCCTTGTCATTAAATTTCTTGTGGACAAAATAGGGGCGAAGCCGATATTCAGCCTTTACGTCATAATCGGCCTTGTCAGCATGGTTCCGGTTATCTTTTTCCCCCTGCTTACAATCGACAATTATCCCACTGTTATCCTTTTCCTTGCCTTTCTGTTCTTTGTGATGAATTTCGGCTGGCTTGGAACGGAAGGGGTCATGCAAACATACTTTTTGGGAATGATCCCCGCCGACAAAATGATGGACATGGGGATTCTCTACTTCCTCGGTTTCGGCATTGCCGGGGCGGGCGGGGCTCTTCTGGGCGGCGTGTTTCTGGACGCAGTTACCGCAATTTCAGGATCGCAAGTCGTCTCTTTCAAAATCCTTTACCTCGTGCTTGTTGTTATTACAGTAAAAATACTGTTCCTTATGCGCCGCCTTATTCCGCTGGGGGCGCTGCCGTTCAAGGGCGCTCTGGAAGTGATGTTTTCCATTCGTGAACTCAGGGCGATAAGCCTTCTTGACAGGCTGGACAAAACCAGCGATTCGGGCGAGGAGGCCGCAATTCTGGTGGAACTTCGGGGCGCTCCCTCAAAGCTTGCCGTAAAGGGCCTGTTAACCCGCGCCAAGTCTCCAAGACTTTCGGTGCGCATGGAAAGCATTCAGGCCATTGACGCTATGGAAGCGCTGGACGCGGACACGGAAAAGGCCCTGATGGACGACATTGTTAGTAACCCCTACACCACAGCGTATATGTCCGCCCGCACGCTGGGGAACCACGGGGTTTTCCAGGCCATCCCCCTGTTGCGGGAGCTTTCAGAGTCCGGCGATTATATGCTTGCGGGGGAAGCCATTATCGCCCTTGCCAAGCTTGGGGACGATGTCTTTAGGCCCCGAATGCAGGAGATTATCGTAGAAACGCAAAACCCCCGGCTTCAAATTATGGGGGCGGAGGCGCTGGGTATTTACGGCTCCCCCGATTCCCTGCCGGTGCTGCTGGACATAAAACTTAAAGCCAACCCGCCGCCGCATCTTAGGGAGGGCATTGTTCTGGCCATGTCAAATATTCTGGACATACAGAACAAGTTTTATCCCCTGTTGGTGCGGGTTCTGGCTGACGAATCCTTGGCCCCCACGCTGGCTATGGACGAGGCCGAAGCTGCCTACGAAAACTTTATGACGGTTCATGGCCGTAGGCGGAGCAAAACCGGCGACATGGCCGCCCTTAGCCACCAAGCCAAGATTTTCCAGCAGGCGGTGTCTAAATATGTCAAACATAACAAGGGACAGGAGCTTGCCCGGTGGATACTGGAAATTCCGGACGAACTGGTTCACACAATTGTCCAGACGATCCTTGCCGAGACGGTTTTAAGCGATGAGTTTGCCCAGTACCCCAGTTTACATCTTCTTATTTCCCATTGGGCCGCCCATGAACTCAGACTTTGGACGAGGAAGCTGAAAGTATAACTAACAGGGTATTGACTCATGGTTTACATTGAACTATGAGTGCAAAGGAATACGCTTACATTCGAGTTTCTACAACCGACCAAAATGAAGACAGACAGCTTGACGCAATGGCCGCCTTGAAAATCCCCAAATCACGCATATTTGTGGACAGGCAGTCCGGCAAGGATTTTAACCGTCCACGGTACAAGGCTCTTGTACGAAAACTGAAACAGGGTGACGTACTGTACATTCAGTCGATTGACCGCCTTGGGCGCAATTACGTCGAAATCCAGGAGCAATGGCGGCTTCTTACAAAGGATCGCGGGGTCAATATCGCCGTGCTTGATATGCCGCTCTTGGACACCAGAATCGGGCGTGATTTGATGGGCACATTCCTGGCCGACATTGTGCTGCAAGTCCTGTCCTTCGTAGCGCAGAACGAGAGGGAAACCACCCGAAAGCGCCAGATGGAAGGGATTGAGTCCGCAAAAAGCCGGGGAGTCCGGTTCGGTCGCCCCGCCAAAAAAACGCCCGTCGCGTTCGAAAAGCTGGTGAGGGAATGGAGACAGGGAAATCTTGCCCTCAAAGACGTTTTGAAGAAAACAGGCATGAAGGAATCCAGTTTTTACAGGCGGCTGAAAAACTTGCGGACGGACAAGGATGAGTAGTTTTACTGTCAAAACGTATACTTTTTGACAGTGCCTTGTGCGGGGCAATCCCCACTGTCCAAGCCCCCGCGCACCCCCCGCCAAGGCGCCAGCCGCCTCGCACCCCCCGTCAACGCCCCGCCCCCCGCCGGAAACACCCGCGAACTCACAGACAAACGGTGTATCAAGTTATAAAAAAATGTGCTATCTGGAGTTCCCCCGATTTTTTGGACAGTGAATTAAGCCGCTAAATTATTTGTTAATGCTAAAGGTGTAGCATATCCGATTGCCGAATGTCTACGGCGTCTGTTGTAATACATTTCGATG
>WQUW01000167.1 GCA_009781915.1 Treponema sp. | reverse complement strand
GGGGGCCTGTCGCCAAGCCACGAAGGGCGCAGAGGCCGCAAAGCCCTTGTTCGAAGGCTTTGCACCCCCCACAAAGGGGCCGCCCGTAAGATAACGGACAGCCGTGGAGGGCTCATGCTCTCTTCCCCCAGCCAATGCCCCCGCCCCCGCTTCCCCCGGCACGCTTCTCACAGCCTTCCCGGTTCCACCGGGAAGGCCCCCAGCAATGCCCCCGCCGCGCGTGAGCCTCCAGTACAATGCCCGGCAGGGGAGGATATACGGTTTAAGAAGCCATTTGCATGGCATCTCCGCGAAGGAGACCGAGGCTCCGGAGCGGGTTCCCCATGCGGGATTCTTAAACCGTATATCCTCCCCTGCCGGAGCTTTATGCGGGAATGCTCATGAGCGGCGGGGGGCCAAACCCTTGACCAACCCCCTCCCTATACGTGATAATAGTACTGGTACATGAATAAGCTAATTTTTGTCTCCGGCGGCGTGTGTTCCAGCCTTGGGAAAGGCGTTGCGGCATCCGCTTTGGGGGCATTGCTGGAAAGCCGCGGATTTAACGTCCGGATGGTAAAGTGCGACCCCTACATCAATGTGGATGCGGGCACAATGAGCCCCTACCAGCATGGCGAGGTCTACGTTACCGACGACGGGGCCGAAACAGACTTGGACTTGGGCAATTACGCCCGCTTTACCTCTGGCCCTCTTTCGCAGGCGAACTCCATAACCACAGGCCAAGTCTACAACGAGGTAATCCGCAAAGAGCGGGAAGGCGGCTATCTGGGCCGCTGTGTGCAGGTTATCCCCCACATTACCGATGAAATAAAGGCCCGTATCATGGCGGTCGCCAAGGAAGACGCGGACACCGATATTACCATTGTCGAAATCGGCGGCACCGTAGGGGACATTGAATCCATACCCTTTCTCGAAGCGGCCCGGCAGCTTATCCACGAATACGGCAAAAGCAGCGCCATATCCGTACACCTTACCCTTATCCCCGAAGTAGGCGATGGGGAACTTAAAACCAAACCCACCCAGCACTCGGTTAAGGCCATGCAGGAACAGGGGATTCAGCCGGATGTGCTTATCTGCCGGGCCCCGGTAATACTTGACGAGGCCACCCGCCGCAAAATCGCCCTTTTTACCAACATGGAAAGCACTGCGGTTTTTACTTCCTACAACGTACACACCACCATTTACGAAATACCCCTGATGTTCCACGAGCAAAAACTGGATCAGGTTGTGCTGAAAAAGCTGGGAGTCGAAGCCCGCCACGCCAAGATCGAGCCGTGGAAGGCCGTAATGGAACGTGCCACCTCCCGGAAAGAAAAAGTCCGCATCGGCATTGTGGGAAAGTACATGGAACTCCACGATGCGTATAAATCCGTCTACGAATCCCTTTTTCATGCCGGCTTGGAATGTGCCGTGGACGTAGAGCTGGTCAAAATTGATTCCTCCCGGCTTGACGAGGCCGAATCCGCAGACCATATCCTTGGGAAAGACGCGCCGGACGGCGGCATTGACGGGGTTCTTGTCCCCGGCGGCTTCGGTCAGCGGGGAATTAAGGGCATGGTTCGGGCGGCGGCTTGGGCCAGAAGCAACAAAATCCCCTATTTTGGCATTTGCCTTGGGATGCAGATCATGGTTATTGACTGGGCAAGGAACGTGCTGGGCTGGGAGGACGCCGATTCCACGGAATTCAACCAGAACACAAAAAAGCCCGTGGTAAGCCTTTTGGAAGAACAGGTGGGCGTAAAAAATTACGGCGGAACCATGCGCCTTGGAAAGTACGTTTCGGCAGCAAAGCCGGGAACCAAGTTTTTCGCCGCCTATGGTCAGGAAAACGTTTGCGAGCGCCACCGTCACCGGTACGAGTTTTCCAACCAGTACCGGGAAGAAATAGCCGGGTCGGGACTTATTATAAGCGGCGTTTACCCGAAAGAGGACTTAGTGGAGTGCGTGGAATGGCCGGATCACCCTTGGGGCCTTGCCGTGCAGTTTCACCCGGAGTTCAAATCAAAGCCCACTGCCGCAAGTCCGCTGTTCCGGGATTTTATCGCTATCGCCCGTAACGCAAAGGGGTAAAAGGCATGAAACTCCTCCGCCTAATCATCCCCTCGCTTCTGCTGTTCGCCGCCTGCTCGTTTGATTACGGCTATCTTGTAATGGAAGAAGGCGGATTCAGGCCCGACATCATCATGGAAGACCTTGAATACGTGCGGGTGCGGGGAGGGGATCATCTGGTGCGCTTCCGGGCAGACCGCGCAGAACGCTGGGAAGACCGGCGGACTATGGAACTCTGGGACTTCTACTTTGAGCAGTTGGAAAACAGCGGGGCGGACAACGGAGTAGAAATAAACGCGGACGGACACGCAGGGGCGGCGACCGTACAGCTCGATACCGGAAACGTTGCCCTACGGGACGGGGTCAGAATCAACATGGATTCGGAAGATATTATCATTACAACGCAGGAACTCCAATGGCGGGATCGTGAAAGAGTCCTGTTCGGCGCTCCCGGCGATGAAGTAGACATAGAACGCTCGGACGGAACCAGTTTTAGCGGCGTTGGGTTTACCGTGAATATCCGTGACAGAACGTGGGCCTTTGCCGGGGAAGTCAGCGGCACGTATATCGAAACGGACGATGACGATGACGAAGGCGAAGATGACGATAATGAAGATGAAGAATATTACGGAGCTGTGGAAATCGTAAACATTGTAAACATGGAGGAGGATGCATGAGACCCCTTTTTCCGCTCTTTTTGGCCATTTTTTTAATGGCCTCTGCCGTTCCCCTCATGGGAAGCACTTTTTCTTTCAGGGCCGATAGTATGTCCGGGGGAAGAGCCACCGGCAGGGAAATTACCGTGCTTACCGGAAACGCCGAAGTGCTAGCTGACAATTTTTTGCTTAGGGCAGACCGGATCGAAATTCACGGCAGCGACAACAGGTTCATAGAAGGCGTGGGCAACGTAGAAGGGCACGAGCTTGAAAAAGACATTTTTTTCCGCACCGACCGTCTCCGCTACGACCGCACGCTCAGAATAGCGCGGCTGGAAGGAAATTCCACACTGGAAGACCGGCAGAACGAGGTTGTTGCCCGCGCCCGCTTTATCGAATTTGACGACATGAACGAAATTGCGGTTCTTCAAGTTTCCGTGCGGCTTTTCAGTGAAGACCTTGTGTGCCGTGCCGATTATGCCGTATACAACCGCATAGAACAAACCCTTTTGCTTTCGGGCTTTCCTGTTGTACACAGAGACGGTGATGAATTCCGGGCCGACAGGATTATGGTAGACCTTAATACCAACGATATTGTAATGGAAGGGGACGTGCGGGGTTCTATAAGAAACTAAATGTATGGAATACGATGCCGCCCCTCCGCTCAGACTGCCTTCTCCTCCCCCGTTAAGCGGGCTTTTGCCCTATAAGGGGGGCCACGGCGCTCATACGCTGGCGGTAAAGGAACTGCGAAAACGGTTTGGCCTGAAAGAAGTTGTCCGGGGAGTCAGTTTTTCCATGCACAACGGAGAAGTTGCCGGGCTTTTGGGCCCCAATGGAGCGGGAAAATCGACCATTTTTTATATCATAGTGGGGTTTTACCGGCCTTCCAAGGGAACGGTAACTATGGACGAGGTGGACATTACCAAGCTGCCCATGTACCGCCGGGCACGGCAGGGCATCGCCTACCTTCCGCAAGAGCCGTCCATTTTCAGAAAACTCACCGTGGAACAGAATATCTGGGCCATACTGGAAACCCGCAAAGACCTTGACAAAGTGCAAAAACAGGAACGCCTTGAAGCCCTTATTGAAGAATTTGACATAGGCCGGGTCAGAACGCAGTACGGCTTTACCCTGTCCGGGGGCGAGCGGCGGCGCACGGAAATAGCCCGCTCTCTGGCTACCGAGCCCAAGTTCCTGCTTTTGGACGAACCCTTTGCCGGAATAGACCCGATAACGGTTTATGAAATTAAGCATATTATCCGCCGCCTTGCCGAAAAGGGCATTGGCGTACTTATTACCGACCACAATGTAAGGGACACACTGGAAATTACCACAGAAGCGTTTATAATTAATGAAGGAGTCTTTGTTGCCCGTGGCAGCAAGGACGAAATTCTTTCCAACAAAATGGTCAGAGAGATTTATTTGGGAAGC
>WQUW01000166.1 GCA_009781915.1 Treponema sp. | reverse complement strand
CAGGGGAGGATATACGGTTTAAGAAGCCATTTGCCCAGGCTCTTTAGCGTAGGAGACCGTGGCTCCGGAGCGGGTTCCCTGGGCGGGATTCTTAAACCGTATATCCTCCCCTGCCGGAGCTTTGGGCGGGAATGCATGGCTCACGCACGGCGGGGGTGGCCCTTGCGCTAGGGCTTTTCTCGTGTTAGGTTTATTCATATACAAGTGAAAAGTATTTTAAAGCTGACGCTTTTTTTTAGTTTCAATTTCGCCCTTCTCTTTGCAGCCATTGTTGCGCTGGGGCTTCTCTCTTCGTGGGTCGATTTCGCTCGGTATATCCCGATCGAAGCCAGAGCCGGGCAGAGCCTGGAGCATTTTGCGTGGAACGCCCTTCCGGCGGCGCTGTATTTGACCATGCTCCTTGGGCTGGGGTATACCGCCCGGCGCACAATGCCCGCTTTCCTCGCCGTGGTCTGCATCTTTATTCTGGGATCGGTCTTTTTTCTTGGGGCCTCTCTGGGAATAAGCCGGGCCGGGGACGTGGAAATCTTGTTCAGGCCCGTCGCCCAGCAGGGAGAGCCGGGACTGATCCTTTCCCGCGGGGACAACGCCATAATTCTTCTCAGGGAAACTGGCGATATTTGGGGCCCCCGCGTCGTTTCCATCCCCGGACAACCGCTCTTGTATCAAGATGTGCCCCGTGGGCCGAACAACACCGTCATAAGCCTTCCCCCCCTGCCCTTTGACGACAGCGCCCCTTGGTTTATCCGCAATCTGGTCATGGATTTTTCCCTTAACGCGGCGGAATTGCGGGGCCGTATGGAAATGGGCCTTTTGTACTTCGGCGCGTACGCCCTTGCCCTGATTCTGCTTCTTTCTTCCATACGGTTTCTTTTCGGACTGGGCAGGTGGCCCCTTGCCAGCCTGTGTATTGCGGCGCTGGCGTTCCGGGGCATTGCGGCGCTGGAAAGCTTTCTTAACACCGGGGAGATAAACGAACTGCTCAATTCCCTTTTGCCCGGCCTTCTCCCGCCGCTCTTAATTACGCCCGCCATATTCGCCGCGCTTGCCGTGCTTACCACTTTCTATGCCCTGTTGATCCACGCGACCCGCCCCCGGAGGAACAAAGATGAATAGAAAAAACGCCCCGCTCTCTCCATTGGCGGTTTTTTTGATATACATTCTGGCCTCGGCTGTAGCGGTTATGGCATTCCGCTTTATCTTTCCGGGCGAAAGCGCCCCCCTGTCGTACTTTTCCCTGTCATGGCGGCTTATCCGGGGCGCTCTGGACGTTTTAAGCCTTTTTCCCGCCTTGGCCCTCTGCGCGCTGGTTATTCCCTTCGGATTTACTATGCGGCGCAAAGAGGCAATGACGTCTTTTTCCCCCCATTTTTTCCAGTCGCTAAAGATGTCCATTGTTACCGCCATCGTTGCCGCCTCGCTTTACGGGCTTCTGTTTTTTCTGGCGCTCCCCTTGGCACGGGATTACGAAGCGGGCCTCCGGTATCAGGGGCAGCTCTACCAGCTTGCCAGGGAGCAGGCGCAGGAACACGCTCTTAGGGGGGAATGGCTTCAGACAGCCCAGTTTCTGGCGATTTGCGAAAGAATATGGCCCGGCGGGTATCAGGTAGCCAGCCTTGCCGCCGAGACCGCTAACCGGCTTGAAGAACGCTGGCGCTGGGACGAGCCCCTTCCCGTGTTTGACATGATGGCGGGGGAGTTCCAGCCCGATCTGCCGGGCCAGACGCCGCTGGCAAACGCCGCCGAGGCCCTCGCGCGCGCGGAAACCGCTTTGGCGCAGGAGCGCCTGTTTGACGCTCACTGGCTTGCCGCCGTAGCCTCCCGTCTGGCAGCGCCCAACAGCCCGGAGGCCGCCGCCGCCCTGCGGCTTGCCAGCATAGCATGGGACAGGGTTAATTCGCTTGCGCCTAACGCTCAGGAGCTTCGGGCGTTCAGCGCCTTCAGGCTAAAGCTGGAAGGGTATCAGGCCCTTTCCGCCGGGGAATGGATTCGCGCCTACCATATCTTTCTGGAACTTCTGGAGATCACCCCCGCAGACCCCGATGTACACCGGTTCTTCGCCATGAGCGCGGAGGGGCTTAGGCAGGTCGCCTTTTTCATAGACGAAATAGATATAGTTCTGGGGACACTACTAACCGGGGCGGTTTTTTCCCTGCCCGCGGATTCGGGGCGGATTGTGATGCGGTTCGCTTCGGTTTCGATGTTTCCCGATGCCGCTTATTGCATGGGGGCGGAGATACTCGCCCTTGGCCGGGACGGAAGCCTTCTGTGGAGCATGCAAGCCCCCTACGCCAAAATAATGCCCCTTGCCCTGAATACCGGCCCCCCAAGGGTTGTTGTGCTGCTGCGGGCGCTCGATCGCACCGATCCGGCCTTAAGCTGGGAACCGGCAGCCACGGGCTTTGGGCAAAGCCCCCCCGATACGGCCCAGATAGTCCTTCCGGTTTCGTGGAACGATTTTGTCCTTTTGTCGAATGCGCGCCGGGGGCTTTCCACGCTTTCCACGGCCGATCTTAGAAGGGCGGCGGAAAACCTTGGCGCTTTGGGCTACAAGCCGCAGGTGTTTCAGGTTGAACTGATCCGCCGCTTTGCCGAGCCCCTGCTCCTTCTTCTTTTGGGAATCGCCGCTATCGCTCTGGGCTGGCGGTACAGGGCGCTAAAGCCTCCGGGGTTCATGGGCGTCCTTATGCTGGGTATTATGCCCGTGGTCTTTAACATCGCCGTAAACTTCTTCCGGGGCTGGATTAACAATCTCGGAATATTGGCGGTGCTTTCCGTGGGCTTTACCACTGCGGCATTCTTTTTCGCCGCCGCCGCCTCGGTTCTTTTCATCGTGTTTCTGATTGCGCTTGCGTCCCAGAATTCTTGAAAGGACATTGTCCGCTTGACACTGTGCCGCCGCCCGTGCTAGTGTTTCAGCATGAGGTTGAGCCAGAGAGTGTTTACCCGCTTTTTTTACGAAAAATTTCCCGAATTAGGCAAACTTGGCACGGTTTTTTCTCTCTCTCTCTCTCTCTCTCTCTCTCTCTCTCTCTCTCTCTCTCTCTCATAAGACTCACCTGATCGTTTTACCTGAAAAAAATTTGCCCAAAAAAAACGCTTCCCGCCGCGCAACTACCGCCTTTCGCCACAGCGCCGTTCCGCCTGAACACAAGCGGCCCGTAGGGGCTGTGGATATATGCCGGCGGCGGCGTTAACACCGCACAGGAGATTTGAATGAAAAAAATGTTGACTGCGATACTGGCAGGCCTTATTGCGGCGGCGGGCCTTTACGCCCAAACAGCCAGTTTTGACGAAGGGCATTGGATTGCGCCTGCGCCTGTTTTGAGCGCTACGCCCCTTCCTTCCCTGTTTTTCCCGGATGATGCTACGTTTGACAATGCTGCACAGCCCATGCAGGAAGAAGCCGCCGCCGAATGGCAGCCTTCTATGTTCAGCGTTGGGTTTAACTTCACACTTCTTTCTAGTTTTAGAGGCTTCAGCAACGTAATCGAAAGAGAAACGGTTCAGGAAAGGACTACAATTACAGAGCATACTTTCCTCCATTGGGGTATTTTTGGGATCGGGGCTTTCTTTGACGCACGATATGTGGAACTGTCGATTGGGCTTTCGATCGGGCTGCATGCTCAAGATGAATATAGGTATAGGGATGGACGACGATATAACGAAGACTCATCCCGTTTGTGGCCCTCTTTAGCGTTTGATTTTAGCTTACTGTTCAAATTTCCATTGGAACTGCCGTTTGGAGGCTACGTTTTTCCATTGCTTGGCGTGGGGTATACCATTGTACCTTTCCCAGCACGGACCGCGACTCGTATATTTTCCCACTTTAGCACGGTTCATATCCCGTTCGGCGTCGGCTGGGATGTGCCCATTGGAAGCACTATGTTCATACGATCATCGCTCCTATTGAGTTACACTTTCGCTTCCAGCAGCAATGCGTCTCACGAGTTCCCTTGGGGCATTAGCCTTCTTTTTGGTATCGGGTTCGGGCTGTAAAAATACATATGCTGGCGGCGGCGCTAACACCGCAAAGGAGATTTTTATGAAGAATAGTTGAACTTCCCCCGTTTGAGTGGACACAAAGTTAAGCTCATGATAAACCGAAGGAGAGTAAATCATGAGGAAACGAAGAAAAAGTTACACGAGTGAGTTCAAGGAATCTGCGGTTGAGTTCTG
>WQUW01000165.1 GCA_009781915.1 Treponema sp. | reverse complement strand
GAATACATCGAAATGTATTACAACAGACGCCGTAGACATTCGGCAATCGGATATGCTACACCTTTAGCATTAACAAATAATTTAGCGGCTTAATTCACTGTCCCAAAAATCGGGGGAACTCCACCTCATTGCCATTAACCAGTATCGCAATCTGGGTAAAATCCATAGTTCTGTTAACCGGGTTCCCGTCCTGATCAACAACCCCGGTAAACGTCATTGGCGGCGCGCCGGGGGCAAACGTGATACTGCCGTCTCCAGCGGGCGGCAACCCATTTCCGGCATTGGTACTGCCGGTGTCGCAAGCCGCCACTGAAAGCCCGATTACCGCAACCAACACGGCAATCCCGAACAATTTAAATGTGTTTTTCATATAAACACCTCTTTTGTGACCCCCGCCTTCCTTTAAGCGGGTAATCACGTGATTACCCGCTCATACAAGCAGGGCATTAATAAAAGCCCGCCGCAATCTCTGCTTTGGGCTGTTATTACGAAGAGAAATCTGAGGCTGTTCCAAAATGTCAGATTTTGGAACAGCTACATTAGATTTGATGGAAAAAGCGGCGTATAGACGCTTTTTCGTAGAACCTGTTCCGAAACTAACCGAGTTTTGGAACAGGTTCAGATTCCCTTCTGCGACGCCTGACTGGGGTGTGGGTGGGAAAAATGGAAAATTTTGGGTAAATTTTTTTAACGAAAGGATCGAGTGAGTCTTATATATATATATATATGTGTGTGTGTGTGTGTGTGCTAGTGGAAGAAAATGTGCCAATTTAGGCGAATTCGGGCAAAAAGCACCCATGTTCGGAAAATAGTTTTGGCTGTTCGCAGTTACACCACGCATCATGTGGTAGTGCTAGCACGGTAATGTAGGTCGTGTCAAGCTTTTTACAGAGGGTTGGCGTGGGTTTTTTCCAGAAATGCCTTTACAAATGCTCTTCCCCCCAAAAATGCCCCCCACCGCGCATGAGCCAGCGGTACAATGCCCGGCAGGGGAGGATATACGGTTTAAGCCATTTCCCCAGGCTCTTTAGCGTAGGAGACCGTGGCTCCGTAGCCGTGTTCCTTGGGCGGGATTCTTAAACCGTATATCCTCCCCTGCCGGAGCTTTTGGCAGGAATGTTGGCTCACGCACAGCGGAGGCTATATCTCCTCCCACGTGGGAAGCCGTTTCCCCAAGGCCCCCGCCAGCACTGCCTTGGAAAGCGCTCTGGCCTGTTCCAGCGAGGGGCCGTCCAGCGTGATTCTGGCAAGGGCCGCCGGAGGAAGAGACTCGATGCTGTCGAGCCAGAGCCTTGCCCCGCCGCCCAGACGAAGCAGGGAAGGGGAGTGCGCCGGAAGGCGGGTTTCCCTTTGCGCGCAGGGGCCGCATAACAGGGCCCCGTCCACCGCGCAGTACCATAGCGGCTCATCCCGCTTCATTTGGCAAAAGCACGAAGAGCAGGAGGAGATTTCCGGCTTCAAGCCCAGCACCCCGGCCCAGCGCCACAGGAAATAGACGCCAAGCCGGGAACAGAGCGCCGCGTCGGCCCAGTCAAGGCAGTCCAGAACGCTCGCGGCGAGTTTTGCCGCCACAGGCCAACTGCCGCCGCCGCCGTGGGAGGAAAGGATAGTCTGCGCCGCCGCGTCCGCCGTCATAGCCCGCTCATACAGTTCCCGTATGCCCGGACGGTAGGAATGGACATCAAAATCGGTTACTTTCCGGGAATCCCGCACCGTGTCATGGTAAATCCAGAGCGTCCCCTCGTGGAAGGGCGAGACCTGCGCCCGCAAACGGCTTTTCGGCCCCCCAAAAAGCGTTGCCTGCACAACCCCTTCTTCGGCGGTAAGAAACCACGCCTCCCGGTTGGACTGGCCCGACTGCCTAATGCGGAGCGTAATGGCGGAATAGGTAAAACTGCGGGGCATACGTTGATTTGAGTATAGTGCGTTACTTCAGTGAATAACAAGCGAGCGCCGCGCCGCAAACTTGCCGTACCGCCGCGCGAATGGTACAATGAAAAGATGTTTGACGATTGTATCATAATGGCTGGGGGATTCGGGACAAGGCTTTGGCCTGCCAGTACATCCCTGCGGCCAAAGCAGTTTCTTGGCCTGCCTCAACAGGCCCCCGGCGTGAAAACAGAAAAGGAAGAAAACCGCAGTTTTTTCGGGGCGGCCCTTGATCGGGCCCTTGCGGTAACCGGGGATTCCGGGGGCAATGTGATTATCGTAGCGGGAAAGAACCACATAAGCCCCATTGTCGAAGAATGTTCGCGGTTAAGCGCCCCGGAACTGAAGCGCCTGACGCTGATCCCTGAGCCTTTAGCCATAAATACCGCCGGGGCCATTGCCTGCGCACTGGTTTACATTGACTTGACGGCGGGCGAGGGGCGGAGCGTTCTTGTGCTGACCAGCGACCATATCATTGAACCGCTAGAGGTATTCAAGGCCGACGCGGGCGCGGCGGCGGCTATGGCACGGGCAGACAAGCTTGTGGTGTTCGGTATCCCCCCAACAAGGCCGGAAACAGGCTACGGGTACATCGAAGCCGCAGACCCCTTGGCTATCCCCCCGCGCGAAGGCGGCCACAGCCAATACCAGCCGGAGGTTTTCGGCGTTGAGTCTTTCCACGAAAAGCCCGGCGCGGAAAAAGCCCGGCAGTTTATCGCGGCGAAAAATTTTTACTGGAACTCAGGAATGTTCGCTTTTTCTTCCGGCTTTATGCTTGCCGAGTTCCACCGCAGCGCCCCTGACGTAATTGTCCCTTTCCGTAAGCTTTTGGCCCCCTCCAGCCATTCCCGCGCAACCATGAAGGGCCTTACCGTCCTTGAACATTGGGCCGGCATAGAAGCGGCCTACAAGAGCGCCAAGGCAATTTCCTTTGATTACGCCATCGCCGAAAAATGCGTGTCAACCGTGGTGGTTAAGGCGGGCTTTTCGTGGACGGATGTGGGAAGCTGGGACGAATACTCCAAGCTCGCCGGATACACCGGTGCCGAAGTGTACGCCGCCGGGGCCGCCAAGGGCAGCTGCTTCGTGAATTCCGACATACCCGTGGCGCTGTGCGGGGTACAAGACCTTATCGTGGTGGTCAGGTCGGGCAAGGACGGCGGGCCGGGGGCAGTGTTAATCTCGAAGAAAGGCGAGAGCCAGCACGTAAGGGGCATTGTGGAAGAGATTAAGGCCGCCAGGCGGACGGAACTGCTGTAGGGCGGTTGAGGTTGTTCCAGCTAG
This sequence comes from Treponema sp., assembly GCA_009781915.1. Taxonomy (GTDB): domain Bacteria; phylum Spirochaetota; class Spirochaetia; order Treponematales; family Breznakiellaceae; genus WRKT01. Next base: position 985 of record WQUW01000165.1, on the reverse strand, counting down.
CTACCTGTTGCGCTTTTCGTCGGCAGTCTTGCACTCCACACACATAAGAGCGTAGGGAAGGGCCTCAAGCCGGGCGTGGGGTATCTTTTTACTGCATTTTATGCAAAGGCCGTATTTCCCCTGCTGAATCCGGGTAAGAGCCGAATCTATCAGTTTAAGCCGCTTTAACTCCTGGGAACCGATGGCTTCTATCATTTTGCGGTCAATATCGTCAGAAGCCACATCCGCGGAGTCCTTGGGTTCCGTGGCCTCCATCATCCCTTTGAAATCTTCGTTGCTCGCTACCAGATTTGTCACGATTTCCCTTTTAAGCTCCAAAAGGGACTTCTCCATCCATTTGACAAAATCACGTTCCGTTATAGCCGCCGTTTTCACCATGCTTTATCTTCCCCCCATATTTGGTAATGTATCCGCGTAATGTGCCGTAAAAATCAGGTTTTGTCAACCCTCCGAAATGCCCTCTCAAGCGGGAAGCCGGTCAAGTTTGTCGCGAAAGAGCCTTTAGAGTGCCGCCAAAAGCCTTGTGGAGGCAAAGAAACAGGCCGGCCGGATAAATATCACAAAGCCTTTGTTACAGCCCTAAAGGCAATCTGGGAACTTTTCGACTTTCAACGCGGGAAACTGCTGGCCCCTCTGATACGGGGGATGCTTTCTTCACTTAGCCCTTGAGTTTAACCTCAGTAAAGAACTGACTGCGCTGCTTCAGTCGGTCAGTCCGGCAACTATCGACCGCAAGTTCAAGAAAGAAAAAGAAAAATACCGCCTGAAAGGCATACGCGCAACCAAACCGGGAAGTTTGTTGAAAAGCCAGATTCCTATAAGGGTTTGTTTTGGCAGGGATCAAAAGCGGCCCGGTTTTTTCGAGGTTGACACCTTAAGCCACTGCGGCGCGAGGGCTTCAGGTCAATTTCTCCAGACCTTAACCTTAACCGATGCAGGTTCCGGCTGGACAGAGGAACGCGCGCTTTGAAGGCCAAGACGCGCT
>WQUW01000164.1 GCA_009781915.1 Treponema sp. | reverse complement strand
TTATTGCCGAAACGAAGCTAATCACAAAGCAAAGATGGCCCAATACTTGCGTTTTTTAGAAATACAAAAGGGAGGCATGAACTTGAAAAAAACTGCTTGACTTTTATCATAGACGTTACCCCCTCTCGTTTTACGCCCTGGGCGGGCTGTAAAGCTATTGCTCCCACAGCTCCCCTTCGATGAACTCCCCCCAGTCTGGTCTGAAGGTTATAGTCCGGTATCTGCTGAACTCGGCTTCGCCGGGCAGTTTGACCAGAATAGAATAAACCCTGTCCTGCATCTCCCACCGCTCCTCGGCTTTGAATATAAGCAGGGTGCGAAGCGAACCATCCCCGGAAAGGATTTGGGTGGAATCAGCCAACGTGATAATCCCTACTCCCGTCCTATGCCCCCCCCCCCCTCCAATGAGCATATCTCCCCCCCCCCGGGGGTTTAAGGTGATACGCGAAGCCCTAACGGGGATGCCTGACACGATTATCTCTTGACGACTAAGCCTTGAACCGTGCATTTGTATAAGAGAAATCCTGTCGAAGCGGTTAAAGGAGACAGTAACGTTCGGCGGGATTTCTATCCCGTGTACCACCAGATTATGGGACGCCCGCCCTGCCTCGAATTCCCTGAAGTCTATATCCGCTAGGTTAAGGTTCACGCCGAATACCTCGGATAAATGCCGCAGCCTTATTTCCCCATGCTCTGTCTCCAATACCTGATCTCCAAGTATCCTGCCATAAAAACGGTCAAAGCTGGTGATCCTCTCCAGCGCAAACAATGGTATCCTAGTCCCTTGGAAATTAAGCACCGGAAAAACCGTCAGCGCGCTGAGCAGCAGCGCCGCGCCCACTATCGCGCCCGTAGTCCTGCGCTGTATTTTCCTGATCCTGATCTTCTCCGTGTCTCCCATTTCAAATCTCCCTATCTTCTCCTGAATGGCGACCAGTTGAATTCCTGCTCTATGCGCACCGGCAATAGGCTGCCATCTTCATAGCTTATCAGTATCTCCGCCTTCTTGGGGATATTCTGCCCGGGGCTGTCGCTAAACAGGATAAAACGGGGGTTGGAGGACACTATGTTCGGCAGGGGCGCAGCCAAGGGCTGGGGCCTTGCCACAAACCAAAGCAGCAGCCGCTCCGCCCACAGCGTATCCAGCCTGTCGCCAATGTTCTGGCTGCCGGCTCGAAGAAACAATGACAGCAGGTTTCCGCCCTCATTATGCGTGTATATCAATTCTTCCGTTTCTTCTGCGTTGGTTCCTGTGGAAAGTTTTATGTATTCCCCTGTGGAGGCTATCTTCAGCTTCACGCTGACGCTTTCTATGAGCGTGAAGTTCTGCAGGCCGGAGACCCTTATGGGGTAATTCGGCATGAAATTATTGAACAGCAGGCGCTCGTTGTTTGCTTCCGCGTCTACTGCTATGGGCGGGAATTGGGTTACCAAATTCAGCAGATAGGCGTTCCTGAGCAATGTCTCGCGGATTCTGATCTCGCCATCCGCATTTTCTGCTTTTAGCCGCATCAGCCTTCTATGCCACTCTTGAGCGTCCGTCGGCGCGTTCGAAAAAACTATCGCCAGAAGCTCCTCTTCAAGTTCTTTTTCTTCGTCATCTCCCTCATACAGCTCCGGCCACCAGCGCCCTAAAAGCGCCCTCTCGTTCCTGCCCGGCATATCCCCGTTCTCGGCGCCCCATAGGCTGTGCCGCACCACGAGCCGCGCCCGGTCGCGCGCCCTGCCGTCCGCGAACTGTTCAAACGCCATAGCCAACGCCGTAAAACCGACCGCAGCCCACTTTAATGCGGGGCCGCCCTTTAGCGCTATCTTCGCCGCCTGCGCCGCCGCTACTTTTTGGGCTGTCGCCGCCGCCGCAACGTAGGATGCCCCAGAAGCGGCATAGGCGAGCTGCACCCTAATATCGCCGGAACGCTGCGCCGACAAGCCAACATTAACAACAGCCCGCAATGCGGAGAATATTGCCCCTACCGCCACTCCGGCAAAAAATCCGTTCTTTATTCCCCTAACCAGCGCCGCAGACTGCGCCGCAGATATAAAATGCGGTATCGCCCACCCCGCATGGCCTTCATCCAGTATCTGCGCCGCCATCTGCATTTCCACCAGAAAATGGTGAAGCTCAAGGAGGGCTCCCATCTTCTCCGCCACGATTTTCGGTATCCTTATCACTTCCAGCCCATCCAGGCTGTCAAGGCTCCGCGCCGCCCGAAGCCCGAAAACAAAAAACTCGCTCGGAGCCCTGCCTCCGCCACGTATCAGCACGGCGTTCTCTAGCCTTGCTTCCCGCCTCCCATTAAAAAGGCCGGCAACCATAAGGCTGTGGATTATCAGCCGGCTCCTGTTCGTAAGCTCTACGGAAAACCATATCCCGATTATATCCCACGCTTCATCTTCAAGCGCGCCGCCTCTTGATGCCCCGACCCCAGCCGCCATGTACAGGAAAACTGAAGCCTCCCCAATATGCCCATGCACCTGCAGGCCTGTCGCCGCCCCGTTGCCGCCCAGCTCTTTTGCCAAAGGCGGGATCTTCCTGTCGCTGGCCGATACTGCCGGAGATTGCCAGGCTCTGAAAAGCCTTTCCTTTTCTTCTTTGTGCAGCGTTTCCTGCCACCGGCTCAGACACTTGCTGATTAGCGCTATCACCTTCCGGCCCTGCTCCTGGCTTCCAAACATATAATCCAGAAATGTGGAATTCGCGCGGCCGTCCGCCAGCAGAAAACCTATCAGCAGTATCGTCCGGTTCAGCTTCTCCGCCTGGCCCCCGCTGCGCAGCTTGTCTATCTCTCCCCTTGCCTCGTCATAAAACTTATACATATCGTGAGCGCTGCCGTCAGCGGGGCGGCTCAAATCTTCCCTCAGGCTGGCCGCGAACCAGTTCCTTCTGCTGCGCTTTTCAGATTCTCTGACGAGGCTGTCTATCGTGTCGGTGAACGAGTACAGCTCCCGCCGGCTGAGCCCGCTCCCATTCGCGGCGCCGCCGCCGGGCAGAGCGACTTCCTCGTCGAGGTAGCGCTCGTACCCGTCCCGCCCCTTTTCAACCATGTCAAAATAGTCGCCGGCGCATTTCTCCAAATATTCAAACCAGTCGTAAAGGTATATTGTCCCGTCAGCGTCAAGGTATTCAGGCGTTCGGTGGGTGTCCGGTGGGTTTGCCCCGGCTATGTACTCCTGCGTGCTTATATATTGAGTGCGGATGGCTGCCCTTATCGTCGGCCGGTTCTTCACTATGGTTCGCCCTATGGCTGCGATCCGCTCCTTGTCCAGCTCTATTTTTGAATACGCGAAATGCGCAGGCCAGTTAGTATTGTTTATCCTTTGAGGAACAAGGATGATGTCTCCCGCTTCTGCTATCCGCTGCCTTTTTACGTAGAGCTCTGTTCCCCTCGTTAGGGACGAAATATCGATGAACATATACACATAGCCATCTTCTATATCCGCCGCATGAGCCTTATCGCCTCTGAAAAGGCTGTTATCGTTATTGGCAAGCTCTGCGAATATCCAGTCAGGGCTATCCGTGTCAAATCTGAATTTCTTTGCCCTTACCTGGACAAATTCAACCCCGGTTGGCTGGAATGCGGGCGGCGCGGCGCTCTCATGGTTCTGCGTGTCCAGTACCAAGCTCATAAACGCCCCTCTGCGTCAAAGTTGAGCTTGGAAAACGGCACGTCCAATAAATAAGGCTCGCGTTCTCCATCCTTCCTTTCCAGCGCCAAGCTGTAGCGTTTTCCAGGCAGCACGCCCGTGAACGCTATCAAGGCGCGCCCGCTTTCTGAAAAGCTGCATTCCGATGTGTCATGCGTCTGTTTGTACTCGCCGTCCGCGCTTTCTAGCGTAAGTTCGTCCCCGTAACGATCCGCGCCGATTTTAGGCGTGTATTCCTGTATATGCGTGAACACTACTTTGATTTCCCCGCCGTCCGCTTTCGCCCGCTTGTCCGCCGTCTCTACCACGAACTTGTAGACCAAATCGTCCCCGTCGCCAAGCTTTTCAAGCGTCTGGCGGGTTATGCTTTTTGTGTCAAAAGGCAGTTCGGCGGCGTTGTCTTTCACTTCTGCTGGCTTTGTCATAGTAAACCCAGATGCCGCGCAGCTTATCGTAACATTCACAAACCCGCCGTCAGGAACGTCTTTTGTCTTGATTTTCAGCATCCCCTTTTTCCCGTATTCTATCGTTTCAGATTCCTCGCTGCCCGCCTCGTTCCCT
>WQUW01000163.1 GCA_009781915.1 Treponema sp. | reverse complement strand
CAACGCCAACGCCGTTACCAGCGTACAAATTGACCGCATCGACTTCAGCATTCTGTTTCTCTACAGCACACGCAGGTACATCGCAACAGGAATTGCCATAGAAGCCTGGGCGGAGGCGTACCGGTAACGCTGGTGTTGTCCGTTTCTAGAAATGTGTCTGCGGAGCCCCCAGCAATGCCCCCGCCGCAAATAATTGACAACCACCCGGATGTTGATATACAGTGGAAGTATCGGCATATAGCCGGGTGTTATCGGGAATTGGGGTTCTAGCGAACCGGAAAAATGCGGCGGGCGTGTGTTATTCGTCGCAGAGGAGGTAGAGGGTACATGTCAATATCACGAAGGCAATTTATTAAAGGCGGCATAGTGGCCGCCGGGGCTGCGGCGCTGGGGGGCTTGGGACTTGTGCGTAATATGTTTGCGCAGGGCTCCCGTAATGGCGGAAACGGCCGGGGCGATGACGCTCCGTGGGAGGGACTGCGGTACATCGATCTTGAACGCAGCGGCGAACTTGCCCGCCGGGAAGAGGCGTTGTGGGACTTGTTCTCCCCCTGCGGCCTTTGCCCCCGTGAGTGCGGCGTTAACCGCGCGGCGGGTGTGCAGGGCATCTGCTCTTCCGGCGATGCCTTTCGGGTCGCCTCGTTCGGCCCCCACCACGGCGAGGAAATTCCGCTTCGCGGCAGGCGCGGGTCGGGGACTATTTTCTTCTCTAACTGTAACCTGCTCTGTGTTTTCTGCATAAATTGGCAAATAGCCCATCGCGGCGACGGGCGGTATACAAGCCACGCCGAGCTTGCCAACATAATGCTGGAACTCCAGCGCATTGGCTGTCACAACATCAATCTGGTTACGCCCACGCATCTGGTTCCCCATCTTGTTAAGGCGCTGCGGATCGCCATTGCCGGGGGGCTGCACCTGCCCTTGCTCTTTAACACCAGCGGCTACGAGTCGATCGAGGTAATTAAACTGCTTGATGGCATTGTCGATATTTATCTGCCCGACTTTAAGTATCAGGATTCGGCAATAGCCGCCCGCTTTTCGCAAGGGGCCCCCGATTACGTGCTTCACACGTCCACCGCCCTTAAGGAGATGCACCGGCAGGTCGGAACGCTCCGCACGATCGACGGCATTGCCCAGCGCGGGATGATAATTCGCCACTTGGTTCTGCCGGAAAATCTGGCGGGCACCGACGTGTTTGTCCGGTGGGTTGCCTCCGAGCTGGGGCCCGATACTCACGTCAACATTATGAGCCAGTACACGCCCATGTTCCGGGCGCACGAGTATCCGCCCCTGCACCGGCGGATTACACAGGCAGAGTTCGCTCAGGCAATGCGCTGGGCGCACGACGTCGGCCTGCGGAACTTTCATTAGCCGTCATGCCCCCGGTAATGCCGGGGGCCTTGTGTTTCGTGTCTGCCTTCCGGTATCCTGTATAAATGTCGCAAGACGCTAAATTTCTTGTAAGCCTCTTTTTGCCGTTCTTCTTTATCCATTGTGTCCAGCAGATATACCTGACATATGCGATACTGCTTCAGCATCACGGGTTCTCGTATGAGGCGACAGGCTGGATCATCGGCATTTATTCCCTTGCGGCAATGGTAAGCCGCCCGCTTGCCGGCTGGCTGCTTGAAAATTTCGGCATTCGCAAAATGCTCGTCTGGAGCGGAATGCTTAGTTTTGCCGGATGCGCGCTTTTCTTTTTCAGGGAATCTGCGGCGATGCTTTTAATCGGAAGGGCCGTAAGCGGCGGAGCCTTCGGTATTTACTCTATGGGGCTTTTTTCCCATCAGGCTCTCTGCGTCTCTGAAAAACGGCGGGGAGCGATGTTCTCGCTTCTGGTGGTTGGCAGCATTTTGCCGATGGGCGCTGTGGCTCCGTTTGGGGAGTACCTTCTGCTAAGTTCAAGGCATATGCTCTATCTGGCGGTCGGCCCCGCGCTGAGCCTGTTGTGCTGTCTTTTGGGTGGAAGGGTACACGTAGCCGCAGGGCAGGGGGAAGTACGCGGCGGCAGTAAAAAACCGTGGGGAACCTATGGCGGGCTTTTTTCGTCACGGCCTTTTCTGTTTCTGGCTCTAACAGGCACAGTTATCGCGCTGGTGGACGCTCTTATCATCACGCTTTCTTTGCTCGCCGCCGAGCAGGGTCTTGTAACGTCGTATTTTTTTGTCGGGGCCGCCGTAACAGCGATAGTGGTGCGTCTGCCCGGCGCGCCGCTTTTGAACATACTTCCCCGTGTCCCGTTGCTTGCCCCGTGCGGCATTCTTATGGCGTGTTCCATGCTTCTTGTGTCGCTCTTTCCGTCAAACAACGCTTTGCTTGCCGGCGGCATCATCTTCGGCGTGGGGCTGGGGGCGGGCTGGCCCATGTACCATGCGCTCATTAGCGACTTTCTGGCCCCGGTACTGCGCCCCAAGGGTACGGCAACGGCGCTTTTCCTCTACGACATTGGGTTTTTCGTAACGCCGCTTGTGGTAGGATATTTCTTGCCCCGCTTTGGCACGACATGGACGTTTGCGGCTATCGCTCTGGCGGCGGGCGGCTCCCTTGTGCTGCTTGAGGCGCTTTACTGGCTTCCTTTTTACTGGAAGAAGAGGGCGGGCAATTAGCGCTTGCCGAAAATGCGCCCCAAAAATAGAGAGCCTTCGAACAAAAGATAAAGCGGTATTCCTAGCATAATTTGCGAAACGACATCGGGCGGGGTCAGGAGCGCCGCCAGAAGAAAAATCAAGAGGATGATATGACACCGGTAGCGGGCGACGGTTTTGTACGAGACCAGCCCCGTTACCATGAGTACCAAAAGGATCAGGGGGCCTTGGGACAACAGCCCCCCCGCCAGCATCAGGCCAAATAAAAGCGACAGGTACTCCCGAAACCCCCAAAGGGGACGTATGCCGTCTCCCTCGGCGAAGGACAGAAAAAAGTTAAGCGCTATGGGAGCCAGAAAATGATAGCACAGGGCCGCACCCAGCATAAAAAGCACAGGCACGACAAAAAGCGCCGTGCATACGTAGCGGTATTCATTGCGGCGCAGGCCCGGCCATATAAAAAACGCTGTTTGCAGGCACAAAAACGGCACGGTACAGAGTACCCCTGTCCAGAACGAAAGGTGCAGATATGTCATGAACTTTTCGGCTGGCGCAAATGTGTAGAGCGGTATCTCAAAACGTGCCAAGGGCGCAAGCAAAAAAGAGGCTATGTTGGACGAGAAAACAAACGCTGTAACGGTGGACACGAAAAAAACAACCAGCACGGCAATGATGCGCCGCCGCAATTCCGCAACATGGGGAACCCAGTCCGTAATGTCAAAATCCCGCTTGTCAGACGTTTTCGTCACCCTTGTCCCCGGCCTTTGCCGTCCCGGACGAAACTTCCTCGGACTTCTTCTCGGGCGAATTTGCCCCGCCAAGCGCCGACTTAAACTCACGGAGGGCGTTTCCCACGGCACGCCCCATTTCCGGCAGACGCTTTGGCCCAAAAAGCACCAACGCTAAGACTATTAAAAGGGCAATTTGTCCTATCCCCAAGTTCATGACATAACCTCCACTTCCAAGATTTAAACCGGCAGAACCAGTGTCCTTAGAATATAAACGTCTGCCCGCATTGCGTCAATTGGTGCGGCACGGCTTATATTTCCCAAACCGGGATTGATACCGCTTCACGTGATATGGCCATGCGCCCGGGCTTTAAACAAAGTATCGCTCCAAGACCGACCTTCTTTTGCAGTTTGTGTAACTCATTGAAAGCTTTACAGTCTCCAATGGACGGATTCATGGATTTTTTTATCTCTATCGGATACAAAATCCCATTTTGTTCCAGCACAATATCGACTTCGTTTTGATTCGCATCACGATACAGCCACATTGCGGGTTCTACTCCACTATGAAAATATGACTTTAAGATTTCTCCAACGGCATATGTTTCCAGTATTGCGCCCGACATCGCTCCGTTCATCAATGACTCCGGCGTCAACCACTTTGTAAGGTATGCACACAGACCGGTGTCCAAAAAATACATCTTTGGTGTTTTTATAATCCTTTTCGTTATGTTCGGGGAATACGGTCGCAGCAGATACACCAGTCCCGATCTTTCCAGAATTCCCATCCATGTCTGCGCTGTTTTTACATCTATGCCAGTGTCACGGGAGATAGACGAATAGTTCAATAACTGCCCGGTAAGGGATGCGGCAATCGAGATAAAGTTAAAGAATTGCAGAGGTTTTTCAACGTTGTAAAAATCTTTGACATCACGTTCAATACAAGAAAGCAAAGGTCAATATGCGTAACCCAGTCGCGTCCTGGTGTAAAGTTGACACTAGGAGATGAAAATGAAGAAGGAATTTGTAACCTACAGTGAAGCGTTCAAGATGCAAGTTGTGGAGGAGATTAGGCAAGGTAAATTTGCCTCGAT
>WQUW01000162.1 GCA_009781915.1 Treponema sp. | reverse complement strand
TACATCGAAATGTATTACAACAGACGCCGTAGACATTCGGCAATCGGATATGCTACACCTTTAGCATTAACAAATAATTTAGCGGCTTAATTCACTGTCCAAAAAATCGGGGGAACTCCAGATTCGGCCAAAGTTGGTATCGTACAGACTGTTGGCGAAACTGTCAATATCCCCTCTGCGGAGCCCCCATAAATGCCCCCGCCGTGCGTGAGCCTCTGGCCTAATGCCCGGCGGGGGAGGATATACGGTTTAAGAAGCCATTTTGCCCAGGCTCTTTAGCGTAGGAGACCGTGGCTCCGGAGCGGGTTCCCTGGGCAGGATTCTTAAACCGTATATCCTCCCCTGCCGGAGCTTTATGCGGGAATGCTCATACGCGGCGGGGGGCAGCCTACTCCACGTTCTGCAAAACCGTAAAACCCCGGCTAATGGTGTTGCCCTCGCCGTCAACCAGCGTTATCGTCTGGGGCCCGGCGGCGGGCCTTGCCTCCATTTCGTGGAAGGTCATCGTGGAGCCAAGGAATTCCCCGCCAAGATGCCAGTGGATAATCTCCGCCTCGTCCCGGTGCGCCGCGGAAAAGACGATGCGGCCCTCGCGCCCGTCCAGCTCGCGGGGGATGAAGACATTCGAGCCGGGTTCGGGGTTAAACAGGGCCAGAATCCTTTCGCCCGGCAAGGCAGTCTGGGCAAGCCCCCATTCGCCGGACACCTCTTGCGGGGGCAGGGGCCTGTAGTCACGGTTCCAGCGGCGGAAGTGCCATTCTTCGGCAGGGGGCAGGACAAACCAGTTTCTTTCAATAGTTTCTGCAGAGGCGCCCCTTCCAAGGGTTACCCGGCGGTCGCCGGCGAGGTTTAGAATCACCGGACGGCAGAACGGGCAGACAGCGGGGGCGGGAGCGTACCACGGCAGATACGCCCGCCTTGTTTCGGCGCAATGCACCCCAGCAAGGAAGCCCGAAGAGGCGCAGGTCTCGGCGCGCCTAAGGCTCGCCACAGGCTGGGCAAACCATCCTTCCCTGCTTCCCCACAGAGCGTCCATAGCGGAGAAAAGCTCAAAAAGCACGGGGGCCGAGGTAACCACGCTTCTTAATTCCGGCCTTCCCTCCCCCGAAGCGTTGCCGAACCAGACGCCGATTGTCCATTCGGGGGTTACGCCCACGGCCCACGCGTCACGGAAGCCGAAACTCGTGCCGGTTTTCCACGCTATGCGCATGGCGCTGGCGTATTCCTGCCAGTGGGCTTCCTCGCCGGGGCGGACGGTGGCGACAAGGGCCTGTAACGTAAGCCACGCCGCGCCGGGGGAAACCGGCTCCATGCCGGAGGAAGCGGGCAGGGCCCCGTGAGGGAACACGGTCGGGGGAAAGAACGCCGCCTGTCTGCCTTCGCCTCCGGCGGCCCTTCCAAGACCGGCGTACAGGCCGGTTATCTCCCAAAGCGTAACTTCGGCTCCTCCAAGAACAAGGGGAAGACCGTAATCGTCCCCGTGGCGGAAAAGGGTGGTAAGGCCCAGAGATCGGAGGAAGCGGGCGAAGCGGTCAACCCCGTACCGCCTAAGGGCCCGCGCCGCCGGAACGTTCAGGGAGCGGGCAAGGGCCTCGTCCACGGGAACCACCCCAAGGTAGGTGCGGCTCATGTTTTGGGGGCTAAAACTTCCCACACGGGTGGGAATGTCGCTTATAAGGGACGAGGGAAGAATATCCCCCGCATCCAGCATCGCCGCGTACAGAAACGGTTTAAGAAGGCTGCCGGAACTGCGCCATGAGGTAACAATATCGACATCGGCGGCGCGGGGGGAATTGGTGTTGCCCACATACGCCACAACCTCTCCGGTGCGGGTGTCCATGATAAGGGCGGCGGCGTTCATAATGCCGTGATCCGAAAAGCGCTCGGAAGCCCGGTTCATAACCGCCGTGGCCCGGGCCTGTATGTCCCGGTCGATTGTGGTAATCATGGCGGCGGGGCGGGAACCCCTGAACGCGGCGGGGCCTCCGGCTTCAATCACAAGGCGGCTTAACAGGTGCGGGGCAAGGCGCGGCAGGGGAAGCGGTTCGCCGGGAAGCCGCTCGGCCAAGGCCAAGGTCAAGGTTTCCCGGTCGATAGTGCCAGAGTGGTAGAGCCTTTCAAGGAGCGTGTTCCGCCTGTTTTGCAGGGCCTCGCGGTTGCGTCCGGGGTGAATCAGGCCGGGGCTGTTGGGCAGCACCGCAAGGGTCGCCGCCTCGGCCCATGAAAGGTCTTCGGAACTTCTGCCAAACCAGCGCCACGCCGCCGCCTCTAGTCCGACCACGTTGGCCCCGAACGGAGCGTGGGCCGCGTACAGGCGCAAAATCTCGTCCTTCGAGGCGCTCAGCTCAAGGCGCAGGGCCAGCGCGGCTTCCACAAGCTTTTCGGGCATGGTGCGCCTGCGGGGGCCGCGGGAAAGGCGGATGGTCTGCATGGTGATGGTGGAGGCCCCGGAAACCACCCTCCTGCTACTGATATTCTGGCTAGCGGCTCTGGCTACCGCCAAAGGGTCAACGCCGGGGTGCCGCCAGAACCTGCGATCCTCGGCTTGGATAAGGGCGATAACGAAACGCTCGTTAGGCGCTTGGCCCCCCGGAAAACGCCACTGGCCGTCCGCCGCGACCTGCGCTCCAAGAAGCCTGCCGTCCCGGTCGTACAGCACCGGCGAATAGGAAACGTCAAAGAGGGGGCCCCTCAGCGAAAGGAGAAAGGCGGCGAGCAAAGCCAGAACAACGGCCCCGGCGATAAGCCGGCGGCGGGGCCGCCGGCGGGCGAACAGGCCACAGAGGGCAAACAGGCGGCGGAGTGAGAACTTTTCCACGTTTATAGTATATGACAGCTTGCCGTGCCGTAGCAAGGCGGCGATTTTACTGGGGGGCTCCGCAGAGCATCAGCCCCCGGCATTATCGCAGAGCATTGTCGCACGGCATTTGCTGGAAGCCCCGGCATTGTCGCACGGCATCTGCGTCTTCCCCCAGCAATACTCGTGCTGGCACAGCCCCCACCCGGCTAAGCCCCCTGAGGGTGAGGATATGGGCTTTCAAAGCCAATGGCCCAGGCTCTTTAGCGTAGGAGACCAAGGCTCCGTAGCGGGTTCTCTGGGCGGCTTTGAAAGCCCATATCCTCACCCTCAGGGGGGATTTGCGGGAATGTCCGCTATGGCAGTAGCTCTACCAGCACGCCATCCTCGTCAATCATGTGCGTGTCGGCGATGCGCTGTCTGACATGCCCATCAGCATCCGTTTGATTGGACAAAAAGTCCCCCAGCGGGAACTGCCCCACAAGGGCGGCGGTAAATCCGGGGCCCTCCAATACCGTGTTGCCCGCCCACCAGTCGATAGTCGGGGTTAAACTGGGCCACGCGCCACGCAAGTTGAGCCCTCCGGTAATGCTGCCCGCCCATCCGGTTTCAATGGTAACAGAAGCGTTAGCAGTAGCATTTGCGGTCAGCTGAAGCGTACCTATCTCCGCGCTGCCAGAGAGGAAAATGTCGCCAGCGGTTTGAACAAGAACATCCCCCCAAGCGCCTGTATTGCCGGAAACGCTGCCGCCGTGCATTGCGAAAACGGCGTCATTGTTGACAAAAACACCGCCCGCGGCATTGCTGGTAGTGTTCGTTGAGGTATTCCCGGTAATGCTTCCTCCCCGCATGGTAAAGGTGCTATCTCCGGTAACATTCACAGCCCCATTGCCCGAAGATGTGTCATTCCCGGTAATGAGCGAGCCGTCAAGCATAACAAATTCCGCGCCGCCTACAACGGTAACCACACTGCCGGTCTGGTCGCGGCCTGGCAGGGTAATGTTATTCCCTATGGTCAGCCTTCTGCCCGCGCCGCCGGTTACGGTCAGGGTAGCGCCGTTGCCCGTCCGGGTTATCTCCCGCGCGCCGCCCAGCCCAATAATGGTAAGGTCAGCGTCCTCCGCGTTCAGCGTTGCCACCACCCCTCCCAGATCAACGTTAGCGTTAATCAGCAGGGTGAATACGCCGGGGTTGGCGTTTACGTGCGCCACGGCGGCGGCTACGACGTTTGCGCCAGGCGCTTCAATCGGGGCCGGGGCCGTCCAGACGGCGGTAAGCGTCATGTCGGCGGTTACCGTGTCGGTGGCTAAATCCCACGCCGTGCCATTGTGTTGCCATTCGACAAACGTGTCGAACAACGCGAACGGATCGTCGCTCCACAGCCCCGCACCCGGGGTAAAGGCCCGTACCGGGTTTGGCTGTGAGGGCACGAGGTCCCCGTCCTGCACCTGCACGGGGCTCATAACGGTGCCGCCGCCAGTGACGAAGGTAACGGTGAACTCGTCGAGAGGCGGGGGGGCTACCGGGCTGCCATTGCCGCCGCACGAGGACAGGGCAAATCCGATAAATGCGATTACAGCGAAGACGCTTATCGCCCGCTGTACAGTTCGTGTGTTTTTCATTTTGAAAAACCTCCTAAAAAAAT
>WQUW01000161.1 GCA_009781915.1 Treponema sp. | reverse complement strand
TAAACATGGGGTGAATATATGTCGCGCCGAATATCGTCCGTTCAAAGAGCTGTTCCATGTTGTTGCCTTCGACACGAAAGACGGCCCCAACCCTAAGGCCCTGTAGCGGAGTGGCGTACTCGAACCGGAACCCTGTTACCGCGTCGAAATAAAACTCGTTGTCCGGGTCAAGGTTGGCGACCCACAGAGGGCTTGAGATGCGGCCCATTGTAAAACGCAGTGAGTTATCCAGAAAATCAATCCAGCCGTATATCCCGTTCACGGTCAGGGCTTCCTCGCCGGACATTCCCGCCCTGAAGCTGGTGTCCAGCCGTGCCCCGTAGTTTTCCCTGACAACCGTAGCGGTAAAATCGAACCGCGGCGCTCCTTCCCTGCGGTGGAGCAGGTTAATTGAATGTTCTTCGTTAGTGTCATACGGTATTTCCATCTGGATGCCCGCGTACACACTGCCGCTGAAGGTAACCTGAGCGAAGGCTTTGCCGGACATGACGCTGACCAGCAGGGTGAAAACGATAAAACTTTTCATGAAATCTCCTTTGTGGTAATGTTAGAAATCAGCCCCGGCATTCATAAGAGCGTTCTCCCCTGCTTGCCGTATCCCGTTGCGCGTAACGGTTGCGCCTGTCATAGCGTTCAGGAATTCAAAAGAATTGAATATTTCCGCGTTTCTCGGCGCCGACTGTATAAGGTCTCGCGTGTGGGACGGTGTGTCGCGCTGCGCGTCAATTCGCACATTCCGAATCTCGCCCTGTACCAAATCCAGCGTTACGGTAATTGTGCCGTTGAGCCAACCTGTCCCCGTGCCGGTGGCGTTGCTCGCGGTAACCGGCTGATTATTAAGGCCTGTCCACGGCGGAGCCCTGTCAAAATTGTACTCAACGATGCAGGCGCTGAGCAAAACGCTGACTGCTATCGCGGTAACTGCTGAAACAAAAAATTTTCTTGTCATGTATCTCCTCTCTTTGTTTGTTCTTGAAAAATCCTGAACGCCGCTTCTACGAACACGGCGGAATACAAAATATCCCTGCCCGGCATTGCAGGCAGGGATAAACCGCATAAGGGCCGCTAACGCTTAGGGCCGGAAATTGGGTATCGGGCCAAAGCTGTATTCATGAAGAACTGTCTGCCCATGCTGGTTAACTCTGGTCATGGGCATTACGGCGTTAGTCATGGCGTCATTCGTCCCGGCGTGGCTGGCGGTAAATGTAAGGACGTGCCTGTACAACTGGAACGTCCATGAGTGGAGCGCCTCGGTAGCGGGAGCGGCGGGAGCAGGGGGGTCGAAATAGAAGAATATCCTGTCGCCGTCTATCCTGTACCTGTTTCCCCACGTACCCGGGGCGCTTATGCCCGAGCCCAAACCAAACGTAAATGACTGAAAGCCGCCATCGGCAAAGAACCGTAAAGACCTGTTGAAGTGGTTATTAAACTGAGCCCCGTCATGGTACTGAATCAGTTCCGCTAGCGGCATATTGGGAACAGGATCAATCCCTTCAATAACGTTATTGTAGTTCAGGAATAACGTTGTATCTTCGCCGCCGCAGCCAATCAGCGTGAACACCAAAAGCAGCGCTGCAATTAAACTTATCGCTTTGATCTTCATCGTAAAACTCCTTATCGTTTACAATCGAAATCCCATACGGGACTTCCTCTGGATACATTCTTCCCCGGCACGTTAGCCGGGCGCTCTAAAACACAAACACAAGCGTTCTGGCGGCCGCGGGATTTCCGTCGCCGTCAAGGTCGATGGTTTGCGCGGTGATTACCGCTTGCCCTGCGGCTACGGCTGTTACCGCGCCAGTTTGGCTGACAGTTGCCACACTTGCATCGCTGGATGACCACACTAGCTCCGTGCCGGCGGGCGTTACCGCGGCCTGAAGCGTTTCCGCTTCGCCGGGGCGCAATACAAGCAAGTCCCTGTCAAGGCTGACCGTTAACTGCTGTTCGGCTAGCCATGCCGCGATAATGCGGGCCACCGCCTGCTGTCCGCCATCCCTGAAGCCTTCGTAGGTTTGGGTAACCCCGGCTATGGCATCCACCTGTCCCCAATGAACAAAAGTGTTGCTCGCTACGACTAGCGGCATTAATACCTCCATTAGGGAGTCGCCCATGCCCGGAGTCTCGCCGGGGCCGTAATAGTCTACGGCGGTTATGAATCCGTCCAGCATGGTAACAGTTACACGGATCGGGACGAAGTGGCTGGCGTAGCCGGTATCTTGGCCTATCCTTGTCGCCCAGCCTTCGCCGTAGCCGTACGCTGTCCCCGAAGCCGGCGGATACATCGGGTTCGGCTGTACCGGACCGTTGTCGCCGTTACCATTACTGCCGCCCCCAAGCAATACGGGGTCATGCATCGGGCAACCCGCAAGGAGCAGCGGCAAAAACAGCGAAGCAAACATTAAACCCGCAAGTCCTTTTCTTTTCATTAAAAACCTCCACATAATGGGGGCCGAAAACAGCCCCCATCGTGTTACATTAGGGCGTCATGTTCTCCACAGCGCTTTGGGCGGCGAGGCGTCCAAAGACGATGATGTCTGTAACGGCATTGCCGCCAACCCGGTTGGAGCCGTGCAAACCGCCAATGACTTCGCCTGCCGCGTACAGGCCCGGTATTACCGTGCCGTTCGGACGCAGGGCTTCCGCTCTGGCGTTGATGTCTATCCCGCCCATTGTGTGGTGCACATTCGGCATTCCGTTAATACCGAACTGCCAGGGAGCCCGCAAGCTCGGGCCCTTTACCAGTTTTCCGGCTTCGTCCGGCTCGGTGGATGTCCAGCCGGGGATGGGAACGCCATAGTAGTCCAAAGAGTTGGAAGCGTTGTAGTTCCTGATAACTTCGTTGAAGTTGGCGTAAAACTGGTCGAACAGCGCGTTACCCGCAACAAATTGGGCGACGTGCGCCTGTTGCGCCGCAGTCAGCGTGGCGGCAGCCGGAGGAACATCGTGATGGAAGTTGGCAAGCATCCTGGCCACCAGAGCCGCGTTGGTCGCGTGAATACGGACGGCCGTCGGGTCGCCTGCGGGGGTTAGCGTGGAGCCGTTGACGTTAAAGGTTCGCCCGCCTCTGTAGTTCGCCGCTGCCCACTGAAGGGAAAGCACGTCGCGGCGGCCTGATTCGTTGACAAGACGGAGGCCGAGTTCGCAGACGGCTACGTTGTTTACGCTGTTAACGCCGCCGCCGGGGAGAAGCTGGATTTCGCCCATGTGCACAAGGTTTGCCCCGGCCCTCTGGGCCATCATGATGCCTTCGCCTGTAACCGCCGAGATCATGTTGGTTGTTCCGTAGTTCTCGATACCTACCCACTGGAGTACTGTCCTGGGATTCCCAGAATGAAGGCCCGGCATATACTGCACTACCCTGTTGGGGTTAAATTGAGCCAGCATTGCAGGGTTGCCGCCAAAGCCGCCGGTCGCCATTATAACGGCGTTCGCGTTGATCCTAAACGTACCGTTGCGGGTTACGCCCAATACGCCGGTAACGCGTCCGTCCTCGTCGACGATGATTTCAGTGGCGCGGTGGTTCAAAAGACGTGTTCCGCCAAGCCTTAAAAACTCGGCTTCCTGGGGCCTGATAAACCCAACTCCAGCTCCGCCCGTTAACCCGTCAGGATTGGGGATCTGTTGTCCGCCGGGTTGTCCGGGGCCGCCTGTGCCGGGAGCATTAAAGCCAAGCATATAGTTGCGGTGCCACAGCGATCCTACAATCAGGTTGGGGCCGGGGCTCTGTCCCTGATGAGTTACCGTCGCGCCAAGGCTAAGAAGCCATTCATAGGCGCCCCTCGCGCCGCGGGCAAAGGGTTCCAGCAAATGCGGAAAGTTTATAAAGTCACCGCTTTCAAAGGTCTGGAGCATATGCAGTTCCGGTGAATCAAACCATCCGCCGCCCGGCGCAAGTCCGCCCGCCCCGGTAAATATGTTCCACTGGCGCTGAAGTTCAGCCTGCCAGGGCGCCATTACCGCGTCTATCTCTGTGCGTTGGGCGGAAGTCAAGTCTAGCCACATGTATTCCTCGTCAAAGGCGCTCATGTTGATCATCTTTAGCACGTACTCGATTTCCGTCTCGGTCATGGTTTGCCCGGTTGCCTGAAGCCTGGGGCGTTCAGTCCTGAAATTGGCATCCACGATTGCGGCGTTTATTCCGCCGCCGTTGACAAGGGTGTTGCCCCCGGTAAACGAAAGCTGTTCAACAATTATCACCCTTTTTCCCAGTTGGACAGCTTCCAGCGCGGCGCTAAACCCCGCGCCCCCCGCTCCGACTACGACGATGTCGGTTTCATGTGTCAAATTGATACCGACCATGTGGGTTGTGGTTGTCCCGTTGTCGCACCCGGCAAAAACCAGCAGCGCCGCCAGAACCAGGGCGAAAACGCCCGATCTGAGCCACATTTTCTTCATCTTCTACCTCCGTACATTTCTTCTAAAAATATTTTCACAGGCATACGCCCGCGAATGCCACTGAGTCCGTTCCGAACCTCGGTTAGGTTCGCAAGGACGGGAGCCGCACACTCAAC
>WQUW01000160.1 GCA_009781915.1 Treponema sp. | reverse complement strand
GCGATCAAGTTAAAAAATTGGGGGCTGTCCGTTATCTTACGGGCGGCCCCTTTGTGGGGGTGCAAAGCCTTCGAACAAGGGCTTTGCGGCCTCTGCGCCCTTCGTGGCTTGGCGACAGGCCCCTTCCAGCAAACGCCGCAAGCAAATGTTCTTCACCCCCAGTAATGCCCCCGCCGCGCATGAGCCTCTGGCCTAATGCCTGGCAGGGGAGGATATACGGTTTAAGAAGCCATTTTGCCCAAATTCTTAGGCGAAGGAGACCGTGGCTCCGTAGCCGTGTTCCTTGGGCGGGATTCTTAAACCGTATATCCTCCCCTGCCGGGGCTTTGTGCGGGAATGTTTATGTGCGGCGGGGGGGCGAGGCAGTTAGTTGAATATCGGAGCCAGCCCGATAAGCCCCCTGATTTCCCGGTCTGCGAAACGGAGGCCGCCGCCGATAAAGTAATCCCTGTTCTCACTTAGCGCGTTGGATATTCCGGCCCGCAGGTAAATCCAGTTCCAGGGCATATTGGAGTTTGGGTTAAAAAACGGGTAAATAGTTATAGCGCTCCTAAAATTTGGCGCTTCTCCATTTGTTGTAAACCGGAACAGTTCTCCCGAAACGCTCATCCAGTTGAAAGCCTGTATGTCCATGCCAAACCCGGCGGTGCTCTCCAAAACCCCGCCCCGCAGGGTAAGAGGGCCGAACCTTCTGGCAAGCTCCGCGTCAATGGCAATCGTGTACCTTGTTTGAATAACCTCTTCCCAGTCAGTGCGGTTTCCATGCTCGTCAACAGTTTCTCGTACCGTGCGGGTCGCCACGCCATCGGGGGCGGACGAAACGCCGATGCGGTACCACCTGTCGCCGGAACGGGGTTCAAGGCGCAAGGAAGCGGCGGCCCTTGTGGTCTGGGCGTTAAAATCATAGTGGGCGTTAGTGTCTATCATTATACCAAGGCCCAGCGCCCTGTCCACAATTTCTCCGGCGTTGGTTACCACCCCGTCAATGTTTCTGGCAAGGGCCGATATGGAGGATAAAGCGTCCTCCAACTGCTCCGCTACGCCCTCGGTTCTTTCTGCAGTAGCCAGAATGCTCGCGTAAAGACGCTCGTCAAAAAAAGCCTGACCCAGATTGCCCCGGCCCGCCGCGACTTCGCCGGTAATAGCCCGTATGTTTGAAATAACTTCGTGCATATCGGCAAAAGAACCCACGATGTTCCCTTCGCCTGCCGTCAGCATCCTTTCAGTTCTTTCGGCTATAAGCGCCGTGGACTCCAGTATGCGGGATATTCGGTCAAGCTGGTCTTCGGACTGATAGTAGATTCTTTGCGAGAGCGAACTGAATGTTTCAAGAGACATCGCAAGAAGGGCCATCTGGTTTGTGCGGAACTCCTCAAGCATCAAGTTCACGGTGGAACCCATGTCCTGCACCATATTCATGGCGGCGGTTATGTCTCCCTGCGGGGGGCCTGTGCCAATCGTTCCGCCCGCGGGAACAAGGGGAGTAAGGGACGTGCCCGGATTCAGGGTAAGTACCGAAGTGCCCAGCAGAGAAGACGCCTGTCGGCTTATGAAAGCGTCCTGACGCAGTTCCACATCGTTCAGTATCGCAAACCTGACGCGGGCCTCCATTCCGTACAGGCTGATGCCCTGCACCTGCCCCACCGGAACCCCGGCAAGGTACACCATAGAGCGGGTGGAAATCCCGGTGGCGTCCGTAAAGACCGCCTCGAAACTGGTAGTGTTAAGCGGAGTAATGCCGCTGGTGGTAAGGGTTATGTAGCCTATACCCGCGCCGCCCAGCACCACAAAGAAAAGAGCGATTTTTACGTAACTTGCAGACTTCATAGTTTTAACTCGTTAAATGAAATCCGGATAAAATCCCTTACCAAAGGATGATCCGACCGTGCTACTTCCTCAGGGGTTCCATCGGCAATGATAAACCCCTGATCCAAAAAGGCGATCCTGCCGGCAATGCGAAAAGCCGCAGGAATATTATGTGTGATCGTAAGGCACGTGATGTCAAGCTCCCGGTTCACCCGGACAACAAGGTTGTCTATCGTCTCTGCCAGCACCGGGTCAAGCCCCGTGGTAGGCTCATCAAAAAAAAGAACCTCAGGCTCCATGACAAGCGCCCTTGCGACCCCAACCCGTTTCCGCATACCTCCGGACAACTCATCCGGTCTTTTCAATTCTATACCAGGAAGCTCTATCCATTCAAGGAGTTCTTTCACCCTTTTTTGGATTTTCCTTTTGTCCCGTATCCGCAGAACTTCCCGCAGGGGGAAGGCCAGATTTTCCTCTACCGTCATTGAGTCAAAGAGGGCCGCGTTCTGGAAGGAATAGCCGAAGGATTTTCGTATGTCCATAAGAGCGTCTGTGGTCAGAGCTGTCAGCTCGGTGTTCTTGAACCAGACCTTGCCGGCATCGGGCCTCATCATGCCGATGATAGATTTGAAAAGCACGCTTTTTCCGGTTCCGCTTTGCCCCACGATGGCGTAAATGGACTTTTCAGGTATCGAGAGGTTTACGTCCTTTAACACCTGATTGTTGTTAAAAGCTTTAGAAAGGCACTCTACCCTGATAATGGCGGGGCCGCCGCCGCCGGGGGCCGTTGCGGGGGGCGTCATTGGTACAAAAGGGGCAGCATGATAGTGTTAAGAACATACCCCGCCAACAGAATTGATACAGAGGAAATAACCACCGCACGGGTAGCGCTGTCGCCCACTCCCGTAGCTCCTTGCGTGGTTCCAAGCCCGTTAAAACAGCAGATAGTCGCGGTCATAAATCCCATGACAACGGCTTTGACAAGTCCCAGCGTAATATCCATCGGTACTGTCATGTAGAACATATAATCCAGATACCCGGCTGAATCTACATTGAACAGGAAGGCCGCTATTACGTACGCGCCCAGAACGCCAATGACGTTAGCCAGAAGGGTAAGCACCGGAAAGGCCAGAAGGCAGGCAATGACTTTAGGCAGCACAAGGTAGTGAACAACATTTACCGACATTGATTCAAGCGCGTCAATTTGTTCGGTTACCTTCATGGTTCCAAGTTCAGCAGCCATCGCGGAGCCGTTTTTGGCGATAAGCATAAGCGTGGTAATTATCGGGGCGAGTTCCCGCCCAAGGGCAATGGACACCAGCGCGCCTACGCCGATCTCCGCCTGAAACATTTCAAGAAACGTCATAAACTGCAGGGCGAAAATCGCGCCGATTGCCGCGCTGGAAAGCAGGATTATCGGTACGGAGTCAACGCCAATGCGTTCCAGTTCGGCAAGGCATCTGCCAAGGCGGGAGGGCTTTTTGGGGATACTGCACAGTATTTCCCAAACAAACACAACATAACGGCCCAGCGCTTCAAGCGTTCCGGCGATGCCCCGCGACATTCCTATCCTCCCGCCGCGTCTTTCGCCAGTTGCGCGTTCATGGTTTCTTCGGAAAGGCCGTAGCCTTCGTGTTCCATGTTTCCCGCAGGCTCAACGTGAACCATAATGTCGTAGACGTTTTCCACACGGGCCTTTATCGCTTTTTCAACCTTGCGGGCAATCCGGTGCGCCTCGGTAACGGTCAGGGCCGGCGGAACTTCTATGTCAATGTCAATGTCCCACAGCCCGGCGATGCGCCGCATCCGCACCCGGTGGGGCTTGCCCGCGTTTTCGACCGAATTGACGGCCTCGAACACCTGCCGGTAGTACGCCTTGTTCGATCCCCCGTCCATCAACTCTGTGTTAGCTTCCCAAAAAATGCCGATAGCCGACTTCATAACCCACAGGCCCACCAGCGCCGCAACCACCGAGTCGATAATAGCGATATTGAACAGTATTGAAAAGCCAAGACCGGCCAGCACCCCTGCCGAAAGCATCACATCGGCGAACATATTTTTCGCGTTCGCCTTGAGCATGGGGGAAGCGGCTTTTTTCCCGAAAAAGTACTGCGACCACGCCAACAGCAGTTTCCCCGCTACCGAGGCAATCATTACAAACAGCGCCAGCATGGAGGGGACTTCCCGCTCTGTGCCGAAGATGATGTCCCTGCCGGAACTAAGGATAAGCTGCGATCCGGCGAAAAACAGCATGAATGAAAGCAGAGCTGTCGCAACAGTTTCCGCCCTGCCATGTCCCCAAGGGTGGTTTTCGTCGGCGGGTCTTGAAATGATCCGTGCCACAAACAGGCTCATAACGGCAATCAGGACATCCACGGACGTGTCGATACCAGCGCCAATGACGGCAAGGCTGCCTGCGTAAATGCCCGCCGTGATTTTTACCGCCGCCAGCGCAAGGTTGCCAAACAGGGCGATAAGCGCGGCGGCCTTGATAAGCCGCGCTTTGTTGTCAAGCCGGGCTTCGCCGCCTGTGTCCTTTTCCATACCTGCTATTATGGAACATTGGGGGAAAAAGGTCAAAAGGGGCGGGTAGGCCCCCCGCCGCGCGTAAGCCACCATTTCCGCCAAAAGCCCCGGAGGGGGAGGACATACGGTTTAAGAATCCATTTGCCCAAATTCTTAGGCGAAGGAGACCGAGGCTCCGTAGCCGTGTTCCTTGGGCGGGATTCTTAAACCGTATATCCTCCCCTGCCGGAGCTTTATGCGGGAAT
>WQUW01000159.1 GCA_009781915.1 Treponema sp. | reverse complement strand
AGAGCCGATCCCGCGCCGCGTCCATATTACGTTTTAATTCAACCGGCTTAAGGAGAGCAGCCCTCAGGCGAAGTTCAACTTTACATTCATCACTTATATCGCCAGATTCAAGAAGCCGTTGATAAGGTGTTTTCGCCTCCTTTTCATAGATTTTTTTGTACCTGCCTGACGGGAGTTTTTCCTTGGCTATTAGGCGCAATGTAGGGTACCAATAATTCAAAAGAGGATTCAAAAAGTGGTACACCTGCGCAAGCGCATTTAGCGCGTCTTGGCCTTCAAAGCGGGCATACCTCTGTCCAGCCGGAACCTACATCGGTTAAGGTTAAGGTCTGAAGAAATTGACCGGATGCTCGCGCGCCGCAGTGGCTTAAGGTGTCAACCTCGAAAAAACCGGGCCGCTTTTGATCCCTGCCAAAACAAACCCTTATAGGAATCTGGCTTTTCAACAAACTTCCCCCGTATCAGAGGGGCCAGCGGTTTCCCGCGTTGAAAATCGAAAAGTTCCCATATTGCCTTTAGGGCTGTAACAAAGGCTTTGCGATATTTATCCGGCCGGCCTGTTTTTTTCCTCCACAAGGCTTTTGGCGGCGCTCTTTTGTAACAAATTTGACCGGTTTGCCCTTTGAAAGGGCATATCGGGTTTCCCTCAGTTCCTAAGCGGATGGGCCAAATAATCACGGTTATATCCCAGCGTTTGGGCATACTCTTCTAGGATTTTTGCTTTGCCCTTTTTCCTTGCTTTTTGATAGCGGCTAAAGATTTCTGCGCAAATGTTTTTTCTGGTTTTCATGTCTAACCCAATTTGTTCCTCCTTGTCTGGCAGGAACCATCGTACCCTTATGGCTACGTTTAATTTGGGCTAGATTACTTATGAGGCAATGCGCCCCGTTGACAAAAAGGAAAACTTAGAAGTATTATAGAGGGTGTGGAACCGTTCCGCAGCCCTTTGGAAATAAAAATAATCTGAAGAATGAACAAACAATCTGTCGGCATCCCTGTATATGGGAGTGTGAAATTGCAGGAACAGTGGAGTAATCAATGGCAATGGTAAGAAGGAGTCGAAAAGGGAAAGCCCCGGAAAGGGAGGCTATGCCCGAACCCAGCGAAGAGGGCGCGTACGCCCCAAGTGACGAAGAGCTTAATTTTTCCCCGGAAGGACATGACTCTGGGGAGGGCGAAGGGGAAAATGTCCCTGCCGAAAACGCTAACGGCGAGGCCGAGCGGGGCGAAAACAAAAAAATAGTAGTGCGCGTGCGCCCTCAGCGCCGGAATGTTCCCTACAGGGAAGCCCGCGGTTCGCGTGAACATGGGCATGGGCCAAGGCATTCCGGCGGGGAACACCGCCCGCCCGCCCCAAGATGGCCTGATCCGGGGGGCGGGGCAGCCAACGAAAATGCCGGCGAGGGCAAGGCGTTCCCGTACCGGGAAACAGCCCCCGTTTCAACGCCCCTTCCGGCATCGCTCCGCCTGCCTTCCATGCCGGACATTTACGGCAGGCCGGAACCCGGCCCTGATCAGGACAACGGAAAGCCCCGGCTTACCATAAACGAGCTTGTCCGCCTTAACATGATCGACCTTCGGGAACTGGCCGGGGTGTACAGTATCTCCAACGAAGATATGGCTTCCATGAAGAAACAGGAAATCATTTTCTCCCTTCTTAAAGCCCATACCGAAAGGGGGGGCATTATCTACGCCTACGGCTCTTTGGAAATACTTCCGGACGGCTACGGCTTTTTACGGAGCCCCCAGAACTCCTACCTTCCCGGCCCGGACGATATTTACATAAGCCCAAGCCAGATACGGCTTTTCGCCCTTAAAACCGGGGACACCGTTTATGGGCAAATCAGGAGCCCCAAGGAAGGCGAGCGGTTCTTCGCCATGCTCCGGGTGGAAACGGTCAACTACGATGCCCCCACCGTAGCCCAGAACCGCATACCGTTTGATAACCTGACTCCCCTTTACCCAAACGAAAAGCTCGATCTGGAAACCTCTACGGAAAGCGTAAGCGAGCGGATTATCAACCTTTTCTGCCCCATTGGTAAGGGCCAGCGCTCGCTCATTGTCGCCCCGCCCCGCACCGGGAAAACCATCATGATGCAGAAGATCGCCAACGCCATCACCAAAAACCACCCGGAAGTTTACCTGATCGTGCTTCTTATTGACGAGCGGCCCGAAGAAGTAACCGACATGGAGCGGACGGTTCGGGCGGAGGTTATCTCTTCTACCTTTGACGAACAGGCGAGCCGCCATGTGCAGGTTACCGAAATGGCGATTGAAAAGGCCAAGCGCCTTGTGGAGCATAAAAAGGACGTGGTAATTCTTCTGGATTCCATTACCCGCCTTGCCAGAGCGTATAACCAGACCGTTCCTACTTCCGGCAAGATACTTTCCGGCGGTGTTGACTCTAACGCCCTGCACAAGCCCAAGCGCTTTTTCGGCGCGGCCCGCAACATTGAGGAAGGGGGAAGCCTTACGATTATTTCCACCGCCCTTATCGAAACCGGCAGCCGCATGGACGAAGTTATTTTTGAAGAGTTCAAGGGTACGGGCAACATGGAAATTAACCTTGACCGGCGCATTTCCGATCGCAGGCTTTTCCCCGCCATCAACATCAAGCGTTCCGGCACAAGAAAGGAAGAACTGCTTCTTAAAGAAGAGGAACTTCAGAAGATATGGATTCTGCGCAAGGTTATTAACCCGATGGACGACATTGAGATTATCGAACTCCTGGTTGACAGAATGAAGAAATCCAGGAATAATGAAGCGTTCCTGCGTTCCATGAATACTGGAAGCGCGGCTGAATAGTCCTTAAACCGTCTTTGCCTGCTTAACGCGGGCCCGTGGGCGGGGTTGGACACACGGAGGATTTTGCATGAGAGAGAAGATTCATCCCAAGTACGAGATGACAAAGATTACCTGCGCCTGCTCTAACGTAATAGAGACCCGCTCCACCGCGAGGGACATAAAGACGGAAATTTGCTCCGCCTGCCATCCCTTCTTTACGGGCAAGCAGAAGCTGGTGGACACCGCCGGACGCATCGAGCGCTTCCGCAAGAAGTACAATATTACCCAAGAGGTTTAAGCGTGTAGCAGGCGGGGATTTTTTTCCCCTTAAAGTCCTCGTCCACAAGAGCCGAGCCCATGTCTTTTACGGCAAAGCCCGGAAACTCCCCGCTTGCAAGGCGTATGCCCTTGGCATTGGAACTAAACCAGAGGGTTCCGGCGGGCGCGAGAAGGGCAAGACAGCTTTGAATAAGCGCCCGGTAATCCCGCCGTATGTCCAGTGTTCCCCTCATTTTCTTCGAGTTGGAAAAAACCGGCGGGGCCAGAATAATACTGTCCCAACAGCGCCTTTCCTTCGCGGCGGCGGCGATAAACTGAAAAACATCGCCGCGGATTAGCGCCATCCCTGTGTTGTCATAACTGGCTGTAAGACCGTTAAGCGCGAAATTCACCCTTCCCCATTCCAGATAGGTGTTGGAAAGATCTACGGAGTCAACCTGCAAGGCCCCGCCTTTGGCGGCGCAGACGGAAAGGGAGCAGGTGTAGGCAAAGAGGTTCAGTACCCGCTTTCCCGCCGCCCCGGCGCGGATAAGGGCCCTTTTTCTGCGGCTGTCAAGAAAAAGCCCCGTATCAAGGTAGTCGGAAAGGTTCACCCGGAAACGCAAATCCCTTTCGTGAACATCCCGGAAAAAGCTTTGCGCCGATATTCTGTCGTACTGGTCTCCGTCCTGCCTTTGCCGTATCCGCCTGCGCTCTTTAAGAAAAATGCGGGCTTCGGGAATGCCTAACGCCTGTGCCGCCGCGTCCCTCATGGCAGGCAGCCAGTTCGCGTCGTCCGTTTCGCTGGTGTGCCGGTAAACAGCCCCTGAAACAGCCTCGCCGTAAAGGTCAAGCACCAAGGGTATCTCCGGAATATCCCGGTCATACAGGCGAAAGGCATTTGTTCCTGTCCTGCGGGCCCATTTTTTCAAATGCCGGTAACGCTTTGAAAGGCGGTTAAAAAGAAGTTCCTGTTGAGCGGCGGTTCGCATAGTTTAACTATATAGCTTACCGCTGTGTAATGTCAAAAGAGTTAAAGCGCGCAGAAAGGTCTGGTCCATAATGCCTCAAAATAAAACCTAACCGACAGGAGTGGGTGCCTAATAATAAAAGTCTAACCGTAGTTAGACGGCTTGGAGGGCGGCAACTGCGAGGGATTGCCCCACTCCAAGATTCCTTTTTTCGTTAAGCGCCATCAGGGCGGTCAGCGTCAACAAAAACTCGCCGGAATCGCTGCCCCCGCAGTGGTGGACCGTGTCGATTTCAAAAAATCCCGGTTTTTTGTCCCCGTCGGCGAAGTACACGCGGATAGATATGTGCTTTTTCAGCAGGTTCCCCTGCTTGGTGCCGCTTTTTCCTTTCAGCGCCAGTTTCTTTTTCTCTGCCCGCAGTACGCGATCGATGGTAGACGGGCTGGTGGAGAGCAGCAAGTTTTTGACCTCCGCGCTCATGCCGAAGGGCCCTTCCAAAAACCCCATATCGCTCTCCGAACCCTCCTCCGGATATCATAGCTGGGTTAGATTAATTTTGAAGCACTTCGGGCGCTTGACTATGTTGCGCCTAATGATTACTATTCAAGCAACATAGTTGCTTAATTTTGTGTACCAGATGGGGGCAAGTCCAATTCGTTTTCCGGCGGCATCCCTCGCGGCCTGATTGATAGTTGCCATAAGTATGGAGTTCCCCCGATTTTTTGGACACTGAATTAAGCCGCTAAATTATTTGTTAATGCTAAAGGTGTAGCATATCCGATTGCCGAATGTCTACGGCGTCTGTTGTAATACATTTCGATGTATT
>WQUW01000158.1 GCA_009781915.1 Treponema sp. | reverse complement strand
CACGCTCCATTTTTGTGACCCCCGCCTTCCTTATAAGCGGGTAATCACGAAATTGATTACTCGCCTTTAGGCAGAGTTACCCCAACGGGGCATAATAAAAGCCCGCCGCAATCTCTGCTTTGGACTGTTATTACGAAGAGAAATCTGAAGCTGTCCCAAAATGTCAGATTTTGGAACAGCTACTTTAGATTTGGTGGAAAAAGCGGCGTATAGACGCTTTTTCCTAGAACTTGTTCCGAAACTAACCGAGTTTTGGAACAAGTTCAGATTCCCTTCTGCGATGCCTGACTGGGGTGTGAGCGGGAAAAATGGGAAATTTTTTTAGAAGGATCGAGTGAGTCTTATGTGTGTGTGTGTGTGTGTGTGTGTGTGTGTGTGTGTGTGTGTTAATGGAAGAAAACGTGCCAAATTAGGCGAATTCGGGCAAAAAACGCCCACATTCGGGAAATAGCTTTGGCTGTTCGCAGTTACACCACGCATCATGGGGTAATGCTAGCACGATAATGCAGGTCGTGTCAAGCCTCTGTAAGAGGGTTGGCTCTTCCAAGGAATGGATTGATTGCCCGCTAGCGCGTGCGGACGGGTCAAGGCTTTTTCAGAAATGCGTCTTCCCCCCCGCAATGCCCCCGCCGCGCATGAGCCATCAGTACAATGCCCGGCAGGGGAGGATATACGGTTTAAGAGAAGCCATTTGCATGGATTCTCCGCGTAGGAGACCGTGGCTCCGGAGCGGGTTCCCCATGCGGGCTTCTTAAACCGTATATCCTCCCCCGCCGGGGCTTTTGGCGGAATGTTGGCTCACGCGCAGCGGGGGGACATTCATGCGTAGAGCAGAATAGGTCGATAATGTAAGCGGAAGAAAACGGCTGGAGCTTCATTTTTTTACTGGCATACGTGAATCCCGCCGGCATCTGCCCTGCGGCAGTTCCATCTCCTCAAAGGTGAGGAGCAGTACAAAAAGAAGGTGGAGAGTTGTCCACTGTGAATGACAAAATGAAAACTTTGTTTGCCGGTTTTGTCTCTTCCCTGCGTTACGCCATGGCCCGCCGCGTGTCGCGCGCTACAGGCTCGTAACAAAGGAGGGTAAGAGTATACACACAAGAGAATCCGTGATAGAATCTCCGTATTATTTAAAAAAACACGGAGGTAGTTGCATGGAAGCCACGCTTCCGGCGTACCGTGATTCGTACCCGTTTTTCCATTACGAGCGCCCACGGCTCAACAGTTTGTTTCGTCAAGCGGCGCAGTACCCTTTGGTTATGCTGTGCGCCGGTTCCGGGTACGGCAAAACCAGCGCCGTGTGTGATTTCACGCGGCAATACCCGGCGCATACAGCGTGGATGCAGCTTTCCGAACACGACAATGACTCTGGCGCGTTCTGGAAAAACTATATTCACGCCCTGTCGCAATCCGATGAAATCTTCGCAAGGGCAATCGACACGCTTGGCTTTCCCGATACTCAGGACAAACTGAGCCGGTATACGGACATAGCCCGCTGCCACGCCGGTTCCCGGTGGCACATCACCGTCATGGATGATTTTCACCACATCGAAGCGCCCGTGATTATCCGCTTTGTGGAACACCTGTTTCTTAGCATACCACCCGGATGCTCGCTGTTTCTGATGTCCCGCTGTACCCCCCGTGTCAACACCGCCGCGATGTCGTCCAAGGGCCGTGTTTTTAACCTGAGCGAAGACGAGCTGCGTTTTACAAAAGCCGAACTTGCCCAGTATTTCCGCCATGCCGGTATTCCCCTTCAACCGGAAAACGGGTATCCAAACGATGTGCTGCACGAGATCATGAAAGATACCGAAGGCTGGGCATTCGCCATTAGCCTTATCGCGCAGTCGTACCGGAAAGCGCCGGGTTACACAGGATACCTGCGTATTGCGGTTAAAGCCAAAATATTCCAGTCCATGAAAACTGAAGTGTGGGACGTGATTTCCGACCGCCTGCGGCATTTTTTGATACAGATTTCGCTCATTAACCATCTATCGGTTGATTTAATTAATCTATTAGCTGATATGGATAGAGACATCATTGATGAGCTTGAACGGCAAAGCGCTTATGTGCGCAGCGACAAATATATCAACGCCTACCAGATACACCCGCTTTTTCTGGAGTTCCTTGCCCAGCAAGAGGAGCTGGTATCGCAGGAGCAAAAACACAAGACATACGCGATTGCCGGGAAGTGGTGCGACAGAAACGATTTTAAGACTGATGCTATGTCGTACTATGAAAGAACGGGGGATTACGCTTCAATTGTCGATATATTTATCGCCTTGCCCCTCCAGATTCCGCAGGACATTGCCCGGTGCGCTGAATCGATCATTGAACAGGCCCCGCAAGAGGCGTTTGATACCGTGCTGTTCCTTGCCTGCGCCCATGTGCGATCTGTTTTGTGTCAGGGCAATTGGCAAAAAGCCATGAAGCTTGCCGAGCGCTACGAGGAAAAATATCTGGGCCTGCCGAAAAGCGACCGCTTTGGGACGGCTTCGCTGGCAAGCATATACTGCTGTCAGGCTGTCGCCCGCTTCTGCATGGCCTTGCGCGACGGGCGCTATGATTTTGACCGCTATCTGAAAAAGATTGACGGAAGTTTTTTTTATCCGGCTAATCCGGGCAGCCTGACGAAGTTCTTTCCGGGTCCGTGGATATGCGCCGCCGGTTCCGCGCGAAAGGGAGCGCCGCAAGAATTCATTGATGCCCTAAAGCGCGCGGCGGGGCATGGGGAGCGTTATTTTAACACGCTTTCCGGCGGAGAGGACGATCTGGCATTTGGAGAACTGAAATTCTATCAGGGCGATACGCACGCGGCGAAAACATATTTCGCACGCGCTATTGACCGGGCGCGGGAAAAGCGGCATCCCGAAGTGGCGCACCGGGCGCTGTTGTACTGTCTGCGAATCGCCTTCTTTAACGGGGATTACCAGAAAGCCGGATGGGCGCTTAAAGAGATGAAGGCGCAACTGGACGAAACTGATTATTTTAACCGCTTTGTCAATTACGATATTTCCCTCGCATGGTATTACTACAGTCTGGATATGCCGGAAGAAGTGCCCGAATGGGTACAGGAAGTTTTTTCCCCCTATTGCCACGCTGGGTTTATCGAGAATTTTATCAACCAAGTAAAGGCCCGCTATTGCTACATGAAAAAGAATTATCCGCCCTTGCTTTCGTACACGCAGGAAATGAGGCAGCGGGAATCGTATGTGTTTGGGCGGGTGGAAATCCTTGCAATGGAAGCCTGCGTGCATTACAAAATGAAGAACAGAAAAAAAGCCTGCGATGTTTTGACGCAGGCGTATGAACAGTCATCTCCCAATACCCTGTTGATGCCGTTTATCGAACTGGGCAAAGATATGCGCACCCTGACTGCCTTTGCGTTAAAAGAAGGCGGCTGCGGCATTCCCCAGCCGTGGCTGGAAGCCGTGAACCGCAAATCTTCCTCTTACGCCAAACAGCTGGCCCATGTTGCCGCAAAGTACCGGCAGGCAAGCGGCATAACGGCTGGCATCGCTATCTCTCCACGGGAGGGCGAGATACTCACCGATCTTTCCCATGGTCTTTCCCGCACGGAAATAGCGGCGAGCCGCAGCATTTCAATTAACACGGTAAAAATGATAATCAGCAATGTATACGTTAAACTTGGCGCGGAAAGCCTTGCCGAAGCAATCCGTATCGCGGCGGAACGAAAAATAATTTAGGGCGTACTTTGCGATGTACTTTTTCCCCTTCCAGATGTGTTTTTTTTGAAAAATTCCTCCGTTACTGAATAAGGAGTTTTTGTATTAAAACCAAACACGGGCTGAGCATTTTGCTGATAGGAATTATGGCGCTTGTCGTTACCGCGGTTGTTGTAACGGGGCTTTCCGTGCTGCTGTTGCACCGAGCCTCCAGCGCCGCGCCTGTTTCCGGCGCACGGTATCCTAGCGAACAGAGGGCCGAATATCTGCGGGGCCGCAAGGACGGATATTTGCGGGTGCTGCATACGCTGTCATACGCGATGGGGCACTACGAAACTATCCCTGCGCCGCAAAGACGTGACATATTTGACGCCCTGCTGCACCGTACCGTTATGTACGAGCAAACCATGATCGCCCTGTATACAGTCTGGAAGCCGGACGCCCTTGACGGCATGGACGCCGGTTTTACCGCCCGCCTGGGATCGTGCCCCATGACAGGGCAGTACGCCTCCGCCTTTACACGGGAAACCGGAGAGGTGCTTCAGCAGTTTACTTCGGGCCTTGAAGACATTATGGTGTTTCTTAGCGGTCCTTACTCAAGGGATGAAAGGATAGAACAGCTTACAGCGGCGGCGGATGACGCTGGCGATACCAGTTTGTTCCGGCTGACTGTTCCCATCATTAACCCCCGCACCAACGAGGTAGTCGGGGGCGTTGGCGGCGTACTGGCGGTTATGTTCAGCGCGGAAGAGTATTATGTTCCGGCGGGGGCACACGGCATGACCAATTATACCATTATTCTGGCGGTATTTTCCGTAATTGTGTCGGCGCTGATTATTGTTGTTGTTGTTGTGTTTATCACTCGCCCCATTGTTATCATAACGGAAGCCTTCAAGGATATTTCGGGGTACAGCACACGGAATTGAGCTGCCCCCCGCCGCGCATGAGCCAAGCATTCCCGCAAAAAGCTCCGGCGGGGGAGGATATACGGTTTAAGAAACCTTGCCGGAAGGGATGTTGGCCTGTATCACGGAAAGTTTCAAGAGCCGATCCCGCGCCGCGTCCATATTACGTTTTAATTCAACCGGCTTAAGGAGAGCAGCCCTCAGGCGAAGTTCAACTTTACATTCATCACTTATATCGCCAGATTCAAGAAGCCGTTGAT
>WQUW01000157.1 GCA_009781915.1 Treponema sp. | reverse complement strand
TGTTGTTAGTGGTCATTTGTCTCTCCTTAATGATTTATTTGGTGGTCAAATAATTATATCATTCGGAGGTACTTATGACCGCTATTTTTTTTAAACTGTTGGGTAAATACTCTACTTATACATTTGCTTCCTGTAAAATAATTATCCAAACAAACAATATTATTACCTTCATTTAGAAGTTTTTCACATAAATGCGATCCAACAAATCCTGCACCGCCTGTTACCAAAATTCGCTTCATATTGATGCCTGTATTTCAATTGTATTATCAAAATAAGTATAATATTCAGGTACTTCTACCAATAAAGTGTCTTGGCCTTTCTCGTATCGTTTGAATTGTTTGTAAAATAATTTTAGATCGTGCAATAGGTTATTATTGTATCCATAATTATGAAATATTTTCATTACTGAAATGTGTTTTATTGCAAAACCTATTTGGTTTGCCCGGTAACAAAATTCTATATCTTCACCTGCTGCCAATGGGAATACCTCATTGAAATTGATTCTTTCAGCTACTTCTTTTGTAATTGCTAGATTTGCGGTTGTACCATACAGAAGTCGTTCACTATCTTTAAATTTTCTGCCATTCAATGTACCGTTAATATTTTGATATATCCCCAAC
Organism: Treponema sp.; assembly: GCA_009781915.1. GTDB lineage: Bacteria > Spirochaetota > Spirochaetia > Treponematales > Breznakiellaceae > WRKT01. The sequence goes on along the minus strand of WQUW01000157.1, from coordinate 4,242 downwards.
CAATTTTTATCGTAAGAAATTGTATTTCCTGATAATATTTGAAAATCATTTAGATTATGAAATGACCTAATGATTATTTCAATCCAATTCTCAGAAAGGAGACAATCTGTATCGGTAAAGGCAATAATGTCCGATTGATTTTCAACAGCAATTTGCTTACCCAAATTTCGCGCTTTTGCAGGCCCTGAATTTTTAGGTTGCTTAAATAATTGTATCCTCTTTGAAAAAGGATACTGAACTGGAGAGCAATCATCAACTATAATTACATGATCCGGTTTTATCGTTTGCTTTTCTATTGACTGTAGTAAATTTTCGATGTTTGCTATATCTTTTTTGTTTTTTATATAAGCCGGAATAACAATACTTACGGATGGTTTCTCTGGAATATTGTTTTTTATTGGCAATGGAAAATCAACATAATGAAATCGAGTACTGCTTTGTTTTTCATTATGATTTTTGAAAGCAATAATTTGGACAATTTTTGCTAGTAAATATTTCTTATTCTTTTGGTTGCTAGATAAATTTTTTATTTGTAATCCAAAATCTTTAATGATAAATTTGATAGTGAACTCATATTTTACCCCCATTTTTTCCACAGTAAACATTATACTAATATTTTTATTTTTTTTCAAGTCTTTTTTAATATTTTTTTTATATCCGGGTTTCAAATTTATTCGTATTGCACATAACACACGATTAACGCTCCGCCGCCCTGCAAGCTTTGCGGAACACAGCCACAATAGGTTCGGCGTTGTCCCGCTCTAGCGGAACAGTTACACCGCAGGGTTTGAACACTAGGCACAACATCATCCGGGTGGTAAACGGCGTACTTCTTCAGTAATCCCCCGCCCGCTTCGCACAGCCCTCCCGGATCCGCCGGGAAGGCTGGCGGGGTTAAATGCCGGGCGCAAGTGTTCTTCCCCCCAGCAATGCCCCCGCCGCGCGTGAGCCTCTAGGCCAATGCCCGGCAGGGGAGGATATACGGTTTAAGAAGCCATTTGCCCAGGCTCTTTAGCGTAGGAGACCGTGGCTCCACAGCGGGTTCCCTGGGCGGCTTCTTAAACCGTATATCCTCCCCTGCCGGAGCTTTTAGCGGAAATGTTGGCTCACCCCACACTAATTTCCCTGCATGTATCCGTAAGGTTAAAAAAGCGGGCGGAAAGCGGGCCGGAAGCGGGACATTCCAGAACGGCGAATGTACAGCCTGCGCTGCTCCGGGGGCGGCTTATGCTGCCGGGGTTAAGCAGAAAAATCCCGCCCACGGTTCTACAACAAGGAACGTGGGTATGACCAAAAAGCGCTGCTTCCGCCCCCGCATTCCGGGCAGCGGCGGCTATGGCGCTACGGCCTTCTTCCACACGGTAGCGGTTTCCGTGAGACAGAAAGAGCTTTCGGGAAGAAAGCCCGGGATTTTTCCCGGATATTTCCAGCACCCTGCTGTCGCAAACGGACGGCCGGTAATCCCCGTTGCCCCGGACAGCGTGCCAGGGAAGGGAAAAACCCGCACGGGCGGATGCCGGAGCCAAGTCCTCGTAGCCATCCCCCAAAAAGACCGCCATGTCAAGGACACAATCCGCACCGCGCGTCCATTCAAGCGCTGCCGCCAAGTTTGCTACGCCGCCATGGGAATCAGAGATAACCAGAATAAAAGCGCTTTCAGATAAAGGTTTGATGCTTATATTAAGCGGGAAAACGGGATTGAGTGTCAACCGCCCGCGCCCGGCTTCCGGCGGCTGGCAGTATAGACACAGGCATACAGGCAGGCTAATATGCCGATACAGTAATGATGAAGAAGTGGTATAGCAAACTAGGGCGGCTGTGGCTTTTCAGCCTCCTGTTCTTGGCCCCGCAAGCGCATCCGGCGGTTCCCATTCAGGAAGGGACGCTGGCGTACCGGGGGGCTGGCACGGCGGCTGAGGCCCGGCTTAGGCTCTTGGCAACGGCAGAGACCTTTCTGGGCGTCCCCTATCGCTTTGGCGGCGTTGACCGCAGGGGCATGGACTGCTCCGGCTTTGTGTACGTAAGTTTCCGGGAGGCGCTCCGGTACACCATCCCAAGAACCTCTGTAGCCATGTATAACTGGGCACAAAGGATACCCGTGTCCGAACTTCAGCCGGCGGACTTGGTTTTTTTCGTTACCGTTGGCGCAAGGGTCTCCCATGTCGGGATATACATTGGGGATGGCAGGTTTATTCACTCCGCCTCTGACGGGCCCAATACCGGAGTTATCATTTCCCGGCTGGACGAATCCTTTTGGCGTCGCACCTTTAGGAGCGCCGGGCGGGCCCTTCCTTGGGACGAAGGAATCGCGCGGGACATGGCGGCCCTGACCCAAAGGGGAAGCGCCATGCGGGCATGGTGGCCCGTACCCAGACAGCAATCCGGCCCCGCCGCTAGCGTTGCCCCCGCAAGGCCGTCCCCCACGTGGGCGGATCCGGGGTTTTTCGCGGGCCTTGGAACCGCATGGATATGGGGCGGCGGCGGCGAAGGGACACCCTCGGCGTTCCGGGGCATTTCGGCTATGGCTTCGGCAGGGTACAGGGGGCCTGCGTACCGGGTGGGTCTGGAAATACGGCCCCAGTGGGATGATTCCTTGGGGGTACTCCGGCTTCCCCTTACCCTGTTTTTGGGAACAGACAGATTCCAGTTTTTCGCCGGCCCCGCCTACATATTCGGGGAGCCCGGCTTTGACCTTGAAAGCGGACAACGGCGGTACTACAACGGATGGCTGTGGGAACTAGGCTTTTCCGCCGCCTTTTCCCCCATTCCAATCGGCCCGGGGGGGCTTTCCCTGTTCGGGGAACTCGCGTGGCAGTCGTACCAGAGGCAGGAAGGGCACAATTTTAGCCTTAGGCCCGATGTCGCCGCCAACATACGGCTGTCTACCGGGCTCCGCTATTTTTGGCGCTTGTGAAAAACTGTAACCTCGGGGGAATGGGCTTGTTCTATAAGTAAAGACAGGCGTAACCGCCAAATCGATGGGGTGCCTTCTTTCCAGATCTCCTCCAAATTAGTTCATGCCGTTGCCGTTCTCCTCCTTTCGGCAACGGCATTCTTTTTGCCCCACAAAGAGGCTGTTCCAAAATGTCAGATTTTGGAACAGCTACATTAGATTTGATGAAAAAAAGCGGCGCATAGACGCTTTTTTCCCAAGCCTGTTCCGAAACTAACCGAGTTTTGGAACAGGCTCCAAAATACGCTTAATCGGCACGCTCCAACAGCCTTTGCAAATCGGCGCGAATTCCCGGGCTGTCCCAATTGGTGCGCCCCACGAGCCTTGCCACGATGTATCCCTCACGGCTAATGACAAAGCTGGTGGGGATTGCCTGAACCCCGTAGAGACTGCCTACCCTGCCGTCAGTGTCCAGAACAGTGAGGAACGAAAACCCGTTGTCGTCCATAAATGCGTGTACGTGTTCCCGGCTTTCCCTCATATTTACGGCAACGACCGTTAGTCCGTCTTCTTTGTGATGGCTGTGCAGGGATTCCAGGGACGGCATTTCGCTCCGGCAGGAAGGACACCACGTAGCCCAGAAATTAAGGACTACCACATTGCCCCTAAGCTCGCTAAGGGTAAGGGTTTCCCCCTCTACCCCCGCGGATGCCACCGGAAGCGAAAAATCCCGGGGCGAAACCCTCTGGCTCAACTGGCGCAGACCGGGGCCGGCGGCGGTTTGCGGGCTGGCGGCCCCCCGCTCTGTGGGCGTACAGCCTGTTGAAAGGAACAGCGGCGCGAAAAAAATCAGGGCGGATACTATTAAAAAACGGTTTTTCATACATTCCTTATACCCGGAAATCATTCTTTGCGCCAGCCTTCCCCCGCAGCCCGCCGCGCATGAACATTTCCGCATAAAGCTCCGGCAGGGGAGGATATACGTTTTAAGAATCCCGCGTGGGGAACCCGCTACGGAGCCACGGTCTCCTACGCGGAAACACCACGCAAATGGCTTCTTAAAACGTATATCCTCCCCTGCCGGGCATTGTACCGCTAGGCTCACGCACGGCGGGCGCATTGGTGGGAGCCTTCCCGGCGGAGCCGGGAAGGCTGTGCGAGGCGGGTGGGGGGCTACGGCTGGCGTGTCCAAGTGCCGGGCCACGGGGAGGGCGTGGGTGACCAAGTGAACTTCCCCCGATTGAGTGGACACAAAGTTAAGCTCATGATAAACCTAAGGAGAGTAGATCATGAGGAAACGAAGAAAAAGTTACACGAGTGAGTTCAAGGAATCTGCGGTTGAGTTCTGC
>WQUW01000156.1 GCA_009781915.1 Treponema sp. | reverse complement strand
TACATCGAAATGTATTACAACAGACGCCGTAGACATTCGGCAATCGGATATGCTACACCTTTAGCATTAACAAATAATTTAGCGGCTTAATTCACTGTCCAAAAAATCGGGGGAACTCCACTGGCTAAGGTCCCGCCGCTAACACGCAATGCTGTGGCGGCGGGGCGGCGCTAGCCTGTGAACAAGTCAGCCTCTTCCTCCGGCTTGGCGGCATCCTCTTTAACAATGCGATCCACCCCGGTTACAAAGTCGGGCTTGTCGATGCTGAATATCTTTACCCCTTGGGCGCTGCGGCCCATGACCCGTATGCTTGAAACTTTAAGCTTAATCGACTTGCCTTGGCTGGTAATGCACATAATTTCCTCATCTTCCAGCACACTGACGCAGCCTACAATTTCGCCGGTCTTTTCCGTAACCGTGTATATCCGCTGCCCCCCGGTTCCCCGCCCGTGGGAGCTGAACTCGCTATAATCCACCCGCTTGCCGTAGCCGTATTCGGAAATAATAAGCATTTTTTCCCCGGCCTTTGAACCGGCTGTCCCGGCAGCCGGGGCGTCCACCCTAAGAACGCCGGAAAGCTCATCGGCCCCGCCCATCTTCATCCCCGTAACGCCGCGGGAAGATCGGCCCATCGCCCGGACATGCTCTTCGTGGGTACGCAGCGCCCGGCCCTTGCGGGAAATAAGCACTACCTCGTCCTGCCCCCCGGTAAGAAGGGCGCTTACCAGCCTGTCGCCTTCATCCAGCTTAATGGCAATAATTCCCCTTGTCTTGGCGTTGGCGAACTCGCTTACCGCCACTTTTTTGACCACCCCGCGGGCGGTTCCCATAAAAAGGTAGGGGCCCTTGTCTTCCTCACTGCCGAAGTCTTTTAGTTCCACCACGGCGGTAATGTCCTCGTTAGGCGAAACCATGAGGAGGCTCTTGATATGGGTTCCCTTGCTCGTCCGTGATCCTTCGGGAAGCTCGTGAACCTTCATCCAGTACGCCTTGCCTTCGCTCGTGATAAACATAATGTGCTCGTGGGTAGAAGCCACAAACAACTGTTCTATAAAGTCGTCCTCGGCAAGCTTGGCGCTCTGCATACCCTTGCCGCCCCGTCCCTGATTCCGGTAACTGGCGACAGGAACCCGCTTCACGTAGCCCATGTTGGAAATAAGGATCATCATCTCTTCTTTTTTGATAAGGTCTTCGATGTTGATGCTCTCCACTTCCCCGGCCACGATTTCTGTTTTGCGCTCATCGCCATACCGCTCGGCGATGGTTCTGGTCTCGTCCTTGATAACCCCCCGCAGCTTGTTTTCATCGGCAAGAAGGGATTTATAATAGGCGATTTGGGTTTTCAGTTCCCCCAGTTCCTGCTCGATTTTTTCTACTTCAAGGCTTGTAAGGCGGCCAAGCTGCATTTCAACGATTGCCTTGCTCTGCGCCTCGGAAAGCAGGAAGCGTTCCTGCAGCTTTTCTCTGGCCTCGGCGATATTCTTGGAAGCCTTGATGATGGCAACCACTTCATCAATGTTAGCAAGGGCGATAATAAGCCCTTCAAGAATATGCGCCCGCTCCTCGGCTTTTCTTAGGTCGTACTGCGTTCTGCGGGTTACCACTTCGATCCGGTGCTCCACAAAGTAATGGAGCAGTTCTTTCAGGCTTAAAGCTTGCGGTCTGCCCTTCACCAGAGCGAGGTTAATAATCCCGAAGGTTGACTGGAGCTGGGTGTTGGAAAAGAGCTGGTTTAGAACGACCTTGGGAATGGCTCCTTTTTTCAGCTCAAACACGAGCCGCACGGGTTCCCCTTTGCCGGATTCGTCGTTGAAATTGGCGATGCCGTCGATAACCTTGTCCCGGACAAGAACCGCGATGCGTTCAAGAAGGGGCTTAATGTACACGCCGAAGGGAAGTTCGCTAAAGACGATGGTTTCCCTGCCGGACTTGGCGGTTTCCAGGGTAAAGCGGCCCCGGACAAGTATTTTTCCCCGGCCGGTTTTGTAGGCTTCCTTGATGCCCCGCCGCCCGAAGATAATGCCCCCGGTCGGAAAGTCCGGCCCCCGGATGATTTTGGCGAGTTCGTCCGGGGAAACGCCGGGGTTGTCGATCATGGCGCAGACGGCCTCGCAGACTTCGCCCAGATTGTGAGGGGCCATGTTGGTGGCCATGCCTACGGCGATGCCGCTGGAACCGTTTACGAGGAGGTTGGGAACCACCGCCGGAAGCACCGTGGGCTCTTTTTCCTCTTCCGAGAAATTGGGAACAAAATCGACGGTTTCTTTGCCCAAGTCTTGAAGCATTTCTTCCCCAAAGCGGGAAAGTCTGGCTTCCGTGTACCTCATGGCCGCCGCTCCGTCCGGGGCGAGAGAGCCGAAATTGCCCTGCCCGGAAATCAGGGGATAGCGGAGGGAAAAATCCTGAGCCATGCGCACCAAGGCTTCGTACAGGGCAAGGTCTCCGTGCGGGTGGTATTTCCCCATGGTGTCGCCGACGATACGGGCGCACTTCTTGGTAGCCGCGGTGGGCCTAAGCCCCAGTTCCCCCATCGAGTACAGAAGCCGCCGGTGAACGGGCTTAAGCCCGTCCCGCACGTCCGGCAGGGCCCGCGACACAATTACCGACATGGCGTAATTGAGGTAATCGGTTTTTACTTCGTCTTCTATGGAGACGGGGATAACCTTCCCGGTAGGGGCCGCTCCGTCTAATGTTCCAGTATCAAGCACAGTTTTGTTCCTTTGTGTTGATACAGTATACAGAATTGCCCAGTTTTAGTCAAAGGAGGTACCGCCCCCCGCCGCGCGTGAGCCATGCATTTCTGCCAAAAGCTCCGGCAGGGGAGGATATACGGTTTAAGAATCCCGCATGGGGAACCCGCTACGGAGCCTCGGTCTCCTACGCGGAGATGCCATGCAAATGGATTCTTAAACCGTATATCCTCCCCTGCCGGGCATTGTGCCTGATGGCTCACGCGCGACGGGGGCATTGCTGGGGGGCTCCGCAGAGGGCATCAGCCCCCTGGCATTCCCCAAAAGGGCATTGTCGCCCAGCGCTTAATCCCCGGCAAGGCTGTTATCCCCGGACGCCCCCCTATAGCTCTAGCCGTCCCCACTGTGGTCGCCGTTAACCACCGTAAATGTCCGTGTGGCATACAGGGCTGGGAATTCTGCAAGCCGTGCCCGTACAGTAAGGGCTGGGCGGGCTTCGTAGCGACCCACCCAAAACAAAGCGGTATGGTACTCGGGGTAGGGGTTGGCAGAGTAGTTTGTAGTACTGTGGATTCCGGTTTCCGTCTCGCTGCCCATCCATTCGCCCCAACCCCAGCCCCAGTCGCCCCTTTCGTACTCGTACTCGACAATCGTCCACCATATGGTGTTGGTTTCAAAAACACCATCAAGATTGTGTACCGTGGCGGTAAGCAACAAAGCCTCGCCGCGGGTAATAGTGGAAGTGCCATCACCGGAAGAAATAGTTATAAACGGCGTCCCAGGAGGAAAATCCGGACCAGGAGTCACGGTGCCACCTGGTCCGTCAAGGAGGCCATCGCACCCCGTCATGGAAAACCCGATAAGCGTGGCAAGCGCCACAACGCCCAAAACTCTAATAATGTTCTTCATACAAACTCCTCTTTAACATATCCCCCCGCGTACACGGCGGGGGCGTATCCGTCCTACCACGCAAAGCCCAGCGCGACACCGGGCTTAAAGCGGGCAGTAAGGCCCTCAGTGCCAATTACCACAGGGGCGGCTATGGTTATGTCCCAGAACCAGCTCCACGCCCAGCCCGCCCACGGCCTTCTACCCCCAAGCCTAAGCCCAACGGCGGGGCTTACCATCAGCCCCAAGTTGGTGTACGATTCCCAGAAGCCCCAGAGGTCCCACCAGCCCTGCCAGTCTCCGGTGCCCCAGTCCCATCTTTGATTCAAGACCTGCCCACTCATTGAGCCAAGGCCAAGGCCAAGCTCCAGGTAAAACGGGCCGCCGCCGGGAAACAAGCGGCCGGTTCCCATAAGCCCAAAAGCTGATCCCGGAAGGCGGTCATCCCTGTAACCGATAATGGGAGGCACGGAGAAGAGGGGGCCTGTTGAATAAAACAAATTCACACCTAATGCAAGGGTATCGCTCCTGTTCTGTTCGTACCGCAGATTAGTGCCACGCCCGTATCCGCCCCAGGAAAGCCAGTTATCCGGATCGATCACCGCCCTCGGCGCTCGTGCGCCCCGCGCTGTCGCAGCTCCTCTCATAAAGTACGCGACCATAGCGTCGTTTACAACATCAATAGTCTGGACAACCCTGACATTAGCCGTTGCTACCTCTATCAACTGTAACCGAAGGCGAAATGTCCCGGCGATAGACTCAAACGCGCCAATAACCACAAATTGGGCGTTCAAAATCCCGCCAACGGAGTGCGCCATTGCGTTACTGACAAAGCCGGACGTGCTAATGGGCAGCCCCCCTATCGCCATGTTCACTTCGGATCGGGGTACTACGGTAAACCCCTGCACGGCCTGTAGGCCAATAAGGGCCACGGTCGTCTCGCCGATTATATAGTCGGACATGGCAAAGGCGCTGGATTCAACCGCCAGCACTACCACACGTGTTCCACGGTCAACGCTTCCGGCAATCCCCCACGCGGCGGTCTGCACGGCGTTGTTCAGCGGCAACTGCTGGGCAGTGGCGGCTCCCGCTCCAAACGCCAGCATAAAAGCCGCGATTCCTGACACACACAAAACTTTTTTCATATACACACCTCTTTGCGGCCCCCGCTTCCTTAGGGCGGGTAACCACACGGGCTACAGTCCAAAAGGACTACAGCCCGAATAAAATACCCGCTTATACAAGCAAGACATACATAAAAGGCCGCCGCCAATTTCTGTTTGGCTGTGGCCCGGTATTCCGGGGAAAAAAGAAAGCTTCCCGTTTGTAGTGCCTTACTGGGGTGCGTGAGGGAAAATGTATACTGTTATGCGCTATGGTTATACAACGTAAGTCGTTACAGGATAAGGAGTT
>WQUW01000155.1 GCA_009781915.1 Treponema sp. | reverse complement strand
GGTTACCAGTGTGCAAATTGACCGCATCGACTCCAGCCTTTTGTTCTTTGTATTCAGTACACGCAGGTACATCGCAACAGGACTTGCCATAGAGGTTGCGGCGGAGGCTGTCCGGTAACGCCTGGGGCAAGTGCTCTGCGGAGCCCCCCAGTAATGCCCCCGCCGCGCGTGAGCCTCTAGTATAATGCCCGGCAGGGGAGGATAAATGTTTTAAGAAGCCATTTGCCCAAATTCTTAGGCGAAGGAGACCGAGGCTCCGTAGCCGTGTTCCTTGGGCGGGCTTCTTAAAACATTTATCCTCCCCTGCCGGGGCTTTTGGCGGTAATGCTCACATCACGCACGGCGGGGGGGCAAACCTACTTTATATATACCCGGTTGGCGGATTCGTCCGTCTTGACCCTAAGGGTTATCTTTTGGAGTTCCCCGGTTCTCTTCATCATTAGAAGGTGGTCGCCCATTTTTTTGTCGGTTACGGCAACGTGGCGGAGTATCCAGTCCCGCAGAAAATACACAAAAGAAAGGGGCGCGAAAAGCCTGCCTGAGTTGTATTCTTCTACGTTGCTAAAAACTTCCCGGACAAAGTCCAGATGCTCCTGCTTGTGGCGTCTGAATTCGGGGTAATTAACCCGTTCCATCAGTTTTTCTTCGGTGCTGAAATGGTAGCCGACATAATCGACTGCCTCACGAACAGTAGCGGCAAACACGCTTTTGGTTTTTTCCTTGCGTATTAAGCAACTGGAAAAAAGCCTATTCGTCAGTTTGATAAGATGCATATGCTGTTCATCAACCAGCCGTATCCCCACAGAATAGGAATTCTGCCACGTAACAATATGTTTCCTCTCGCTCACGTCATTACCCCTTTACTATTGTCTATAATAGCTAACGATTATACCACAGAAGTTCAATTTGTTGAACTATCAGTGCTGACAGTAAGTTAATGGACAAAGGCTTCAGAGACAACCCTGCCATCACGAGAGTATAGCCGCCTTGCGTTGGACGGATCGGGAATCGGCTCCCCCCGGTGGAAAAACACGTACTGGAAGCGGCCCGGTGCAAGGGGCAGGCTAAGCGTATAAAAGCCGGGGCTTACTTCCCGCAGTTCGTACATAAAGGGATCCCAGTTATTAAAGCTTCCGGCTACGGTAACCGTCTCTCCCGGCGCGGCCCGGAAATTGAACTGGAAGATTCCCGGCGGCATTGCCGCAGCTACCTGAGCCTCCGCCGGCAAACGAAGGCGGGACAGGGCAATTCCGGCAGGGCTTGTAACGGTTACGGGGTTCAGGGGATCGACAGTCCACAGGCCGCCAATAACCAGCCGGTAATCCAGGTATCTAATGCCCGGCGGGATCCTTTCAACATGAAACATGATCCCTGAATCCATGTAAGGATCAACCGTTCTCCGGCTTCTCCTTCCGCCCTCGGTAACAAGTTCCGCGTGATCCCGTGGAACCATAAGCTGCTGAAACCAATGCACTTTGGCGAAACCTTCGTGGGCAAATGATATGCCCACCCGCTGGTGCGAAGAACTGGCGGTAAAAACCACCCCGTTTTCAAAGACGCTGGGCCCTTCCGGGGCAGGCATGGTTCTGAGAAGATCAATAAACTGATAAGTTCCTGTATCGACCGCTCCGATATTTCCGATAATAAATATAAGGAGCGCCGTTGTTATGATTGTTCTCATTTATTCTTTACAAATATCGGCGAATATATCAGTATCTTAATATGCCATCTTTACAGGCCTTGGAAGAGTTTAGGTCCTCTTTTAGCCGCATAGGCGATGAACAGGATGCCCCGGTGGAGCTGCCGGACAGCGGTTCTGCGACAGGGCCCGATCTGTCCCAACTGGTAGACCTTCCCCAAGAATTTTTGGACTCATTCCCGCAAGAATCAGGCGATCCGCTTCCGGGGGATTTGGGTCTTGCGGGTGACGGCCCGGAAAGCGACATTTTCGACAACTTTGGCGACTTGTTGGGGGGCGCTTCTGACAGCGAAGAATACGCCCCTGCCGGACAGGAAGACATTGAGTTTGGCGAGTTTATAGACACTATCCCTGACGATTTTGCGTCTCCCAGCCCCGCCGTGGAGGAAAATGCGTTTTCTGACGAGTTTTCCCTGGAAGGCTTTGAAGGGCTGGAAGGATTTGGCAGCCCGCCGGAGGAAGGGGAAGAATCCCCCGCACAGGGCTTTGACACGGCGGCCCTTTTGGACGGCCTTGCCGATGAAATAGAGGCCGGGCGGGCCTTTCCCGGCGGGGAAAGCCTAGATTTCGGCATGGAAGAAACCACGGAAGACAATGCCGGGGACAGCGCCGCCGAATTCGCCGCCGTTGATACCGGCTTTGGGGAATTTGACAGCCTGCCCGGTTTTGACTCAGGCGAATCTATGGAGTTTTCGGCGGAGGACATTCCAGCCTTTGCTGACGAGGCCTTTGCTGAAGGAGCCTTCGCCGGGGAAGAAACCTCCGCCGGGGAGGCTTTCGGCGAGGAAGCCTTTGCCGGGGGAACCTTTGCCGAAGAGCCTTTCGCCGAAGAACCCTTCGCAATGGAGCTTCCTGACGATGACGAGGGCTTTGAGATTGGAGCGGAACTCCCGGCCTTTGACAGCGACGCGGTTCTGGAAGAGCTGCCCGGCGATGCTTTTGACAGTTTTAAGCTGGACGCCTCCGCCCTAACCGGGGATTTTGATCTGCCCAAGGAAGATTCCGCCAGTTTGGGGGGCGCTCTTGACGATTTTTCCCTTGCCGGCGTGGACGATATTTTTCAGGGAGCCTCCGATCCGGTAAATGTCGCTACCCAAAAGGCGGGCCTTCTTGCCGCGGGGACGGCGGCAAGAAAGGCGGCGGCTCAGGCGGAAACGGTCGAAGAAATCCGCCTGTCCAATGAAGAACTGGAACAGTTTCAGGCGACCCTTTCATCGTATCCCCTGAACCTTAGAATAGCCTGTCAGGAACTTATCGCGGAGCGGGCGGTAGACCCGGCCAAGATGTCCCGGCTGGTAAAAATGCTGATAGCCGGGGCGTCAGCCAGAGAAGCGGCCAGCTTTGCCGGGAAAATACTGGACAGGCCCATTCCCATTCCTAAAGGCTTTGAAAAGAAAACGGGCGAGGCGCTGGAAGCCGAGCAGTCCAGCTTTGGATATATTTTTGTTCACAACTTCCTCCCGATTTTCAGGCTTTTTATCGTGGTCGCGCTGGTGGGCCTTTGCTTGGGCTACCTTGGCTGGCGGTTCGTTTACAACCCCATACGGGCCGACAGGATTTACCAGTACGGTCTTGAACAGATACACACGGGGCAGTTCGCCAGAGCCAACGAGCGGTTTCTGGAGGCGTTCAGGATTCACCCAAGGGCATCGTGGTTTTACGAATACGCGCGGGCGTTCGTGGATGCCCGGCAGTTTACCCTAGCGGAAGAAAAGTACCTTCAGCTCCTTAATTTTACAGCCTCTAGAAGCAGGCGGGGCATTCCTGACCGGGCGGCGGTTCTTGAATACGCGTACATGGTGGGCGCTATCTTGGGACACCACGAGCGGGCGGAGGGAATATTGCGGCGCAACCTTTTGGATTTTTTCCCCGCCGACCGGGACGGGCTTCTTGCGCTGGGCGACAACGCTATGGCTTGGGGCGAATACGATCCTTCCCGCTTCGAGGACGCGCGGGAGGCGTTCGCCAGAATCATAGAGCGGGACGGGCGTTCCGATGTTATGCTGGAGCGGATGCTTATGTTTTTTATCCGCACCGATGATCTTGAACAAGTGCTGGCCCTTCAATCCCATTTTATGGCTTCCGCTAGAAGGCGGATTTCCGCCGTTACGCTGGCGGAGATGGGCGGCTACTTTTTGGACAAAAGAACCGAAGAAGTGCGGGGTGTGCCGAATCAGTTTCTGGAGCATATCGGCGGCATCCGCGAGGTTCTTCTTAGGGCCATCCGGCAAGACCCCATGCTGCCCGAAGCCTATTATCACCTTGCCAGATACTACGAATATTTCCGCAGTCCGCATGATGAACGGCTTACGCTGGAGGTTGGGCTCAGGGTCTTCCAGGCCGCGGGGGAAGGAAGTCCACGGCGCATAAGGAGCCACATTAACGCCCTGCGCCGGTACGGCGAACTTCTTATCGGTAGCAGGGAATTTTTCCCGGCCAGAGAGCATCTTGTAAGGGGCATAGCCCTGTATCAAGATGGTATTTCCCGCCGCCTTTTGACTCCTGCCCCGGAATTCGGCAGGCTCTACGCGCTTATGGGTGATTTGGAATTGTTCGCGTTTCCAAGGGAGGGCAATATGCAGGCCGCCCTGGAGTATTACCGTCTTGCCGAGCAGAATCTATGGGCCCCGCCTGAAATACAGTTCCGCATGGGGGTCGCCTACTATCATCTGGCTGAGTGGGGGCAGGCGCTTGAACGCTTTCTGGCGGCCCACCGGGAAATGCCGCTTAACCGCCGGATTCTTTACGCTCTGGGCAACGCTTCGTTCTTGCGGGGCAATTATTTCGCCGCGCAGGGCTTTTACGACCAGCTTCTTGCCATGCTCTACGCCGACCGTGACCGGCTCCCTTCGATTATGCCGACCGGTGATGACCGCCAGCGTGATCTCGTAAGGCGCATTATGGTTGCCCAGAACAATCTTGGGGTAACGCTGGAAGCCCTGACGGAGCGCACCGGAGACAACAGTTTCCGGGCGCGGGCGCAGGGTCTGCATTCCGCTTCGGCGCATGCGTGGGACATATATACCCGTGATCCGGAAACTATGATTCGCAGGCTCCCTTCCCGTGATATTAACGCTCCGGGCGCTAGTCCCGGTTTTGCCAACATTATGAATATCCTTGACCCGGGGGCCGGCTACGGCTCTTTCTTCTTTATGCGGATCGACACGGATATGTTCGAATTTTCTGACTGGGAGATTCTGGCCCCGCCGGAATTCCGGCTTTCGGAAGGCGTAGGCGAGTAGGCCCCCCGCCGCGCGTGAGCATTCCCGCCAAAAGCCCCGGCAGGGGAGGATATACGGTTTAAGAAGCCCGCATGGGGAACCCGCTACGGAGCCACGGTCTCCTTCGCGGAGAGTCCATTGCAAATGGCTTCTTAAACCGTATATCCTCCCCTGCCGGGCATTGTACTGATGGCTCACGCACGGCGGGGCATTATTGGGGGGCTCCGCAGAACATCTGCGCCCGGCATTACCGCAGGGCATTGTCGCGCGGCATTCGCCGCATTTGTTATTCCCCCCGTGGCGGCCTATACTTGTACTATGGCAAAAACCACGGCTCCGGAAAAACCCGCCGCACCGCCAAGCAAAGAGCGCATCGCGTGGCATC
>WQUW01000154.1 GCA_009781915.1 Treponema sp. | reverse complement strand
TACAATGCCCGGCAGGGGAGGATATACGGTTTAAGAATCCATTTGCCCAAATTCTTAGGCGAAGGAGACCGAGGCTCCGTAGCCGTGTTCCTTGGGCGGGATTCTTAAACCGTATATCCTCCCTTGCCGGGGCTTTGGGCGGAACTGTTGGCTCACGCGCAACGGGGGGCGGCAATTGACAATTTTCATAAAAAGGGTCAAATTCAATAAAAAGGCGTTTTCTGCCGAAAATGGTACGGGGGTGTCGGCATTACTTGCCGGCGGCGTTTGCGCTATAAACAGGGGGAAGATGAGCTTAGGTTCAAAATAGGATGGTCTTGAAGTGTCTGGGTATGTGTTAAAAAACGGCATCGTTGTTACCTCTGGCAAGCAGCCCCATACCGGTAGCGTTGGTGTTTCCGGCGGGAAGATAGCCCCTGTTTACGCCGCAGGCGGGGCCGTTTTGGACTTGCAGGGGAACTACTTTGTGTATCCCTCCCTCATAAATACCCACGACCATCTTCAGGGCAATTACCGGCCCCCAATCGGCCCCAAAGAGGGTACATTTTACCTTACATGGCAGCCGTGGGACGCCGACCTTAAATCGTCTGCCACATTCGCCGAGCGCTCCAAGCTGTCGCGGGAAGAACTGTACCTGTTAAGCAGCTACAAGTGCATTTTTTCAGGCGTAACTACCGTAAACGACCATTTTCCCCACGCCATTAACGGCAAAATACTCCCCACCCTTCCCATCCGGGCCATTCTGGAGTACGGGCTTGCCCACGAAACTACCTCCTACGACCTTAAATGGGGGGACGGCGTTAAAGAGGAGCACGCGAAGGCCGTCAGGAATAACTGGCCGTTTATTACCCATCTTAGCGAGGGCTTTGACGAAGAATCCATGCGCAGCCTGAAAAGCATGGAAGAACTGGGCGTACTGGACAACCACTGCCTTTTTGTTCACTGTATCGCCTTTAGCGATGAAGATATTAAAACCGCCGCCAGAGCCGGGGCCAGCGTCTCTCTCTGCCCCAGTTCCAATATGCTCATGTTCAACGTTACCGCCAAAATCCGCAAGATGATCGATGCCGGCCTGAACTTGACCATAGGCACGGATTCTTCCGCTTCCGGCCCGGCGAACCTTCTGGAAGAAATACGTACAATTAGGCGGCTGTACCAAACAATGTACGGCGAAGACCTTTCTCCCAAAAAGATTTTCGAAATGGTAACGATAAACAGCGCTAAGGCTTTTTGGATGCAAGATCGCGCCGGTTCTCTTGACGAGGGAAAATTGGGAGATATACTTGTTATGAGGGCCAGTAAGGATGACGCGTACGAAAACCTTGCCTGCGCCTTGATGGAGGATATAGAACTGCTTGTTCTTGAAGGAAAGCCCATCTACGGGCACGAGCGTTTTCTTGATATTTTTGGGGGAACATTACCGCAGGGGTATACAGAAATTACCGTGGGGGACAGGCCCATGTTTGTTGTCGGGGATCCCGCCGCGCTGTACAGGGAAATCAGGCGCAGAACTGGTTTCAAAAAGACGCTGGATTTTCTTCCCTTCGAGCCTAGTCCGCTTGAACCTGCCCCGGCGGTAAAGGAATTTGTCTAATGGCCAAACCACTACAGTATAAATCGGGGTCGGTTATCTACTTCTACGGAGACCCGGCGGAAAAAGTGTTCATTCTGCAGAGCGGAAAGGTAAACCTAAAGTATCAGGATATTGAAACAGGGCAGGATGTCAACGACATAGTGCAGCCGGGCGAGTTCTTTGGGGTAAAATCCGCCCTTGGCCGGTATCCCAGGGAAGAAAACGCTATGGCGGTTCAGGACACAACAGTCATGGCCTTTACCGTGCCTGAGTTTGAAACACTGGCGATGGCTAATACCCGGATCATCATGAAGATGCTTAAAGTTCTTTCCAACCAATTGCGAAAGGTACACAAGCAGGTTTCCAGCCTGATGGAAAAAAAGGATCAGCAAAACCCTGATGCCGGTCTTTTCGGCGTTGGGGAACATTACCTAAAAAACAAAAGCTACGCTCAGGCGAAATATGTGTTTAGCCGCTACCTGACGTTTTATCCATCGGGGCGAAACGCCGCTCAGGCGGCGGGGCATCTTCAGCAGGCCGAGATGGCGCTGGCGAAATCGGGCGGCTCCGCTGGGGCGGCGGACTCAGGTGGTGTTTCCGGGGGGGCCGGGGCTCCTTCTCCGCGGGCCGTAACCGACACGTCAAAGGCCTACTATGACGCGGTAAGCATGGTGTCTCAGCAGAAGTATCAGCAGGCGTACCTGTCGTTCAAAAAAATCGCGGACGCCAACGAGGACGCCGAATACGCCGCGAAGAGCAACTTCGAGATAGGCCGCTGTCTTTTCCTTTTGAACAAGTTCGATGACTGCATAAAATACTACACGATGATGATAACAAAGTACCCCAAGCATCCTGACCTTGAAGACGCGCTTTTTTACATGGGCCAGTCTTACGAAAGAAACAACCGCAAAGATCAGGCGATGATTTTTTACAAGAAGATACTTTCCATGCCCGGCAGCGAGGAAGATGGAACCAAGATAAAAGCCAGAAGGGCTCTGAAGGCGTTGGAGGCGTAGCATGGCAACTGTGGATATGGCGGCATTTGGCAGGTTTGCCAGAACGTTTCAGCCCGGAGAAATGATTTTTTCCGAGTTCGAGCCGGGGGACGCTTTTTACCTTATCCAGTCCGGCAGGGTTCAACTGGTAAAACTTATCGGGGACATCGAGAAAACGCTGGACATACTCCAGCCGTCCGAAATGTTCGGCGAAATGGCGATTCTGGAAAACTCCCCCCGCTCTGCCACTGCCATAGCGCTGGACAATGTAAAGGTGCTGGAATTCAACAGCAAGAATTTTGAAATCCTTATGCTGGGCAACCCGCAAATCGCCCTGAAACTTCTAAAGATGTTCTCCAAGCGAATTTACGATTCCAAGCGCCGCTTCATGATTCTTACGCTGGATGAGCCCCCGGCGAAGATTGCCGATGTGTTCCTTATGCTGGACGAGAGCCAAGCGGACATTGACAAGTCCACGGAACGGAGGGAGTTCAAAACCTCCGTGGACGATGTGGCCCAGTGGGCGGGCATGACGGTGAACCAGACACGGGAAATCCTGAACAACTTTGTAAACCAGCGCCGTATGGAGATGCTTCAGGACAGGATCGTGGTGAAAAACATCAACGATTTTTCCCGCTTTGTGAACTCCAGAAGAAAAAAGGTATAAATGCCAAAAAACAGGTGCGAAAAGTCGAAAAAAGTAGTATCTTTATACTATGAGAATAGAGCTTTTTACCCTTTGTGATTCTGCCCAGGAAAATTCCGGAAAGCTTACCATTGTCGGAACATTCGATACGATTGTTTCCCGGAATTTCCCCTGCGTCCATCCCCGCCTTTCGGTTGTTGTCAGAATACGTTTTGACCTTTGGGAATTCTCCAGCCACCTGTTCAGGATTGAAACACGAAATCTGGACGGCGAAGAAGTGTTTACCCCCATCAAGGGCAACGTAGAGATAGAAGGCGCGGGAAACGCCACCGCTGTCTCCCACTTGGTGTTTACTATATCAAACCTTCACCTAAAAAGCCGCGGCGTAATCAATTTTGTCCTTTACATGGACGACAAAGAGCTGGCTTCCATTCCGCTGTATCTGGTCGATCACGGGGCAAAAAAGCCCGCCCCGCCCCCCGCCGCGCATGAGCCAAACATTCCCGCATAAAGCTCCGGCAGGGGAGGGTACACGGTTTAAGAAGCCGCCCAGGGAACCCGCTCCGGAGCCACGGTCTCCTACGCTAAAGAGCCTGGGCAAAATGGCTTCTTAAACCGTATATCCTCCCCTGCCGGGCATTGTACCGCTGGCTCATGCGCGGCGGGGACATTGCTGGAGGGGCTCCGCAGAACATTTGCTTGCGGCATCATCGGAGGGCATCCCTCGGCAGGGTCGCCCCCACGACATTACCGCAGGGTATTCTCGTACCCGCAAACACCTCCCCCTCCGGGGCTTTTAGCGTAATGCTTGGCTGTGGCGGCGGGGGACGGCCCTACCATGTCCAGCCAAAGCCAACGCCGAGTCTGAGAATGCCACCGACAAATCCCTCCCTGACAAATCTCCCCCTTGATCAGGACGGGGAGGGTCAGGAGCGGTTCTCCGTACCCGTTGCTCCCCAAGCACTATGGGCATGCTTATAAACGGATTTACAAAAAAACCTCCGGCACGCCCTCCAAGCCTCCACCCTATGCCGGGAGCCACAGTAAAACCGGTAACATAGTAAGCGCTCCATATTTCCCCCCCGCCGCCACTGGATCCGGATCCGAATCCGGTTAGACCACGACCCCAGCCCATGCCAATTTCAAGGTAAAATATAGAACGGTGTCCGGGGAAAAAGAGAGCAGTCGCCATTGCTCCGTAACAAAACGGGGCGATTTCTCTCGCTGGCCCCATTTCACCATCATTATAAAATATCCCATGAAAAAACGCGGCTGCCCCGACAGAAAAGAAATGGTTTATGTCCCTTGTGTAGCGTATACCTCCACCCATATCCGTACCTGTATCGAACCAGTCACCTAAAGCGGCTTCCGCTGAAAGCCAATTCCTGCCGCCAATAACCACTGCCCGGTGTTCACGCGCGGCGGCTACGGGTGCTGGCGGCACACCTCCGGCGGCATCCTGCTGTAAGTCGGCTAACAGCACAGGCGTTCCGTCAGGCCGCGCAAGGACAGCGTCGCCAAAGGCGTCATCACCAACGCTGACAACACTGGCGGGAACTACAACAACGGCTATCTGGTTGCCCCAGAACGCCCGGTAACCAACGCTCGTAACAGTAGGCGGAATGTCAACTCTGGTAAGCCTGTTGTTGGCAAACGCTGTGGAGCCAATGCTGGTAACCCCCGGCGGTATGGTAACCGAAGTAAGCTGGTTACTGGCAAAGGCCATTGCCCCAATGCTGGTAACGCTGTTTGGGATACTAACACTGGTAAGACCCCGCATCAGAAACGCGGCGGGGCCAATGGCGGTAACGGGCATTCTCTGTATCCTCGCCGGTATATGCGCGTGCGCTCCGGTTCCCGTAAATCCGGTAACGACTACGCCCGTGCCGCCGGGCAGAATCTCCCAATTAAGTTCCGCCGCCGCCGCAATGTCAGCGGCAGTGTCAGCCGCCTGCCTCGCGCCCTCCGGCTGGAACACAGGCGGCGGCAGTGGTTCAAGCAGCGGCAAGTGGGTAACGCAGGCCCCAAGGGTAACCAGCGCCGCCAAAGCGAGCGCTCCGGGCAAGTGGAGTTCCCCCGATTTTTTGGACACTGAATTAAGCTGCTAAATTATTTGTTAATGCTAAAGGTGTAGCATATCCGATTGCCGAATGTCTACAGCGTCTGTTGTAATACATTTCGATGTATTCAAATACCCCTGTTTTTACCTCCTTTTTCGTATGCTTCCCATCAAGAATGCCCAGTTCCCGTTTGAGCGTTTTGAAAAAACTTTCCGCACAGGC
>WQUW01000153.1 GCA_009781915.1 Treponema sp. | reverse complement strand
GAATACATCGAAATGTATTACAACAGACGCCGTAGACATTCGGCAATCGGATATGCTACACCTTTAGCATTAACAAATAATTTAGCAGCTTAATTCACTGTCCAAAAAATCGGGGGAACTCCAGCGTAACCCGGCGCGTTACGGGAAGCCCGGCGACTGGGCCGCGTGGGCGGTAGACTCAAGCCCGGAAGTATCCGCCGCGTGGGAGTTCAAAAACTTCGGTCCGCTCGGCGCGCTACTAATACAGGTAATAGGCGGCAGCCAGCACAGGGGCGTGTCCCCGGTGGGCGGACTGGACACGGTGCGGGATTACATCGTCGCCCACGCGCCCCCGGTTATCTTTACGGTAAGGACTCCCGCCATAGTGCCGCTATCTCCGTCAGCGTCACTTGTGGCGAGGGAAGATTTTTTATCTAACCGGGAACTCGCGGAAAACAGGATACGGGAGTGGCTCCAGTTCGCCGCGAAGCCGGGGGCGCGGATAACCGCCGGAGCGTTGCGCCTCGCGGTCATTGACGGGGTAACAATCACCGATATTACCGTCAGGCTTAACGGCAGTCCAGCGGGCATCATAGAAACAACGGTACTGGAATATCCGTGCCTTGGGGAGCTTGTATGGGAATGAACATAGCTCCAGCACAGCGGTACGAATCCTCCATAAAAAAATTGTTCCCGCAGGGCGAGTGGTGGGACAGGCAATTCTCGGATCCTGAAAGCGACGTTTCGCTTTTCGTCAAAGCCAAGCTGGGTGAGTTGTTGCGCTTTCGCCAGCGCATGAGCGAACTACTGGACGAAAGCCGGATAGAGACATCGTCCGCCCTGCTCGGCGACTGGGAGCGGGCGCGGCTGGGCGCGGTAAACCACGGCCTTGATACCGAACAGCGCAGGGGCGTTCTACAGGCTTCCGGCGCTGACAGTTTCAACATAGAGACGATCAAAAAAACGGGCCGCCTGTTTGGAGTTACCGTAACGGATGTCAGCTTCCCATACCGTCCTGCGTTTTTCGGACACTGCCGCTTCGGCGCGGATCGCCTGTCCAGCCCCGCCGCCTTTTCGGTTCTGTTTGTGAAAGCTTTACCGGCACAGGAGGGCGCGAGGCGGGAGTTTGAACGCCAGCTATCGCTAACCATTTTGGCAAAGTATATCACGCATTTTATTTATGGAGGCGACTAATGGCGGGAATGTATCCTGACAACGAGACAATTTCTCTTTTCGACGAGGAAGTATCATGGCCGGGCGTGGGTGCCCAAACCGGGAAATTTACCAACGGCGATTTTTCAGACCCGGCGCGAAAGCCGTCCTTTATTCCGGCGGAAACGGTAAACCTTATTCTGGATAATCTGGAAAACCTGATAACAGCTCTGGGAGGGAAGCCCGATAACACTAGCGAAGATCAGCTTAGGCGGGTCCTCATCCGGGCGC
Organism: Treponema sp.; assembly: GCA_009781915.1. Lineage (GTDB taxonomy): Bacteria > Spirochaetota > Spirochaetia > Treponematales > Breznakiellaceae > WRKT01. The sequence continues at coordinate 4,456 of WQUW01000153.1, read as the reverse complement.
TGTCCGAGGAAACCCACTCGCGCGAACAAGGGGATGCTGAGGTGCTGGCGGCGGCGTTGGCTCATGTCAATAGCCGTATAAGCGCAACTCCGCCGCTGATGGACGGCGGTGTGTCGGCAGGCACTGCCACGCAGTTCGCGCGGGGGGATCACCGCCATCCCACGGATACAACCAGAGCGCCGTTGGCAAGTCCCGCGCTTACAGGCACGCCAACAGCGCCCACCGCCGCCGCGCGGAACAACAGCGCGCAGATTGCCACGACAGCCTACGCCGATAGAGCCGGGCATCCTGTTAACAGTTACTACATCCAGTTCCCCATCTCTGGGCGGGGAGACCTCGCCGGAATGTTTCCCGCGAACGAATCTCCCGCCGCGCTTTACGGCGGGACGTGGAGATTGGAGTACGACACAGAAGATGTCTTTTTTCGCACACCGGGGCCGGGCGGAGCGGTTGGGGCAAACCGGGGAAGGGCGTGGAGCGCCGCCCAGCAGTGGGGCGCGTCAGGCGGTGTGGCGGGCATTGAGCCGGACGCGATTAGGAATGCACAAGGAACTATTGTTCACGGTGGGCATGGAGCGGGATTCCGCAGTGACCATACTGTCACTGGTGTTTTTCGCAGGGGGTCAACTTTTGGAGTGCATTATTTGGGTGGCGGCGATGCAGGCTTTGCTTTGGAATTTAGTCTTTCCTCTGCAGTTCCCACCGACACCGTAAACAGGCCCCGCAACAGGCTTTTTAGAATTTGGAAACGAACCGCGTAGGAGGAACATATGGCGGAAGCATTTATTACTGTTTTAAACGAAGTAATCACAGGTAAGCACCACGGCGACATTGACGCTAACTTTTGGGGAACGCCCTTTTTCGGGCACGAAAAAAAAGAAGTGCCGTTTGAGGCGTTGGCGAACATCACGCCAATGGAGCCGCTGGAGTTTTACACGGCAGATTGGCAGCGTAAATCAGACGCTCAATTGGTAACCGAAGGGCTGTTGCCCATTCCCCCCGGCCATGTCATTGACGGCGGCATCTTGCGCCCCATGACGGAGGTGGAACAGTTTGAAGCAGGGCTGATTGAGCGTCCGGGTGTCAGGGTTGTTGATGGCGAGTTTGTCCCCATGTCCTTGCGGGAGCAGTTAGACGCGGGGCAAATCACCCAAGCGGATTATGACCAGCGCGTGGCTGCCGACAACATCGAAGAACTACAGCGCCGCCTCGCAGAACTGCAAACACCGGAAGCGCTTGCGCAGGCGGAAGTTGACGAAGTCTTTGCCGCAGAGCGCAAGGCAAAGCTGGCGGCCCTGCTTGCCGTGAAGAAGCAACCGGGTTGGCCAGCCGAGGCGCTGTGGCCATAGCAGCCGCAAAACAAACCGGCGTTGCCGGATGCCCTGAAAGGGGCCATTAGAACAGGCAGAAACCCGGTAGCTGACACTCAGATCAACGACGGAAGGACGGCACAATAAAGAACTGTAATCCTCCGAAGCGAACGCTCTTTTGCTTGCTCCGGGGGTTTGCTTACCGCTTGCTTTTGTAAGGCTGTTTTACATTGTGTAATTTTGTTTAGCCATGTATTCGCTTGTTTTTTGCGTTCTGTTCGCTGGCGCGTTCAGCTTCGCCCCCGCCGCGCGTAGAATATATTGCCGCAACTTGATACACTGTTTTCTGGCGAGGTGTTCAATACATGAAAAAGATCAGCTTACTGGCACTGCTGGCGGCATTCCCGGCTCTTGCGGCAATTGGCAACGGGGGCGGCCTGCCTGTCGAAATGGTAAGGGTAGACGGCGGCGTTTTTTATCTTGGACGGGAACTGGGGGCTGGCGGCTCTGGCGATGTAACGCCCGTGTCCAGAGTAACCGTAGGCGGGTTTTACATCGGCAGATACCCCGTAACACAGGCGCAGTTTTATGAAGTGATGGGCGTTAACCCAAGCTGGTTTACCGCAGCCCGAGGCAGGCCCCCTGCCGCTGGGGAGGCGGACGCGCGGCGGCCTGTCGAGATGGTAAGCTGGCACGAGGCGGTAATATTCAGTAACCGGCTCAGTATGCTTAAAGGTCTTGATCCCGCGTACAGCATAGACGGACAGACAGACCCCGACATATGGATACTGACCCACGGATTGCCGCCTGCGGGGTTGGAGTCTGCACCCGCGTCACGCTGGAACTTTGTTCAGGTGGTAGAGGGGGCCGCCGGATACCGTTTGCCTACCGAAGCGCAGTGGGAGTTCGCCGCGAAAGGCGGGCTGTACGCGGGGGCTTACACCTTCGCGGGAAGCAACACCATTGGCGAAGTGGCGTGGCATAGCGGCAACAGCGGGGGCCGCACACGGGAAGCCGGAATCCTTCAGGCCAATCCTTTGGGAATATACGACATGAGCGGGAACGTGTGGGAATGGGTCTGGGACTGGTGGGGGCCGTACACCGCCAGGGACAAGACAGACCCCGCAGGCCCGCCATCGGGGCCCGGACGTGTGTTTCGCGGCGGCTGCTGGCTGTTTTCCGTTACCAGCGTCCGTGCCGTTGACCGCTTCTACACCCCTGCGAACAGCCGGGCCAGCGTTCTTGGCTTCCGGGTCGCCCGCCCTGACTCCGGAAGCGGGGCGCAGGCGAATCGAGCGCTGGATTATTCCCCGGAAACGGGGTATAATCCCTATTAAGAGAATGCGAAGACAAGGAATTTTGAAAACGCCGGTAACCGTGGCGGTATTCGGCTTTGTTTCGATGATACTTCTCGCCGCCTGCCATCCCGGCTTTGCGATACGGGAGGCCCCTGTCGCCGTACACGCCGCCTCTGCCGGAAGCGCCCACAGCGTTGTTATCGGGGCGGACGGCGCATTGTGGGCGTGGGGCGATAACATCGGGCAGATTGGGGACAGCACAGCAATCACCCGCATCAATCCCGTCAGAATAGGGTTTCATACCGATTGGGCATACGTGTCCGCCGGAACATTCCATACGGCGGCCATTCGATCCGATGGATCGCTGTGGACGTGGGGGCAAAACACGCACGGCCAGCTTGGGGATGGCACGACAAGCGCCCGCAGCGCTCCGGTGCGGGTAGGTATGGCGTCAAACTGGTATTCCGTTTCGGCAGGCGACAGGCACACCGTAGCCATAAGAAGGGACGGCTCGCTATGGGCGTGGGGCTCTAACGAAAATGGCCAGACCGGAGATGGCACAGGGGTTTTTTCCCGCATCAATCCCGTCCAAATAGGCACGGGTATGGGCTTGGCGACAGGCTGGCGCTCTGTTTCGGCGGGCGACCGGCATACCGTAGCCATTCGATCCGACGGATCGCTGTGGGCGTGGGGGGCAAACAACCGTGGTCAGCTTGGGGATCACACAAGGCTTAACCGTTCTGTTCCCACCCGGATAGGGCTGCCAACGTGGCCGACAGGCTGGCGCTCCGTATCCGCCGGTACGTCTCATACTGCGGCGGTAAGAGAGGACGGCTCGTTGTTTGTCTGGGGGTGGAACAATCAAAACCAATTTTCCGATAACCCGATTTGGGATCGCCTCTTCCCTTCGCAGATAGGGTTGCCAACAGGCTGGGTTTCCGTTTCGGCGGGCGGCAGGCACACCGTGGCTATAAGAGCGGGCGGCTTACTGTGGGCATGGGGGTGGAATGAATTTGGTCAGCTCGGTACAAGTACGCAGTCGGCTGGTGTCCAAACTCAACCCATTCAAATAGTAGCGGGGCTGGCAGGGGCAGACTGGTATTCCGTGTCCGCTGGGCAAGACTATACGCTGGCTGTCAGGACGGACGGCTCGCTGTGGGCGTGGGGGCGGAACAACCGCGGGCAGCTTGGAGACGGCACGACAATCACCCGCCTTAGCCCCGAGCGGATTACTACCCGGTAGCCCGCGTACACGGGTGTAGGGCGATGGCGAATTCATGCGCCATACCAACAGAGAAAACCATGCAATTTGGCCTATTGATTATGTTCTGCGCATGGTTTAGCATTAAGTCAGTCTATACATACGTGATTGGTGTTTTGTTTGAATGAAGCTATATTTAGATAGTTGTTGTTATAACCGCCCCTATGATGATCAAACTCAGGAAAAGATACATATGGAAGGAGAGGCTATATTAGCAATAATAAATAGATGCAGAAAAAACATGGACGAAATTATAGGCAGCGTTGCATTAGACTTGGAAATAGATCAAATCGGTGATATTGAAAAGAGGGAAAAAGTAAGACACTTCTACGATCAGACGATAACAATTAAAATTGACTATGCCGCAGAAATACTTGAACGGGTAAGAGAATTGTCTGAGCAAACCAGTATAAGAACACTTGACAGGTTTCATTTGTCTTTTGCTGAAATTTCCCAAGCGTGTGTGTTATTCATCATGAAGTATGGCAAAATGTAATGAGCCCCGGATAATCGCATAACTCCTTGTAATATAAAGAGATACTCCTAATACAGCCCTCGTAGCCCATGTACATCAAAAAGCCGTAAAT
>WQUW01000152.1 GCA_009781915.1 Treponema sp. | reverse complement strand
TTTTCATCATCGTTTTTTTCACGACTGTTTTCATAACAGATAGCATATCCCACAAATTCATTTTTTCAACATTTTTTTGAAAAAAAATGCAAATTTCTTCACAAATTGCCAATAATTGGTATCGTATCGACTGTTGGCGGGTATGTCAACAGGTGTTCTTCCCCCCAGCAATGCCCCCGCCGCGCATGAGCCAGCGGTACAATGCCCGGCAGGGGAGGATATACGGTTTAAGAAGCCATTTGCATGGATTCTCCGCGAAGGAGACCGTGGCTCCGCAGCGGGTTCCCCATGCGGGATTTTTAAACCGTATATCCTCCCCTGCCGGGGCTTTTGGCGGGAATGTTCACGCGCGGCGGGGGGCTTATATCGCTTGTTCTATTTCCCTGTACAGGCTTTCCGCGAGCGTCTCGGACTCGGCAAGGATCGCCCTGGCTTCACTGCCGGTCTTTTCCCTAAAGCCCTCGTCCTTTATTCCTGAAAGGTTTATCTTGACGTTAAGCCACGCAGCCCGCGCGGAGGCTATGGCGCAAAGGGCCGCGCTGCCGGAATCGCTTACGCAGGACGTGTTAAGCTTTCCTGACGCCGCGGCAATCAGTTTCAGGCAGCCGCGCGCCGACTTCATTGTCGCAAGCGGCACTAGCGCGGCTTCTTTCAGCGCCGCCTGCATCGCGCCAGAGCGGGCGGCTTTTTCCTCGTCCGTTTCCTTGGGCATGGAAAACACGGCGGACACGGCATTGTACGCTTCGGTGTCTTTGTCTACCCCGGCAAGCAGCTCGCCTTGCAGTTCCCCGGCGGCCTTCATTATTTCCCCGACCTCTGCGTGGAATTCCTTGTATTTTTCCTTTCCCATAGTCAGGGCCCCGGCCATATGCAGAAGGGCCGCGGCAAGGGCCCCGTTTAGCGCCGCCACAGAGCCGCCCCCCGGCGCTGGCGATGGCGATGCCAACAATTCCGTAAACTGTGTCAGTGTCTGTTCCCGCAATACCATTTCGCTAACTCCTTCGCGCTATGTTTCCACGTTTAATAACCGTGTTTACCAGATTACTCCCGTAACGGTAAAAAATATAATCCAAATCTTCCGTGTCCCACACAAGAATGTCCGCCTGCTTCCCGGCCTCCAGCGTACCAAGCTCCGCCCCCTTGCCGATAGCTCCGGCGGCGTTAAGCGTTACCGCCGTCAGGATTTCGCCCGGCAGCATTTTGTACTTGTAACAAGCCATGCTCATCGCAAGCTGCAGGTTCAGATTCGGGTTTGAACCGGGATTAAAGTCGGTAGCCACGGCAACAGGGACATTCGACTGTATCATCTGGCGGGCCGGGGCAAAATCCTCGTTCAAATAGAACGAGGTGCAGGGCAGACACACGGCGATAACTCCGGCCTTTGACATGGCCTGTATGCCGGTTTCATCGATTTTGATCAGGTGTTCGGCGGAAACGCAACCTAACTCCGCCGCCAGAGCCGCCCCGCCCATGCTGGTTATTTCCTCGGCGTGTATTTTCAGCGCCATGCCAAGGGCCTTTGCCTTCGACAGAACAAGGCGGCTTTCGTCAAGGCTAAACGCCCCCTTCTCGCAGAATATGTCGCAATAGCGGGCCAAGCCCTTTTCGGCGACAAGGGGGAGTGTTTCATCGCGCACCAGGGCGATAAACTTGTCCCTGCTTTCCTTGTGTTCCCTAGGGACGGCGTGGGCTCCCATGAACGTGGGGACAATATCCACAGGATGTTCGGCGTTGAGTTTTTTCATTACTTCAAGACATTTAATTTCGCTCTCCGTAGTAAGCCCGTACCCGCTTTTGGCCTCCAGCGTTGTAACCCCGTACAACAGGCACTCGTCAAGAAGGCCGTACGCTTTTTCAAAAAGCCCGTCAAAAGACGCCTGCCGTGTTTTTTCAACAGAGTTCAGTATGCCGCCGCCTGAAGCCAAGATTTCAAGATAGCTTGCGCCCTTCAGTTTAAGGCCCAGTTCCCCGTGCCGCCAGCCGCCAAACACGAGGTGCGTGTGGCAGTCAACCAGCCCCGGCGTAACAAGGCGGCCTTGAGCGTTAAGTGTTTCGCTGTCTTTGAACGCGCGTTCAAGGCCGGGCGGGTTATCCCCAATTTCGACAATCTTTTCGCCTTCAATCAGGATATGGCAATTGTTCCGTATGGTTATCTCGCCCTGCTCTTCGCCCTTTTTCGCCGAGGACCCTTCGGGCGTTGCCAGACAGCCAATATTGTACACCAGTAACCGCTTGTCCATACTTATCCTTTCGTGTTTGTTATAATTAAGAAAATACTCGACTCGTCCACTTCCGTTATCTCATAATTAATGCCGCAAGTTTTTCCTATCAAGTCCATGTCTTGCGGCGAATGCGTTATGGAACGAAAACCGTCCTTGCATGCAATGACCCCATCCCTAGTTTGCTTAACATCAATTTCCCCAACTAGACCCTTTTCCGCTTGCTCGAAAAACCATGCTTTGCGATATTCCCAAAATTTCTCACTGTAGCTACTGATGAAAATTTTGCCTCCTGGCGAAAGCAGCGCTGTCATTTTTTTTACGTATTCAAGCGGCTGTGTTTTCATGGCAGATAATGCATTCTGCAAGCACAACACTACATCAAAAGGCTCGCTAAACTTCAAATCATGCGCGTCCATGACCAGAAGTCTAGCATTTGGCACACCGCTTAAATACGCATTACCAAACTCCACCGTATCTTTCGAAATATCAATGCCGGTGATTGTTGCACAATGTGGCGACAGCTCTTTCATAATGCGCCCATATCCTGCTCCAAGTTCCAAAACATGCTCCGTACCTTGAAGGCGATTTCTGACAAAGGAAATCTCCGCATCAAAGTATTGCTTCACTCTTAGGTGCTTTGTTTGGTAAACCTGAAAGAGCTTTCGTGCGTTCAGGCTTTCGGCATAGTAATTCTCTCTCATTCAATTAACGAGCGGACAAGCCCGTCCTCCGCAACAACCGGAATAGTAATGTGATCCGTGCCAGTGTTGTTAGCGTTGTAGGTCTGAGCGGTTTCCACGGCGTGCTCGTTGGCGGCCCACGCCCGGCGGGAAACTCCGACCATAACATCCCAAGGCATTGCCATGTTCAGGATCGTGTCCACCCGCTCACTGCCGTCCAGAACCATGCCGAAGCCGCCGTTAATCGATCTGCCGATGCCTACGCCGCCGCCGTTGTGAAGCGCGGCAAGACTCATTCCCCGCGCGCAGTTTCCGGCGAAGCATTGCGTTGCCATGTCAGCCGTTACATTGGAGCCGTCCTTGATGTTGGAAGTTTCACGGAACGGGGAATCGGTTCCGCCGGTGTCGTGGTGGTCACGCCCAAGCATGACGGGGCCTATTTCGCCCTTGCGTATCATTTCGTTGAACTTCAGCGCGATTTTTGTACGGCCTTCGGCATCCTGATACAAGATGCGGCACTTTGTTCCCACGACCATTTTGTTTTTTCCGGCGTCCCGCACCCACACATAGTTGTCTCGATCCTGATAGCGGCGGGTGGGGTCTATGCATTCCATCGCCGCCCTGTCGGTGGCGTCAAGGTCTTCCTGCTTGCCCGAAAGACAGCACCAGCGGAAGGGGCCGTATCCGTAATCGAACAGTTGGGGCCCAAGAATGTCCTCCACGTATGATGGGAACACAAAGCCGTCAACCTCGTCCCGCCCGTTCTTGCAAACCTCTTTGACTCCGGCATCGTACACCGCCTTCAAAAAACTATTACCGTAGTCGAAGAAATAAACGCCACGCTCGTGGAGTTTACAGATTAGCTCATAATGACGCTTAAGCGATATGTCCACCAGCGCGCGGAAGCGGGCGGGGTCGTCTTTAAGCAGCGCCGTGCGCTGTTCAAAGCTCAAATCCTTGGGACAGTAGCCGCCGTCATACGGCACATGGCAGGATGTTTGGTCGGACAACAGGTCGATATGAATGTTATGCGCAATCATGTATTCCAAGAGCGTAATAATGTTGCCGTGATACGCTATGGCGCAAGCCTCTTTCGCCGCGAGCTTTTCTTTGGCCCACGCTATGGCTTCTTCAAGCGAGGCGGTGTGCCGGCTGACCCAGCCTTGCTCGTGCCGTGTTTTGATGCGCGAGCTATCGACCTCGGCGATTATGGTAACCGCCCCGGCGATTTCGGCGGCTTTGCCCTGCGCGCCGCTCATGCCGCCAAGTCCCGACGTAACAAAAAGCCGTCCGGCCAAGTCCTGATCGTTAGGGATGCCAAGCACAAGCCGCCCGGCGTTTAACAGGGTGCTGAAAGTTCCGTGAACAATTCCCTGCGGGCCGATGTACATCCAGCCGCCCGCCGTCATCTGCCCGTAGTTGGACACTCCCATAGCCGCCGCGCGGTTAAAGCTTTGCGGGTTGTCGAACAGGCCGACAAAAAGCCCGTTGCACACAATTACCCGCGGGGCCAGTTTGTGCGAACGGAACAGCCCCAAGGGATGCCCGGACAACAGCACCAGTGTTTGCTCCTGCGTAAGCTGTTCAAGATATTTTTTTGTAAGCCTGTACTGCATCCAGTTTTGGAACACCTGCCCTGTTTCCCCGTACGTTACAAGCTCGTAAGGATACAGCGCGACATCGAAGTTCAGGTTGTTGTCTATCATAACCTGAAACGCCTTGCCCTCCACGCATTTTCCGGAGTATTCGTCAATTGGCCTTCCAAGGATTTTCCCCGCCGGGCGGAAGCGGTAGCCGTAAACGCGCCCGTGCTCTTCCAGTTCCCGCGCGAACTCCCTTGCCATAACCTCGTGATGCTCTTTGGGTATGTAACGAAGGGCGTTTTTGACGGCGGTTACCCTGTCTTCGCCGGACAAGGCCGCCTCCCGCCGGGGCGCGCGCCGGATGCCGGGCTCAAATGTCGGCATTTCAGGCAGTACGGAATCCAGTTGAATGTTGGCTGTTTCTTTCATTGCGGTAACACTCCCAGCGTTTTTTATATGCTCGTAGCATTTTCCTATTCTACCGCAACATCTGCCGCCCGTCAAGGAAAAAATTGTAACGCGCCCTTTGCCCCCGCGCCGCTACCTTTTCCGTCTGGCAAGAAAGACAACAAAACCGACAAGCAAAAGCGCAATAGCTCCGCCGCCCGCCATGTACCAAAGCACAGACGGCCCACTTGCGGCGGGCGCTTCGCTGGCAACAGGCATAGCCACCGGAATAAACACCGCTTCAACCCAGTAATCAACTACATCACCTTGTTCTGGAACCCATCTAAAAAAAATGGTAACTACTTGCCCTTCTTCCGGCGGGAGCAAGCCGGATACGAATTGCATATAAACTCCGGTAAGGCGACCGTCGGGCGAGGCAAATTCCCAACGTTCTCCTCCCCACCCTGTAAATGAGCGCACAAATCTGGCATCAACATTGTAGTATTCAACAAAGCCAGAGGTGGGGGTGCTATGTATTTCCAATAAGGTCGTTCTTAAATACAGCGTTCTGTCAATCTCCTGTGTCGGCAAAAAATTAATCACAAGAAACAAAAAAATAACTGTCGCAACCCTTTTTTTAAGCATATTTTCTCCTTGCGTGTGGTATAATTACGGCACGTCAAAAACAACGTACCCGATAATTCTATTGCCTATCGGAATAAGGGGTCGATTATTCTCCCATCTCCAGCCCCCACGTTGCTCAAAGCGAACATTTCCCGAATCGGTATCGGAATCAGACGTAGGCGATATGATGTAACACTGAGTCCCGTCATTGGCCGTAGTCGGCTCAACAAACCCTACCCAATGTACGCCGTTTGGATCATCATTAAAGCGCACCTCAAGCCCGATAAAGCGCTTGATGCTACCTCTGTTCAGCCTGTTATATTCGTCAATAGTTAATATTCGACCTCGCACACGGTCAACTGCCCTAGACAAGCCTATCCTTCCGGCAACA
>WQUW01000151.1 GCA_009781915.1 Treponema sp. | reverse complement strand
TTCTTCCTTTGAGGTATTGCCATGCCAAAAAAACACATGCTTTCCAAAAATGAAATATATTCCTAGCGGTATACTCACTATCCACATAAACCCAAGCATAAGAAAAAAAAGAGACAGATAAGGCGACAGATAAGGTGACAGATAAAAATAGAAAAAGAACCCATAACCCACCCCTAATATTGTACCGACAAATACTATCGCAGATTGAATTATCATTGCTTTGACATAGTCCTGCATAAAGATTTACCACTTCTTCACTTTAATTAATTAATCCCTGTTAATCTGTTCCGTATTTTTATCGCATAGTTTTGAGCGTAATCTGGGGCGTCTGGATCGTTAATTATCATATCCAAATCCAGTAACAGCCTATCTTTCAAATATCCGGCGATCCAATCGCTTTCCGGTGTGCCAGCACTCCTCCATTGCAGATACCTTCCATACAGTTCCAATGTTTCGCCAAGTGTTGGTTTTCCCGAAGGCCGTGCAGCATTACCAAAATTAATTAAATTTAACGCCTGTACAAAATCGACACCAGAGATTCCAATGTCGGCTACTGTTAGTAACATACCCAATTTTTCAGCAGGAAACCTTAGTCCAATCAATGATCCTGCAAGCCCTACGCCAGCCTCTATCCTACTTCTGCCAGTTTCACCTACAATCCCAAAGCCTTCTGCTATCTCTCCTGTTATTGTAGGTAACATTCCGCTGTATTCAACGCCGCCTAACGCCAAGCCTATTTGAACAATCCCATCCATAACCTCTCTGTAACCCCATATTGTGGCAAATGTTGAAAGCCCTTTTGTTGGAATCTTCCCAGCCACACCAGCGACCGTCAACAATACACCTCCTCCTGTCCTGATAATGCCCCTACCCAACTGTCCCCAAACAACCTGTCTCCTTGCTGGGGTGGCTGGCTCTTGGCTTTTCTCGGCTTGGTTTCTTTCGGCTTCCACAAAACCGGAGATAACGGTGTCAAGGAACCATGTTATTTCTTCTGCACTGGTACGCCTTGCGGGATACGCCATGTTTTGCACAAAAAAGTCTCTGACTTTGCTGTGGAATTCAGCCCCAAGAGTATTTTTTATTTCAAAGCCAAGCCCACTGTCAAACTGCTCGATAAGGGCATTGTTCCTGCCAACTACAGTTCCTACTTGCAGCGTTGCCGGATCGCCCTCGTACCCGGACTCTTCCCGCCACCGGCTGCCGTACAAAACCCACAAAGTAGCTCCCTGTTTTGCCGTAAACGTCCCGTCCCCGTTGTTAATCCAGCCATGCTTCGCCTTGCCCGCCGCCCACTTGCCGGATGCCGCAAGTTCCGCCAAAGGGGACATATTCCGTTGCGCCGTCGGCACGGCGTTGTCTTCTACCCTCGCTCCCGCCAGCTTGTCCCTCGTAGAAAGCTGGTATATATCCGCCAGCTCAAAGCATTGCTCCAGCAGATAGTTATACCCCTCCGCGCTCAAATCCTTGAACAGGTAATCTCTAATCTCAGGCCTTGCGGTATCTTTCCAATCTCCCAAATCCCAAAGCAGAGAAGTAAGCGTGTAAGGCGTACGGCTATCCCTTAGCAAGCCTACGTTCCGCTCTAAAAAACGGGTAAACTCGTTAAACGTCTGTTCTATCAAATCACGGGCTTCGTTGGGCTGTATAGCCATAACACTCCTCCTGTTTTTTATGCAGATACAGTCAGCGTATCACAGATAAAACCTGCTGGCAAGAGGCGGTATTGTCGCTAATAAGCGGTATTACTGCCTGTCCCAGTTTTCGGCGAATGTAATGGCCATGTTAATCGCGTCAACAAGGCTTTCCTCGTTGGCGCGGTTTTTTCCGGCCTTGCCAAAGGCCGTGCCGTGGTCAACGGATGTGCGGATAATGGGCAACCCTATGGTGGCGTTAACGCCGCTCATCGAGGAGTAAAGCCCGGTCTGCGGGTCCATCTTAAACCCGCACAGTTTAAGCGGGATATGCCCTTGGTCGTGGTACATGGCGACAACCACATCGAACTGACCGCCCAAGGCCTTAACGAACACCGTGTCCGGCGGAACCGGGCCCGTTACGTCAAGCCCCTGAGCCCGCGCCGCCTCGATAGCGGGGATAATGGCGGCGGCTTCCTCGGTTCCGAAAAGACCGTTTTCCGAGGCGTGGGCGTTAAGGCCCGCCACAGCGATGCGCCGTGTCTGCCTTCCCATAAGGCAAAGCGATTTCTGGGCAAGGCGAATCGTGTCGAAAACCCGATCCTTGGTGATAAGATCGCAGGCGTCCCGCATGGATACGTGGGTAGTGCAGTGAATCACGTTAAGGCCGCCGCCGGAAAGGAGCATACCGTAGCTTTTGGTCTTGGTGTAATCGGCGAAGATTTCCGTGTGCCCGGCGTAATCGTGCCCGGCCATGTTAATGGCTTCCTTGTTGATAGGCCCGGTTACCACCCCGGCGGTCTTTCCTTCCATAGCGTCCCGTATCGCGGATACCACATATTGAAAAGAAGCCTCGCCGGATTTCGCGCCCACGGTACTGTAGGCGTATTCCCCTTTGCGGGTAATAACTCCGACGTCCACATAATCGATCACGCCGGGGGAGCCTTTGGCGTTGCGGGGGTCTTTAACGGCGTTAAGGGCAAAACTCTTTCCCGTTACTTCAAGGCCGTCCAGAAGAACCTGCCGGTCGGCGTACACCACAAGGGCCGCTCTTTCATGTATCTCGTTAAGGCATAGCGCCTTGACGCATATTTCAGGCCCAATGCCCGACGGGTCGCCGATGCTGATTCCCAAAATGGGCTTTCCGTTAATCTTCGCCATGTACTGTCCTTCCTTACGCCTTCTTCTTCGACAATAGTTCCCGGCTCTGCCGCGCTATTTCGGCGGCGGTCAGGCAAAACCTTTCCTGAAGCCAGTCCTGCGTCCCCACTTCGCCGTACTCGTCGTGAATGCCGACCATTGCTATGGGAGTGGGCCGGGTTCGGGAACACAGTTCCGCCACAGCGCCGCCCAGTCCGCAGGCTGTTTGGTGGTTTTCCGCCGTAACGATGCGCCCGGTTGTAGCGGCATAGTCCAGAATCAGTTCCCTGTCCAATGGCTTAACGGAAAGGATGTCAATAACCGCCGCGCTTACGCCCTGTTCTGCCAGTATCGCGGCGGCTTTCAGAGCCTCGCCCGCCATAATAACCCCAAGGGCGATAATCGTAATGTCCTTGCCGTCTTTAAGCACCTTGCCCTTGCCGATAGAAAAGCGTTCATCCGGCCCATACAGGGACGGGGCGGGCTTACGGGGAAGGCGCATGTACGCACAACCGTAATGGGCGGCGCTTGCCTCCAGCAGTTTTTCCAGAGAGACGGGATCGGAGGGCTCGGCAACCCAGAGGTTCGGGATAAGCCGCATCATGCCTATGTCTTCAAAGGGCATATGGGTTCCGCCGTTAAACGCCGCCGTAATGCCGGGATCGGTTCCTGTCAGTTTTACGTTCAGTTTGGCGTAGTTGGCGGAAACAAAGAACTGGTCAAAGGCCCGCCGCGAGGCGAAACAGGCGAATGTCGCGGCAAACGGTATTTTGCCCGCCGCCGAGAGCCCTGCGGCAACGCCTAGCATATTGGCCTCGGCTATGCCTGTGTTCACCGCCCTGTCAGGGTAGGCCGCCTTGAAGGGCATTGTTCCTGTCGCCCTCATTAAATCCGATTCGACAACAAAAATACGGCTGTCCTCTTCGGCAAGCCGCATCAGGGTTTCGCAGTATACCGCGCGCATTTCTTTGTCTGCCATTAGTTTCCTCCCAAGGCGGCGATGGCCTGTTCCGCCATGTCCGCGGTTACCGGCATATTGTGGCCTTCCACTTTGCCCTCGCAGAACGAAACGCCCTTGCCTTTGATTGTGTCCAGAATAATCATCGAGGGCATGGAGGCCTGTCCACGGCAGCGGCCTATGGCTTGGTGCATGGCGGATATGTCATGCCCGTCGCAGCGCTGTACGTGCCAGCCGAAGCTTTTCCACTTGTCCTCGATATTTCCAAGGTTCATAACCTGATCGGTAGTGCCGTCCACTTGCATTTTATTGTAGTCGGTAAAGGCAATCAGGTTTGTAAGCCCGTATTGAGAAGCGAACATGGCGGCCTCCCAGATTTGCCCTTCGTCGCTTTCCCCGTCTCCGATAACGCAGAAAACGGTAACGTTTGAGCCGTCAATCTTTCTGCCCAAGGCAAACCCGCAGGCCGCCGAAAGCCCCTGCCCCAGAGAGCCCGATGTCATGTCGATGCCGGGCGTTTTGTTCCGGTCGCAGTGGCTGGGAAGGCGGGTTCCCCCGTGGTTAAGGGTATCCAGCCATTGAAGGGGGAAAAAGCCCTTGAGCGCGAGGGTGGCGTACAGGGCCGGGCCGGCGTGCCCTTTGGAAAGCACCAGTATGTCCCGGCCGGGGCTTGCGGGGTCTTTAGGGTCGTACTTCATTTCATGCCCGTACAACAGAGCCAGAATATCCGCCACGGAAAGCGAGCCGCCTATATGCCCCACTCCGAGCGTGCCGATGGCATGCAGCGTTTTCTTGCGTATTTCTTTGGCGAAAGCGGCAAGGCCGCTTAAGGTTTTCTCGTCCAGCATACGTCCTCCAAGTTATTGTCTTTCTGATGTACAAGGATAGCATATTTTTTTATAACTTGATACACCGTTTGCCTGTGGGTTTTGGCGGGAATGTTGGCTCACGTGCGGCGGGGGCATTGCTGGGGGGCGTTCCCGGCGGAGCCGGGAATGCTGTGCGAGGCGGCTGGCGTTACGTTCCCTCCGCGTGGGCTTCCAGCACTTTCGTAACGGCAAGCACTGTTTCTACGTCCCTTTCGCTAAGCTCCACCAGCAACTGGATTATCGCGCCGATGTTTTTTTCCCGCGCCTTGCTTCTGCCGCAGAATAGTTTCCTCTTGTTTTTTCCTCCTCTGATTTTAATGTTTTAAAAAATGATTTAAGCGCATGAATTATCATATCAATTGCCTTCACCGCTGATGCTTTGCTGAATATCAGGTAAAACATTGCGCATGCCATCAAAGAATGAATAAGCGCATTACTGTATGCCTCTGTCAGAATGAAATATCAAGTCCTTTTCCGCCGTGCGGTTTTTGACAGCCATCTTAAAAGCGGGGATGCTTGTATTAGCCGTTTCCAATGTATCACCTATCGCCCAGCCGATGACCTCGCGGTCAAATAAATCAATACCAACCGTTAAATACAGCCAGCCGTTTAACGCGCGAAGGCAGGTACTATCCGACACCCATTTTTGACCCGGCTTGGCGGCAAAAAAAATCACCGTTTAGTATGTTTTCGCGTATCGGATATCAATACCTTGAATCTGTTGTTGTTGTATATTTTCTCTTCCCGCGCGCGTTTAAACCGTGTTCCCGTAGCAATCTGGCTATCTTTTTACGGCTCACGCGAAGACCATGTTTATTCTGGAGTTCCTTTTTCACGCGCTGACTGCCGTAACGGTAGCAGTGTTTTATTACAATTTCCCGAATGGCAGCGATTACTGTAGCCTCAGGAGCATCGCATGGTTTTGAAACCTCTGCCTTAAGCCTTTTGTAATAAGCTCCGCGGCTGACCCCGAAAAGCTAAAGCCATCTTCTTTATGGTATATAGGTTGCTGTTTGATTTCATCAACTGACGCGCCGTTATTGGGGGTCGCTTTGCGCAAAGAGCAGCGCCGTTTTTTTTAATATTTCATTTGCCTGTTTAAGCGCTTTGTTCTCCTTCCTCAGCCGGCTAAGCTCTGTGTCTCTGGCACGTCCATGTCCGGGAAATACTCTGGTAGTGGTTTCCGCAGCTTCCCTTCTTTGGCCGAATCTGGAGTTCCCCCGATTTTTGGGACAGTGAATTAAGCCGCTAAATTATTTGTTAATGCTAAAGGTGTAGCATATCCGATTGCCGAATGTCTACGGCGTCTGTTGTAATACATTTCGATGTATTC
>WQUW01000150.1 GCA_009781915.1 Treponema sp. | reverse complement strand
CGGCTACCGGGAGCTGGATGCCATGTGGTGCATCATTACCTTGGAGGCCGGGCTCCAGATACTGCCGGAAACGGGCGCTGCCCACCTTATTGTCAAGATAGACGATCCTTTTGACGGGGCCGAGGCGATGGCCCGCTCGCTTCGCGGCATTTTGGGGTCGGGCTTTGGCGTCCATTCATGGCGGACGCTTTTACATTCCCAGTACAGTTCCTTCGAGTCCACACGGCAGCTCCTTCTTTTTATCATGGCCCTTATTGTGCTGGTGGCGGCGGTAAATGTTTCTTCCGCCACTTCCATGCTGGTTATTGAACGCCAGAGGGATATTGCCGTTCTTAAGGCTTCGGGGGCCAAGCCGTCCTTCACAAGCGGCATCTTTCTTTGGGGCGCTTTTCTTACCGGTCTTACCGGCGCGGTTTTCGGCATTGCCGCAGGGCTTCTTATCGGCACTAGCGTGAACGGCCTAATCCGGTTTCTGGAGACGGTTTTAAGTTTTATCTCCGGGCTGTTTAACGCGGGGCCGGTTACGATACTGGAGTCCGGCTATTACCTAGAGACCATTCCCATCATCATAAACCCGCAGGCGATTTTTTACATCGGCCTTTTTACGGTGCTGGCCTCGGTTGTGGCCTCGTGGATTCCCGCCCGCCGCGCCGGTAAGCTCAAGCCTATCGAGATTTTCAGGAAGTATTAGGGGCTGCGCGGGGGGGTTACAAGCCCTGCCCTTTTTATGGTAGCATGGAGGTGGGCATTTTAAGGAGGTTTGCGTGCGGTATTTTAATATGCCCGGCGATCCGAGCCGGACAATCAATGATATGTGCAGCCTTAATGAAAGGCAAAGGGGAGGGTATTTTCCTGTAGGGAAAAACCAGTGCTGGCACAGCGGAATGCATGTTTCCACCATGTCAAACTTTCCGGTAAGGCCGCTTATAGCTGGCGAGCTGGCTGCGCACAGAATAAACGAGAATTACCAAACGCTTCCAAGAGAGGCGGAAATAAGCGCTTCCGCCTATGCTATGCTTGGAGATACTGCGAGAAGGCTGTACCACAACCCGAAACAAGAAGAGGATGACCGGAAAGGAACCACGGAGTTCAGAAGGTATGTTCTGTGGAAGGAAACACTAACCGCCGCCGAGCGTTCAAACCTGAAAGAGGAAATTTCCCCGGCTGATTATGAAGCGTTGCCTGAAAACATGAGGTTTTTCTACAAGCGCTACGGCGAGGGGTATGCGCTACAGGCTGAAGTACTGGACTTGTACCGCGACGACGGCGGCGGCGATTATATTCCCGTAAGGGAACTGACAACCAATTTTATTTTATTAAAACATGTTTG
Source organism: Treponema sp. (assembly GCA_009781915.1). Classification (GTDB taxonomy): domain Bacteria; phylum Spirochaetota; class Spirochaetia; order Treponematales; family Breznakiellaceae; genus WRKT01. The sequence continues at coordinate 4,607 of WQUW01000150.1, read as the reverse complement.
TGAAACGCCAACGAAAGAGATAGCGTTTTTCACGCTGTATATGGGATTACGGCCGGGTGTTTTGGAGGCCCACAAGAAGTATTTTAACACGTTCACGGGCGGTATTTTAGCAGATGAAGACAGGCCTTTTGAAAAAGAGCTGCCGTTTTACCAGACGTGGGGCTTTAAGATAATCAGGGCGAATGAAGTGTTGTACTTCGCGGCGGAAAACGCCGAGGGAAGAGTGACGCGGGGCAGCCATCTTGAGTATTCGGAGAATTCTGACGACGCGGACAATTTCGAGTGCGAATTTAATAATATCCAGCAGGGCGGCCCATTCATAGTTAACAGGGAATACATAGAGCCAACTGAGGCCCCACGGTATGTTCTTAGAGGCGACCGTGCTTCAGTTTTTAGGCGGCCCATTCGCGACGACCCAATAGGTGAAGGTGAACTGTTCAAGATTGCGGAATTGAGGCAGAAACATAACGGCGACTTGGTTGGTTTTCGGGATTCGGTTAGCCCATTTGAAGGGAACGTGGATTTTGTTGAGGTTGGCATATACTCTAGGGAGATACACGACGATATACGAGAAGGCAATAATTATACTTGGTGGTACAGGGGTCTTAGCGCAGAAAACCCCGCCAACGAACCAGTGCCGTTCAGCGATTCAAGCCGGGTTTTTTTCGTAAACACTACTGTGTTTTTTCAGGAGCATTACCGGATTGTTCCCTTAGATGCTTTCTTAATCCGTTATGAGCTTGACAACAGGGCCCATCGCCATACTGTGCCGCTGCGGAGTGGGGGAAGTATCCGAGGTGATAGCGTTGTTGAATATGCTCCCAGTCTTGTAAGGATTACCCCGTCAGCGGACAAGCGGTTTGTATCTTTAAGGTTTCATCATGATACAGACCGCGAAAGTCTTGCCAGAACCGGGACTTTTAGTTTTCCCGAGGGAAATCCCCCTATGATTATTGTGGGCAGGGGCAACCTAGGGCCGGATATTCACCTTTTTGAATACAATGGGGAAAGAATTGAAGCTGCGGCGTTCCCAAATTTGGATGGAATCGCTGTTGGCATAAGAGATGGGGTTCGAGTAAGAAGTCTGGAAACCAGTGTCAGATTTTTTTGCCTTTCGCCCGTGCCAGAGGATAAAATAACCGTAGGCGAGTATTTAAGGCTTATACAAAATGAAAATGAGATTGCTAGCGAGCACAGGTTGCCCGATGTTTTTTGGCAAGGGGGGAACGCGGACTTCCGCCCGTGCCGTTTGGCGCTACAGCCGTTTGGGACGGGGCAGAACAGTAGAATGTATCACGCGCTTGTAAGAAAAAGCGACCTGAAAGTTGAAAGAGGCAGGGGGCGTCTGCGTCCGGTTGCCCACGACTGGCACATTGACGGCTTAGGTTCCCCGGCAAGCATGGAAGGGGTTATAGCATATGACGGCCCAACAAGCGATAGTAACGCCCGCGACATTATCCCCGTGGGAGAAGAATTTGAATTAACAAACCCTTCATTAATAAATTCGAGTGGAAAGGATGCCTTTTTCGCGGTTATGTGGAATGGCAATACACAGCACGCAAGGTTTAGCGGAAGCGAGCTGGCGGCCAAAGTATCTTACCGGGAAGGGTTTGGCGACAATACCAATGTAATAAGGCTGTCCGAGTCCGGGCAACGGCGTGGCATACGTTTTAATGATATTCTTGGGTATCCCGATACTTATTACCCGCTTACCAATGTGTTTTCCTACGACCTTGCGTGTTTTTTTGTCAGCAGGGAGTTCATGGACGACAGCGATGGCGCGAAAAACGAGAGGACAAGGCGCTATCTGATACAGCAGGATACAGAACTGTTCCGGCTTAAAGACACAGACGGCGAAGAGTTTGAGTTTGAAAGAGTGGCTCCCGGCGGAACGAGGCCGGGAGTGAACGAACTATTCAGGCGGGTATCCGATAAACGTGATAGCGGCGGGGAGAAATACCTTGAGCTAAGAGCGCTATCTGGCAGTACGGTTTATGTACGCTCCAACCAACTGGACACTGTTGCGGGGGCTGTATCAACAAATCTGCTGGACTGGCACAGCCATTTTATGGTGCTGGAAACAGGTGGCGAAGGTGGTGTATCGTGCAAGAGCGTCAACGAGATAGTACGGCTGATAGAAGAAAGGGACGAAGCGGCAAGGGTGGAGATACAGAGAAGCCCCCAGTTAAGCGGCGAAGTGAAGGTGGAAGATTTTTTACAGATATACAACAGCGAAAGTCCGCGGCATGGAAGCTACAGAGCGGTGCGGCAAGCGGTACGGCGGCTAGTGTGCCAGCACCCGCTGGAATGGGACGCCTCGCTGTACCAGACGTACTGGCTAAGCGGGATGCGGCCTGCGGTAGAAAAACTGGACATATGGCGGGACGGAGGGGAGGAAGAAATAAGCCCGGCGGTTGAGCATAAAGAAAACAGTTTTTGGTTTGCGCATCCTGTACAGTTTATTAACCACCTGAACGAAGCGGGACTGCTGGATGAAACGTTTAATCCGTACTATAGGAAAGAAATTTATCTACGTGAGGTTGGCATGAACCGCGAAGAAAGGACGCAACTAGTTGTCGATAGTCCAGGGTTTGCCCCTGTAGCTGTTAATGAAACGAGGTATAAGCATAATGGTATATCTTATTCGGAATGTACAAGCCTGTTTAATGTTCTAAGGAGTACGGGCAGAAGACATACCGGTATTGACCTTGCCCCCGGTGGGGAAACTACAAGCATAATCTCTTTTGTTTACGGTGAGGTATGGGCTTGCACATATGAAGGCGACATAAGAGATAATATCGAAAATGGAGGCTGGGGCAAAATAATGATAATAAAAGACGCAAGAGAGGATAAACTATATTTTCTCGCCCATCTCCACGATTACGTAAAAGAACCTGACGATCCCGTGTTTCCCGGTGATATAGTTGCTGTATGCGGGCAAACAGGCTTTTCAACTGGCATTCATTTGCACGTCGAGGTGCGGGTAATACCCAGTGGGCTTGAAAAAAATGATGTATTAGACTCAAGAAGGAATAAAAAAAATGGTGAAGGTGCTGGATTAACTTGGAATAGGGTGGTAGCAGGATCAGATGGTACAGGCCCCAGGCGTGTCAATCCGTTTAATCATAAAGAAGAGCATGGGGGGTCTTGGTTATGAAAAACATTTTTATATTTTACTTTTTTCTTTTTCTTGGCTCGTTTGCGTCAAGCGAAGAATTGTTATTCCGGGTAATCGAAGATGCCCCTGCTTGGCATTTTCCGCACAGTGGTAATATGTCAAGAGGGAACAGCGCATTAACGTTGAAGGAAGGTGAAATAGTAGAAGCCGCAGAAGGAACCGGCGCGCTACGCATTGTTAAACGCACTATAGATGGCAGTGACTATCATGTGCATCTTTTTGTGCACAACAACAGGAGAATTCAAATTCAAGCGCATACGCTTGTACCTGCCAACACACTAGACTTATTTAATGATTCTTGGATAACCAGCTTTGGCGGTAGAAAAGATGATTATTGGATATTGGCTTATTATCTAAATGTGTTGCGGGCAGGAGCCAGAGACGCTTTTAGAGAGGTTGATGGGGGGCATATTGACGCTTTTATCCGGGCAAGGGATTTCGACACACAATTGTGGTATGAAACTTTTTATATTGATAGAGGCTTGGAAATAAACCAAATATCTTTGTCTGCGGGTGGCTTTGTTCCAAGGAGCTATTGGGTTACAAGTATTATTGTTTCCAACAACGGCTTTATGGTTACTATTTCTAATCCCCAATTTGAAACTATATCTGCCTTAGATAGATATCATTGGACAGTGCCACTTCCGACTGACAGGCGTTCTTTCAACATACTGTTGATAAAAGACAACGATTACTTAGATATGTATTTGGAAACAACGGAAAACCTTTTGGCAACATTTGTTCGGGTTAATAGAACAGTTGTAGATGAACTAAATAATTTGCTAAGAACAAACACAGTAGATTTATCCAGAATTACCGCATGGCCCCGCCGTGCGGACGGCAGCATGGACTTCCCGCCGCCTGGTATTGATATATCTAGTTTCCGAGCAACACACACGGCAACGGTTCGCCTTCGCGCAAGGGACGATCCCACTACTACATCTCTTATTGTTACAACACTGGATTTGGGCGCAGAGGTACAGATATTGGAAACAGGCCCTACGGCAACTATTGACGGAATAACCGCGCCGTGGGTAAGGATACAGACCGCCAACGGCTTTACCGGCTGGAGCTTTTCCGGTTATCTTGAACCGATTCAGCTTACAGTGCAGGCTGTCGAACCAGCCGAAGCCCCAACAGCCGCTACAGTAATTGCCGTGGAACAGTTTGTGCCAGTCGCCCAACACGATGCCGCAACGAGTTCGATGCCGACATGGTTGTTGGCGGTTATTGTCGGCGGGGCGGCTACAGTTGGCGGCACGGCGTTCTTTGCCGTAAAACGGAAAAGGTAGCGCTATGCCAGAAGCCACGAGTGGGGGTAGCGCAGTAGACCGCAGGCGCTTAAAGCGCCGAGGACTACGCAGCGAGGGGGAGCAGGGTAAGCAATGGTAGCGACAACAACAAGAAAACGTAGCACTATACGTAAATG
>WQUW01000149.1 GCA_009781915.1 Treponema sp. | reverse complement strand
TATAATGACAACGTCAATGCGCAGGGGCTCTGTCGTAAGCTGCTGCTCCGGCGCAAACTCCAGTACGTGGCTGTACTCGCCGAGTTCCATCTGGATCGCCTCGTAGAAGGCCGGATGCCACGCGATGCGCTCTTTGGTAGGGGCTGTGGCTGGTTTCTTTGGCGGCGTGGTTTTTGCCATAGTACAAGTATAAGCCGCCGCAGGGGGAATAACAAACGCAGGGGAAATGCTTGGCTCACGCACGGCGGGGGGCGGGCGATTGACCGGCTCGTGGCTTTTTTATATACTAAAGGGGCTTTCGGGCAGTAGCGCAGATGGTAGCGCGCTTGGTTCGGGACCAAGAGGTCGGCGGTTCGACTCCGCCTTGCCCGATATTTTAAATGGCAGTAACGGCGGTGAAGTATCCAGTATAGCTTACCTCAGCCCGCTTCGTGTATACTACCCTTATGCCGCTTAGTTTAACCGCCGCCGCGGACGATAACGGTCGCAGGCTGGACAGGATTCTCAGAAAAGCCCTGCGGGGTCTGCCCCTTTCGGCAATTCATCGGCTTTTGCGGCAGGGCTGTATCCGTGTGGACGGCGAAACCGCCGCCGCCGCCATGCGCGTACAGACGGGACAAACCATAACTGTGTCCGACTTGTCCCAAAAAGAATTCACGCGCGGGCGCACAGATGCCGGAAACGCCTCGTTCTTTGCGTATGGGCAAAGAGAAAAGCTTGCAATCCTTTTTGAAGGCTCAGGGCTTTTGGTTCTTGACAAGCCTTCAGGCATTGCCGTTCACGGTGCCCATTCTCTTGGGGAACAGGCGCTTTCCTATCTGTCGCCGAAAATTCCCCCTTCCCTTTCATTCAAACCCGGCCCCCTGCACAGGCTGGACAAACCCAGTTCCGGCGTTATTGCGTTTTCCACAAGTCTTGAAGGCGCCAGAGTTTTCAGCGCCATGATGCGGGAACGGAGCATAAAAAAGTTTTACCTTGCCCTTGTAGAAGGAACAATCGAAAAGGCGGAAATCTGGCGGGACGAACTAAGCCGGGACAAAACCTTAAAAAAAACCTTCGCTGGCGATAAAAGCCGCCGCCAAACCAAAGCGGCGATAACCAGAGTAAAACCGCTCGCGCGAAACGCCGCCTGTACCCTGATTCTTGCGGAAATAGAAACCGGCAGGTCTCACCAAATCCGCGCTCAGGCCGCCGCCCGTGGGCACCCCCTTTTGGGGGACAAAAAGTATGGGGCCGGGCGTTTGCCCACAAGCGGCGCTGTCGGGTTTTTGCTTCACGCATGGCGCATGGAGTTCCCCGTACTCATCCCCGGTGTGCCCGGTTTTATTCAGGCCCCGATCCCTGATTACTTCCGCACGAAAATCCGGGAACTCTTTGGAAAAGATATCCCTTTAGAAAAAGGCTATGACGCTTTATGATTATACACCCTCATCAGTTACCTTCTGCCGACAGCGATTAGCGTGTCCGCGTTTTGATCGTAAGGGCGCTCGTCCCAGCCGCCGTAAATTTCCACTGCGGAAAACCCCGCTTTGTACAACAGTGCGCAAATTTCCGAGGCCGCGTAAAGCCTTTGGACAAACACCTTTTCCCGGCGCGTCCCGTTTTTTAAGAGTATCCAGCGGTTGCGGATGCTTCCCCATGAATCCACGGGCATGGTTTCGGTAAGCACGGTAAGGCCCGCCCGCTCGAACCATTCGGCCTCTGTGTAATCCCTGACCGCTATCTCTTTTCCCTGCACATCAATTATTAGAGCGCCGCCCTCACGCAGCGAACAATGGGCGTTTTGCAGAAAAAGAAGATCGTCGTCCGGGTTCTGGAAAAAGCCGAACGAGTTGTAAAGGTTAACAGCGGCGTCAAAAGCGTTTTCCCGTGTAAAGCCCCGGACATCACCCTGAATAAATTCTATTTCAAGCCCCTCGTGGGCAGCGTCCTCCCGGGCGGCGTTAAGGTAAGCGGCGGTTATGTCCACGCCGGTGGCGGCAAACCCCCAGCGGGCCAGTTCCAGAGTAATGCGGCCAAAGCCACAGCAAAGGTCAAGGACGGACGGCCCCTTCCCCCCGGCCCTGCCTTTGCGAAGGTCAAGACCCGCCAGCCGTGTAACGCCGTCGGCTACCTGCGAAACCTCGGCCCACCGGTCATCGTCAAACATAACCGGGGCGTACTGTTCCCAGAAATCATCATCGTTAAACCATTCTTCCTTGTACTTCACGCTACGATTATACCATAAATGTTTTATTTTTTGCTCCGATAATGAAGGAAGTGGAGGCACAACATGAAGCGTTACTGCATTAACTGCCGGGCGGGGAAAATTGAGTATTTCGACGTGATTACGGAAAGCGAAGATGAGCTTAACATTCGCCTTACCCGGATCAGCGGCGGCTCTGAGAGGGTTATCGAAGATTCCATGTCCCGGCAGATGTTTGATATGTGTTTCAAAACAGGGTACATTTTTGAGATGGAAAACGCCGCCGCCAGTGTGGCGTAGGCGGGCCGGTGTACTCTTGAAAAAGACCCCTTAATATTCTAAACTTCCGGTAGAAATGAAGATTCGTTCAAAAATTATTCTGGTTGTTCTGCCGGTAGTGGTGCTTGCCCTTGGGCTGGCGCAGACAGCATCATATTTTTCCGCCCGCAGCGGTATTACCCGTATTGCCCAAACGCTTTTGAATTTTAAGGCATCCGGGCTGGAAAGTTACGCCGAAACTCAGTGGAACCTTCTTACGGAAAACGATTTTGCGGGGCGGCCCGACATGGTAGAGGCGGCAAAGACCGCTCTTTTTCTTTACGCGCAGAGCAATCTTTTAAGCGACACGGAAGTGATCCTTGCGCTGGATGATGCCGGCAATACCGCAATGGCTACCAGCCCCCTGAACATATCAGCCGCCGAGCGGGAACGGCTTATGGAAATCCTTATGGGGGATGATCAGGGGATTTCCCACGCAATGCTGGGTGGGGAAGAACGTGTTTTTACGGCTTTTTACTTTACCCCCTTCCGCTGGCACGTACTCCTAACCGAGCAGGCCAGTACCTTTTACCGTGATGCCGACAGAATACGGCTCCAGACGCTTGTGGTTCTTGGCGTAACTGCGGCTATTGCGGTGATGATGCTTATCCTTTTTGCCCGGCATCTTACCAATCCCCTGGCGAGGGTAGTAAACGCCATGAACGCCATTACTTCGGGGGGGAACCTTTCCGCCAGAGTGGAAGTAGAATACCGGGACGAAACCGGAAGGCTTGCATCGACCTTTAACGTCATGATTTCGGAGCTGGAAAAAGCCTATGCGCAGATCAAACGTTACGCCTTTGACGCGGTACTGGCGGGCAAGAAAGAACAGCGAATCAGGCAGATATTCCAAAAATATGTCCCAAAAGACTTAATCGATAAATTTTTCGCTTCCCCGGAATCTATGCTGGTTGGCGAAAACCGGGAGCTGGCGATTCTTTTTTCGGACATAAGGAGCTTTACCACCATTTCCGAGGCTATGGCGCCTGATGACTTGGTTAATTCGCTTAACAGGTATTTTTCCGGGCAAGTGGACATTATTATGAACCGCAACGGTATTGTAGATAAATACATAGGGGACGCGATTATGGCGTTCTGGGGCGCTCCGGTTAAGCACGAAGACGACGCTCTTCAGGCGGTTCTTGCCGCGCTGGACATGACCGAAGCTGTCAAGGGTTTTAACGAAAACCAGAAAAAAATCGGCAAGCCCGAATTCAATATTGGCATAGGCATTAACTACGGCACTGTTACTGTAGGCAACATTGGCAGTGAACGGAAAATGGATTACACGGTTATTGGAGACATGGTTAACCTTGCGTCCCGAATGGAGGGGCTTACCAAAAACTATCATGCGGATATTCTGATTTCCGAAACTCTTTACGATGCTTTGGGCAATGCGCAAAAACACGCCGAAGATAAAAATGCGGCGGCTCTTTCCTTCCGGCTTTTGGACATTGTCGCGGTAAAGGGAAAAACCAAGGGCGTAAAAATCTACACGGCGAAAAAATCCCTTTCGGCAGAAGAAGCGAAAGCTTGGGCTATTCACAATCAGGCGATGGAGTGTTACTACAACCGTGATTTTATCGGGGCAGGTAAGCGTTTTATGGCGGTGCTGGCCCTGCTGAACAACGATTTTAACGCCACAGAGCTTTTGAAGCGCTGTAAAAAATACGCCGCCGCCCCTCCGCCGCCTGATTGGGATGGTGTGGAAGTGATGACATCGAAGTAGCGTCGGGGGCATTGCTGGGGGGAAGATGTGTCCGCCCGTACAGCGGGCAGTTGATTGTAAACCCGCTTTGCTATAGGATGTGGGTAAAGTGATCTACGAGGCTGGGCAAAAAACCAAAACTGGAGGAAACATGGAGAGGGGAACCTTTGGCGCGGAGCGCTTCGGAGTGGGTTCGTTGAAAGGCCGTCATTTCATTGAACCCCTTAATTTTTCCGTGGAAGAGATGGAGGGTCTATTTACCCTTGCCGGGAAAATAGAAGAAAACCCGGCTATATACCGGGATGCCTGTAAGGGAAGAGTCCTTGCGACGCTTTTCTTTGAGCCCAGCACCAGAACCCGGCTTTCCTTTGAGTCGGCTATGTTGCGCCTTGGCGGGGGCTGTCTGGGCTTTGCCGATCCCGGTTCCAGTTCAGCATCAAAGGGCGAAAGCCTTGCGGACACAATACGGACGGTGGCTTCCTATGCGGACGCAATCGTTATGCGTAACCCGAAAGAAGGGGCCGCCCTGCTCGCCTCCCGCTATTCTGTTGTGCCGGTTATCAATGCCGGGGACGGGGGGCATCATCATCCAACCCAAACGCTTACAGACCTTTTAACCATACTCCGGCTGCGGGGAGATGTCAAAAATCTCCGGGTGGGCTTTTGCGGCGATCTTAAGTTTGGCCGCACCGTTCATTCGCTGGTAAAAGCCCTGTCCAGATACGAGGGCGTAAGCCTGTATTTCATTTCTCCGGGCGAACTTACCGTCCCCAAATACCTTAAAACAGGGGTGCTGGCGAAAAACAATATCCCCTATACCGAAATAGGGGGAAGCCTTGACACAGTGATAGGCGATATTGATGTTCTTTACATGACAAGGGTTCAGCGGGAACGGTTTTTCAACGAGGAAGATTACATACGCCTAAAGGACAGTTACATTCTGACGCCGGAAAAAATGGCCTTGGCAAAAAAGGACATGATAGTTCTTCATCCCCTTCCCAGAGTAAACGAAATTGACATGGAAGTTGACTCGGATCCAAGGGCCGCGTACTTTAAACAGACAAAGTATGGGATGTATATGAGGATGGCCCTTCTGCTGTCCATACTGGGAGGGAACAATGCTTAATATCGAAAAGATACGAAACGGAATTGTTATTGATCACATTAAATCGGGTCAGGGTATGCGCATCTTTAACTGGCTGGGGCTGGGCAGGTCGCCGTACACCGTGGCTTTTGTGGTAAACGCAAGCTCCCGCAACATGGGTCGCAAGGACATTATCAAGGTCGATAACGCCATTACCATCAATTTTGATATTCTGGGCCTTATTGATCCCAACATCACGGTGAACATTATCGCGGACGAAAAGGTCAAGGAAAAAATAAAGCTCAAACTTCCCGATCAGGTGGAAAACGTGATCCTCTGCAAGAATCCCAGGTGCATTACCTCTACGGAAAAGTACACGCCCCACATTTTTCACCTTGAGGGCGTTGAGGACAGAACATACCGCTGCGACTACTGCGATGATATACGCTTCGCCGGGGATTTTGACTAGAGGCTCATGCGCGGCGGGAGCATAAAAAATTTGAAAAAAAATTCGCAAAAATGTTGACATTTCGCTAATAGGTTGATATACTCTTTTTTGATGGTATTTGTTGCCGATAACAGCGTAATTTCCCCGACCGTAAAACTGCCGCCAGTGGCGACTGTTGTTTGGCTCGTTACCTCCCCCTACCCCCCCCCACCACCCCCCCTCC
>WQUW01000148.1 GCA_009781915.1 Treponema sp. | reverse complement strand
GCCCGGCAGGGGAGGATATACGGTTTAAGAAGCCATTTGCAATGGACTCTCCGCGAAGGAGACCGTGGCTCCGTAGCGGGTTCCCCATGCGGGATTCTTAAACCGTATATCCTCCCCTGCCGGGCATTGTCCTGAAGGCTCACGCGCGGCGGGGGGGAAAATCGAAGCAGTCCTCAGCCCGGCGCAGTATACAAGTGGAGGCAAACCATGAATGTACTGGCCTACGCGCCTTTGGGGGCTGACGGCATTATCATCCGGGTTGAAGCGGACATACGCCGGGGCATACCGGGAATTGACATCACAGGCCTTGCGGAAGGGGCCGTGCGGGAGGCGCGGGAGCGGGTGCGGGCGAGCTTTCGCAATTCCTCGCTGGAGTTTCCCCCTGACCGTATCCTTATCAACTTGGCTCCGGCAGGGGTGCGTAAGGAAGGGGCCGCTTTGGATCTTCCCATAGCCATTTCGGTGATGGCGGCGGCGGGCATGGTCTCGATTCCCAATAACCTTATGGTTTTGGGCGAACTGGAACTTTCGGGCCGTCTGCGGCCAGTACGGGGGGTCTTGGCCGCCATTGCCGCCGGGCACAGGGAAGGAATAGGGGAATTTATTGTTCCGCTAGAGAACTTAAACGAGGCGGCGGTTCTTTGCGGGCCTGCCCACGGCATCCGCTTTTTCGCCGCCGCGACTCTGGCGGAGGCTGTCCATGCCCTGCAGGTGAGGGCTGAAACCGGAGAACTGCCCGAAAACAGGACAGCGTGGGAGCCCGCCCCGGACGGGGAAGCCCAGAACACGTTTGACGCCGGGGATTTTTCGGATGTCCGCTGCCAGCGCAGGTACAAGCGCGCCTTGGAAATCGCCGCCGCCGGGGGGCATAACCTCCTTGTGTTTGGCCCTCCCGGTTCGGGGAAAACCATGCTTGCCCGGCGCGTTCCTTCGATCATACCGCCGCTGGAACCGGAAGAAGCCGTGGAAGTTACCCGCCTTTATAGCCTTGCCGGGCAAATAAAAACCGGCGGCCTTATAACACAGCCCCCCTTCCGCTCGCCCCACCATTCCGCCAGCGCCGAAGGTGTTCTTGGCGGTGGCAGGGCTGTCCGGCCCGGCGAGATAACGCTGGCGCACTTTGGGACGCTTTTTCTGGACGAAGCGCCTGAGTTCCGTGCCCCCGTGCTTCAATCCCTTCGTGAGCCGCTACAGGACAACTGTATTACCATAGTCCGCGCCGATGGCCCCCTGAAACTGCCGGCGGATTTTCAGCTTATCCTCGCGGCGAATGGCTGCCCCTGCGGACGCTTGGGCGCTGTAAGCCGGAGTACGGGCGGCTCCCCGCAACCCATCCATGCCGAAGCCGCCTGTTCCACCTGCTTTTGCGGCCCGGACGAGGTTCGCCGGTATTGGCGCAGGCTGGGCAGCGCTCTTCTTGACCGCGTTGAGCTGCGCGTTCCCGCGGGTGCTCCGGGGGTTCTCGTTCCCGGCGGCGAGAGGGAAGAACGCAGCGCCAGCATCGCCCGGCGGGTTCTGTCCGCGGTGGAGATACAAAGGGAGCGGTTCAAGGGTTCGGGAATACGCCGCAATTCCCGGATGCTGCCAAGTCAGATCGAAAACTTTTGCCGCCTTACAGACAAGGCATCCAGCGCTTTCGCCCTTGCGGCGGCGAAACTTGGCCTTTCCGGGCGGGCGTGCCACGCGATTCTTAAAACCGCCCGTACCATCGCCGACTTGGAAGGAAAGGATTCCCTAGATACGGTTCATATTCTGGAGGCAGTCCAGCATCGCCGCTTTGGGGACGACCCCTACGATATTATCGCGGCGGCGGCGGAGAGATAATGCCGGGTATCGCCTGCAAAAAAGACTCATCTATCTTTTTTCCTCCGGCGGTAATTCCCAGTTTGCGATCCGGGCGGACTTCCCCGTGAAAGTCGCTGCCGGCGGTAATAAGGAGCCCCAGCTTTCTTCCCAGTTCCTCAAGCCTGCGGCACGATGAAAACTTGGCGGTGGGATGCCACGCTTCAAGGCCGTCCAGCCCCCGTTCCTTCAAGTCTTCTATCAGGGCCGGAAGCCGCCCCCACGCCACGTAAAGGGACATGGGGTGAGCCAGCACCGCGATTCCCCCGGATTCCTTTATCGCTTCCAGCGCGCGCTCGAATTCCAGCCCCGCCTTGGGCATATAAAAGGGTTTTCCCCTGCCCAAATAGCGGGCAAACGCCTGCTCCCGGTTTTTGGCGATCTTTCGTTTTACGAGGAAAGAGGCGAAGTGGGGCCGGCCTATGGAATGCCTGTAGCCGGTAAGCCCCGGTTCGCCGGGCTCAAAGCCGGTCGCGTACGCCCTGATTTCATCGTAGCAAGCGGTAATGCCCGCATTGTTCATTTTTTCCAGTATTTCCATGTTCCGCTCCTCCCGGCGGCGGGCCAATTCCGCGACTGTCGCCGTAAAGCCGGGCGAAGGCCGCCGTATCCCCAGCCCCAAGAGGTGAAATTCACCGCCAGAGTCCTGATTCCAGAGTATTTGCAGCTCGATTCCCGGAATGAACCGTATCCCCCGCTCCCCAGCCGCCGTTTCCGCTTCTTCAAGGCCGTCTATGGTATCGTGATCCGTCAAGGCAATGGCGGAAATCCCCCGCTTCGCCGCTTCCTGCATGAGGGCGCTGGGCGTGAGGCTTCCATCGGACGCGGCGGAGTGAGTGTGGAGGTCAATCATCCGGCAATTATCAGGCATTTCGGCGGCAGTTAGCAAGTAGCGGGGGATCGCTATGAGCCTTCGCCGCCGGTTTTCCGTAGCAGCTCGCAGGCAATTTGCAGGCGCACCTGATTGCCGATAGCGCGAATGTCAAAGCCCAGCCTTTCGCTGATTTTGGATATACGGTACTGCACGGAATTTTTGTGCAGGTGAAGACGCCCGGCAATTTCGTTGATGGAACCGTTGCATTGGCGGTATACCGTGGTGAAATTGGCGATGTCCAGAACCTCGGCCTCGCTGCAGCCGTTGAATACCTGATCGACACATTCTTTTTTTATGTCTTCCGGAATGGAATACAGGGCAATGCTTACGAGGTTTTCGTGGTAGTCAACGATTGGATTATTCGCCTCCGCCAAATGCGCCGCTTTAAGGGCCTCGTTAAAAGACTGCTTGCCGTACTGGTGGTTTTCGTATTTCTTGCCAATGCCAAAAAATAGCGGCGATTTTTGCCATTTTTCGGCTTCTTTTAGCAGGGTTTCCGCCTGAGCGTATAGTTTTTTCCCCGGCTGGACGCTGGTAACCCAGATAATGTACAAGTCGTACAGTATAAAAAGGTTTTTCTGGGAATCCGTTTTCAGCATAAACCGGTGCATGGTATGCAGCATACGCACCGCGTCCTTGCTTAGCTGGGAGCTTTGGGCGCTTTTAATAACAATAACCGAAAATTCCCCAGTCCAGACAAACCTGAATTTCTGCACCTGTAAAATAAATTCCTGCTTCGAGATAGCATGATCCGATGTGAGCCAGTGGATTACGAAGGATTGCAGGGACTGTTCATTCATCCGGGCCTGCCGGTAAGCATAGGAGTTTTCGATAAGCAGTTCGGTAAAAGCCTGCAAAAGCTTACTGTAACTTGCGACCTTTTCCACTTCCCCGGTCAGTCCTATTAGCCCTATTGTTTTTTTGTTTAGCCTGATGGGGCGGGACACGCCCTTTCTGGTTCCCTTGTACTTGTTTTCATCGTAAACCGCAAGTTCATCCCAGTTATTTTGAATCATGACAGCTCCGCCCTCATGGTAGCTTCCCAGTCTTTCGGCGGTGGTGCTGGCAATCATAATTCCATCGATCCCGCAAATATTGGTGGGATACGGAAAGAGCGTTTTGGTCTTTTCGATAATTTGCTCAGCCAGTACTACGTCAATACTGTCCCCTGAGGACAGCGGCAGGTGGTCTTTCATAAGATACAATTGTAATATCGTTTTTTACGGGCTGTCAACCTTTTTAAGGAGGAAACAGCGGCTTAATTTAGGTTTCATTCGGGGGCGACTGTCAGCTAATAACTATGTTTGTGCAGTTTGTACACTCTATGATGAACCGTTTACACAAAAAAGATTATATGCTCTTTCTATATTTATTTTCTTCAAATTCAGTTGCCATTTTATGTAATTCTTCAACTGATTTATCATTCCATAAAGTTTTTTGCCATTCTGTATAATCAAAATTATTGCTTTTAATACTGGTAATAAATCTTTCAGTTTCAAGAACACCAAATGTTTTTAATAATAGATCTATTGCTTCTACTTTTAATACAGTATCAGTCCTCATTACTTTCCTCCATTTCTCGTATAAAATCAATAGGATTTAATATTTTTATCAATTCAACATCTTTATTTAATAAACCCTTATCAGTGGTTATAAAATAATCACATTTACTTTCTACGGCACAGGCAACATGCAATGAATCTTTAGTACGAATTCCTTTCTGTTTTAATTTACTACCTAATACTAAAACATTATCTGATGATTTACATTTATATTTTGCAATGAATTCCCATAATTGTATAGATTTTTTACTTTCAATATTTGGATTATTATAATTTTCTAAATCTGACATATAAGACCAAACCAAGTCAAATTTACCAAGTTTTATTTGATTTTGAATATACAATTTTGCAGATGTTTCTAATTGAATATTTATGCTTTTTTGTTCATCAAATGGTCTATTAAAAGCACAATGATCTAAATATATCCTCATATTTACATTGTAATACATAATTACCTATTAATCAATTCATATAAACACGTATTAAGCGTATCTTTTTTCATACACCTATTCCCATATCGCATAACGTGTGCTTCACGGGAAAAGCGGTTTACAGGCGCTTGTCCCCAAGCCCGTTCTGGCATTAGGTTGAGCCGGAGGCTTGCCAGTTTTTGGTATCCGTACCAAAAAAAATCGAAAAAATTTGTTTCCGTGAACATTTGCCGATCCGCTGTTGTTTGCGTACAATAACCTATCAAAAGTATTTTTGCGTTGCCAGCCTGAAGATGTGTCAATTTGTGAGGTATAGCCCCGGATAACGGCAACCCAAATCAAGGAGTGAATTGATGAAAAGGTTTTTGACGGTTTTATTGGTAACTTTTTTCGGTCTTTCTTTTTTCTCAGGCTGTCAGGGAAGCGACAGGACGATCCTTCGTTTGGCTTTGACAAACGCGCCGGACAGTTTTATCACCAGTGTCGCGGATGATTTTGCCGCGATTGTAAACAGCATTCCCGACAGCGGGCTGGAAGTTCAGGTGTTCCCGGCAAGCCAGCTCGGGGATCAGCGGGACAACGTTGAAGGCCTAAGAATGGGAAGCCTTGAAATGAGCCTAATCGCGACCGCGGCTATGGAAGGGTTTGACCCCCGGTTCATTATTTATTCAATGCCGTTTCTTTTCGAGACTTCGGCCCATATGCACCGGTTTTTCAACAGCGACATGAGCCAGCAGTTGCTTGATGAGTTTAGGCAGGCGGAAGGGATACGGCATCTTGGAATGGTCGATTCAGGGCGCAGGCAAGTGTGGACAGACAATATAGAAATCAGCACATTGGCTGACTTTCAGCGGCTCACCATACGGGTTCCCGCGGTTCCAATTTACATAAATATGTTCGCCGCCCTAAACGCGAACCCCACTCCCATGCCGCTGGGAGATGTGTATACCGGGGTGCAAACCGGCGTTATCAACTCCTTTGAAATGGAAATTGTTAATTTTAACTCGTTAAGAATGTTTGAAGTTCTGAATGTCGCCAATATTACCAACCACACGTATAACATTGCCAGTCTGCTTATCTCCGAAAGGGTGTTTACGTCCCTTACGCCGGAACAGCGGGAAATTGTAACCAATGCCGCGGCGGAAGCTACAAGACGGGGGGCCGTGCGGTTTGAGGTATATGAGCAGTCATTGTACGACGAGCTGGAATCGCTGGGTGTGCGGATTGTAACGCTTTCCGAAGATGTTTTGGCTCAAATCCGCGTAACTCTGGAAGGAGTCGCCCGTGAGCAATTGGGCAATATGTACGACTATAACGAGTTTGTAAACTACGTTTTGGCG
>WQUW01000147.1 GCA_009781915.1 Treponema sp. | reverse complement strand
GGTTCGCTCGTTTGTAGGCACGCTGCCTATCAACATAACCATGCCAGCCAATGTGGACATCGTGGATTCTCCTATAGAGCCGGCAGAACGAGAGGCAGCTTTCCGCATTTTCTACAACAATAACGACAGGCGTACGGGTGTTTATAGTTTTGACGGTAATGTGTGGAGTTTTAGCCCGTAATGTATTTAGGGCCAAAGTGTCGGCAGTAAACCACGAGTGGGGCTGGTGTTCTGCGGAGCCCCCCAGCCTTCTACCTGAGCGTCCTAAGCAGCGCGCGCAGTTCCGGGTCCACGGCTGGGGCGGCTGTCCCCGCGCCCGTGCCAGCGGCAGCGTTTACCGGCGACAGGAACACTTCATCGCCCGTGGTAATGCGGTCAAAGAAGCCATTGCGGACTAGCCTGCCGGAAGCCACTTCCTCGTCGGCTGTTTCGATGATAAGGCGGCCCACCACGTCTTGGGGGCTGTACACAAGCCCTATGCCCTCGTTCAAAAGCTCGGCCCTTCCCCGCTGGACTATGTCGAACTCGTCGCCAACCCGTACCCCATCGGCCCGGCCCTTGTTAATAAGGCCTTGGTTGTGCTGGCGGCCTATAAGCTCGGCGCGGAACGGCAGGGCGGCGGAAAGCTGGTTCGCTATGCCCCGGCTGGCATCCCGCAGGCGGTCGGGGCCGGTGCGGAATGTGTTAAAGGCGGCGGCCCTCGCGCCGGTGCGGGTTACAAAAAGCTCCCCCGTTAAGGAAATGTCCCGCTCGTTCTCCGACACGGACACCACAAGGAAATAATCGGCCCCCACCGCCCTCGCGGCGGCAAAGGCCGAGGCGAAAGAAGGCTGCCTGAGTTCCAGACTCATGGGGCGTATGTTGCGCTCGTGCACAAGGATGTCCTGCACAAAAGAAGCGGCCCCGGCCCCGGCGTCAACATGGTAGAACGTCGACTGCGAGGCGAGGGAAAACACCGCCACGTTCCACAGCGGCTGGGAAACCATGATCGGGTCTACCCCCCATCGCCGGAACAGGGCCGACACGAGAAGGGCGTTAAACGCCTCTACAGCGTCATTCAGGGCGGTGTCCCCCATCCCCAAGTCCTGCATAAAGCGCAGTTCCTCAAGGTGGCGGGCGGGAAAACCCTGAAGCCGTAGCAAGTCGGCGTATTCCCGGCGCTCCGGGGCGTAGGGGTTAAGCCTAAGCCCCCTGCGGAACTGAAAAAGCGCCTGATCAATAAGGTGGCGGGAGCGGAACTCTCTAGCGCGGTTAAAGTGCCACGCCGCCCAGCGCGCGCGGACAGGGTCTTCCAGTCGTGTTCTGGTTATTAAAAGCTCTTCCAGCGCCGCCCTGATAAATTCGTTGTCGGGATCAATATCGGCGGCGGTGGAAAGCAGGATTTGAGCCTCGGCAAAGCGTTCCATTCTGATGTAGGCCATCCCTTTCAGATACCACGCAAGGGAATCCGTGCGCCGGGCGGCGATAAGCTCATCGGCGAGCCGGGCGGCTTCTTCGTACTGGCCTGCCCGGAAACGGAGGGACGCCAAAAGCGAGCGCGCCGGGTTAAAGCCGGGGCGGAAATGCAGGGCGTTTTCGGCATAGACAATGCCCGCCGGAATGCGCCCGGCTCTGGAAGCCAAATACGCGGCGTAGTAGTACACCCGGAAGTCCCCCGGATGCCGTTCTAGCGCCCGGTCGATATAGGCGCGGGCGTTATCCGTGTCGCCCAAAGAGCCCAAAACCAGAGCCAAGGAAACAAGCACCCGCCGGTCGTCCGGAAAACGGCGGGCCGCCTCCCGGTAGCGGCTTACGGCATCCCCTGCCCTGCCGCGGGCAATGTCCAGCTCCGCCGCCACAAACACGGCTTCCCGGTTATGCGGCTCGACCCTGAGTATATCGGAAATGATGCTTTGCGCCTCGTTAAGCCGGCCCAGGGCAATCAGCGTAGAGGCTTCAAGGTTGGCGAGGGAAAGGTTGGCTCTGGACAGCACCCTGGCCCTTCTAACCCAGATCAACGCCTGATCGAACTCCCCCAGCTCGTAGTAACATTCCGCCAGGGCCGCGGCGGCTCCAGCATGGGACTGGTTAAGGCGCAGAGCCTCCAGAAAGGACTCTACGGCGGAATACCAGTTTTCCGCCATCATAAAAGACCTTCCCGCCTGATAATGGGCGTTGGCCCCCACGCCTGCTTGGGCAAAAAGCGCCCCGTCCGGCGTTACAAAAAGCAGAACGCCCAATAGCGCTACCGTAATTCTCATATCCCCCCTCCCCTGCATCTGGATGCCCGGCGTTTCCCGTCCGGACAGCCCTTTCACTCCTCTTTTCTGGCAAGAACAATCTTGACCGAGTTTATTTTGTGGCCTTCCACTTCCTGAATAATAAACTCATGCCCGTTCCACCCGGCTTTTTCGTACCTCTCCGGAATCTTCCCAAAAAGGTCAAAGACAAAGCCCCCAAGAGTATCAAAATCCTCTACCGGCAACCGCAGCCCGATGCGCTCGTGAAGGTCCTCAAGGTTTACCCTCGTCTCGCACACCCAGACACCGCCGCCAAGTTCCACTATGTCTTCCTTTTCATTATCGAACTCATCCTGAATATCCCCAATGAATTCTTCCAAAATATTTTCCATAGAAACTATGCCCGAAACCCCGCCATACTCGTCCACCAGCACCGCGATATGCACCTTGCGCCGGCGAAACTCTTTTAAAAGGTCATCGATGCGCTTTGTTTCGGGAACGAAGAAGGGCTTGCGGGAGAGCTTTCGCACATCAATCTCGTTGCCGGTGATAAGGCTTGTAAGCACGTCTTTGATGTGCAGTATGCCGATAACATTGTCAATCGTCTCTTCGTACACCGGAAACCGGGAATATTCGCTTTCAATAATGATAGAAAAAATTTCCTCCCGGCTGGCTGTGGCGGAAACAAAGACAGTATCAATGCGGGGAACCATCACTTCCCGCACGATGGTGTGCGGAAGCTCCACGACCCTTTGAATTATTCCCCGCTGATCCGTTTCCAGCGAGTTGATGGTTTTCCTGTTAATTCCTTCGTTCTTCTTGAAAAGCGATTTGAAAAAGGCGCTGACACTCACCGGTCATTCTCCTGTGCACTGCTCTCCCGCGAGGCGGGCGAGAATCTCTTCCTGCCGTTTAAGCATGGGTTCTTCCGGCTTGTTTGTGGCATGATCCTCCCCACACAGGTGGAGTATACCATGAACCAGAAGCCGGCGCAGCTCTTCATCGGCGGAAACGTTGAAAAAACGGACATTTTCTTCCAGCGCATTAAGAGAAACAACAATGTCGCCGGCAAGGTAACGCCCGGTTCTGGCGGCGGTTTCTCCCTGCGGAAAGGACAGTACATCCGTGGCTTCGTCCTTGTTCCGGTACTGGCGGTTAAGGGATTTTATATACTTGTTGCCGCAGAACAGCACCGAGACTTCCCAGTTCGCGCGGCCCAGGGTTTTCAGAACCTTCTTGATAAAATTTTCCGCCGTCTTTGTCCACAACGGCAGGGGAACATCCTGGGCGTGAAAAAAAACGGTGTTCATTGCTTTGCCGCCTCGTCAGCTTGTTCCGGCTTGGGGTATTCGATGCGGGAATGGTAGTAAGCCACAAGCACCCGGACAAAGGCGTTTTTGATTTTTTCAAGGTCGCGGAAGGTCAGTTCGCACTGGGCAAGCTGGCCCTGCTCCACTTTCTTGGCGGTAAGTTCCTGAATAAACTTTTCTATTTTAACCGCCGTGGGTTTTTCCAGCGTCCGCACGGCGGCTTCGGTTACGTCCGCCAGCATCACCACGGCGCTTTCCCGCGAGCGGGGCGGGATTCCCGGATAGCAGAAATCCTCGGTGTTTACCGGGGCTTTTTTGGGGTTTTTGCCTTCCTGCTTGATGGCCTTGTCGTAAAACCAGCTTATCACGGAATTGCCGTGGTGTTCGTTGATGATATTCAGCACTTCGCCGGGAAGTCTGAGCTGGCGGGCCTTTTCCACGCCGAGTTTTACGTGGCTGCGTATTACCGTGGCGGAAAGCCGGGGGGCCATGTCGTCATGGCGGTTGTAATCGGTCTGGTTCTCCACAAAGTAATCGGGGTTTTCCATCTTTCCCAAGTCGTGGTAGTACGCCCCAACTCTGGTTAGAAGGGGGTTTGCCCCTATGTCAAGGCAGGCGGCTTCGGCAAGGTTGGCGACCAGTATGGAATGGCTGTACGTGCCGGGGGCGGTGGTAAAAAGCCGCCGCAATATGGGGGCGTTAAGATCGGAAAGCTCGATAAGCCTGAACGAAGTAGAGGCGTTCAGGGCGTTTTCCAAGGGCGGAAGGACGCCCAGCACCAGCATACCGGAAGCGATGCCGTTAAAGCCGGCCCAGAAAAGGGCGTAGGGGTAGGCTCCGGCGGGAAAGCGCTGCCAAAGAAGCACGGCTGTCATGGCAAGAAGGTTGGCGGCGGCGATAACAAGTCCCGCTTTGACCAAATCCATTCTTTTTTCCGCCCCCTGAAGGGAATAGGCCGCCACCACGCCGGAAACCAAGGCGAACACGTAAGAGGCCGTGTCGAAAGAGCCGGTAAGGAAGGCTCCCAGCGGAAGGGCCATAGCCAGCACTAGGGCCAGCCGGGCGTGAATGAGGATGGAAGGGAGCATCATTACCAAGGCGGTGGGAACGACAACGGCCAGCGGGAACGAATCGAGGGGGATATTCTTAATCAGGACGGAACCGGCGATATACAAGGCCGAAAGGCCGGACACAAGGTACACTTCGCTGTTTCTAAGGCTGCGCCCGACTGTCCGGCTTCCGCAAAAATACCAGAGCAGGCTAAAAAGCAGCAGAAGGAACAGCGTATCAGCCAAGACAGCCCGCAGGTCGTAGGCGATGCCGCCGGCGTTCCCGCCGGAAGCCTGACTTAAAAGAATTACGGCAAGGCAGAGCAGAAACGCCCCCGTCCACGCCAGCGCCGGGCCTTTTCGTATGCCGGAGGGAAGCAGCTTACGGATAAAGGCGGAAGCGTTTTGCCCGTCAGGATTGTTCTTCATTGGTTGTACCGCCCCCTTGCGGCAGGGGCCGTGGGCCTGTCCTGTCCTTGCCCTCGTATGCCTGAATAATCTTTCGTACCAGAGGGTTTCGAACCACGTCTACGGTGTGCAGGTAGGAAAAGCAAAGCCCCTGTATCCCGGAAAGCAGGGAAACGGCGTCCAAAAGGCCCGATTCGCCGCGCCGGGGCAGGTCTATCTGGGTAACGTCCCCGGTAATCACGGCCCTTCCCCCCTCGCCGATGCGGGTAAGGAACATCTTCATCTGCTCCCTTGTGGTATTCTGGGCTTCGTCAAGAATGACCACGCAGTCGTTAAGGCTGCGCCCCCGCATATACGCCAGGGGAGCGATTTCTATGGCACGGGTTTCTTCCATGCGGTGAAGTATATCGTAGGGAACGAGGGCTTCCATAGCGTCATACAGGGGCCGCAGGTACGGGCTTATTTTCTGGGCAAGGTCGCCGGGAAGGAAGCCCAGACTTTCCCCGGCCTCCACAACCGGGCGGGTAAGCACCAGCTTCCGTATTTTTTTGGACATTACAAGGTTTAGGGCGTGGGCGATGGCGAGGTATGTCTTGCCTGTCCCCGCCGGGCCTATGCCGAAACTGATGTCGCAGTCCATCATACCCCGGATATACGCGGCCTGATTTCTGGATCGGGGATACACCCGGCGAAACCCCTGAGGAATATGGATGAACACCTCTTCCTCGGCGGGGATGCCCGAACCGGCAAGCGAGCGCACGTGTTCGGGGGAAGGGGTTTCCCCCTCTTTGACAAGGGCGATAAGGTTATCCATGAGGGTCTTGAAACGCCTGACACCGTTATCGTCCGTGCCTTCTAGCCGGATTTCGTTGCCCCTCGCGGCGATACGGCCCCCAAGGGAGCCTTCTATGACTTTGAGGTTGCCGTCATTCGCCCCGCAGACACCGGAAAGAATGTCCCGGTTATCCAGCACAATGGTTATACTGTCTTCCAAACATACTCCAAGGTATGTATAGTGTATGGCTCCCTTCGATAGAAGTCAATGCCTTTGCGGCCCCCCGCCGCGCGTGAGGTGAGCATTTCCGCCAAAAGCCCCGGCAGGGGAGGATATACGGTTTAAGAATCCCGCCCAAGGAACACGGCTACGGAGCCTCGGTCTCCTTCGCCTAAGAATTTGGGCAAATGGATTCTTAAACCGTATATCC
>WQUW01000146.1 GCA_009781915.1 Treponema sp. | reverse complement strand
GCCGCTCTTTGCCATAGGCGAATATATATACATTCGTGACCACAGCATCCTTGGCACAGTGCAGATAGAAGGAACAACAACACGCATTATCCGCCTTGGTATTCCCTTTACCGGAATTGAACTAGCCCTTTTCAGTTTTTCTGACATGCAGGTAACCTACGCCAATTTGCTTGCCGAAGCGCAACGTCAGTTCCCAAACGCCAACGCCGTTACCAGCGTGCAAATTGACCGCATCGACTTCAGCATTCTGTTTCTCTACAGCACACGCAGGTATATCGCAACCGGAATTGCCATAGAAGCCTGGGCGGAGGCGTACCGGTAACGCCGGGGTTGTCCGTTTGCAGAAATGTTCTTCCCCCCAGCAATGCCCCCGCCGCGCGTGAGCCACCAGTACAATGCCCGGCAGGGGAGGATATACGGTTTAAGAAGCCATTTGCATGGTATCTCCGCGAAGGAGACCGTGGCTCCGCAGCGGGTTCCCCATGCGGGATTCTTAAACCGTATATCCTCCCCTGCCGGAGCTTTTGGCGGAAATGCTCACATCACGCGCGGCGGGGGGGGAGAGGTTGATTTTTACGCCTCACTGTCGTATGATTTCTGTACCGGGAGGATAATATGGGTGAACGTGTAATACAAAAGAAAGAGTCGAGAAAGGCTCCGCAAAAGACCTTAAAGGAAAAAAGAGCGGAAAAGAAAGAAAAAAAGAAAAAGCCGGGTACTCAAGGGTAGTGAGCCTGTTCCAAGGCTCAGGACAGGCCGCAGACAGCAAAGGGCACGGATAGAATTTCGTGCCCCTTGCCGGCCTGTTCAGCCGTTAGCGGAATTCCTTTTCATCCGGAAGCTTTTCCAGCTTGGAAAGGTTTTGCCTTAGGGGAAGATTCCCCCCCTCGCCCGGTTTTTCAAAGAACGTGATAAAAGCCCCCGTGCCCATAGCCGCAAGAACATCCGCCGCAATATTAACGCCAATGCGGTTCTGCTCCGCCGGGGTAAACGCCCGGCAAGTGGAACAAGAGCACCACGCCGCGTCCGCCCCCTTGTCGGGCCAAAGGTGAAAAACCCTTACCTCGCCTGCCGCGCGAAACAGCCGCTCCCCTTCCTTGCCGATAAGCCGGGTAGTGCCGGGATTAGTTGGGCAAAAGTGGTGATCCTTTTTCCGGTGGCCCCCTTCCATGCGGAAAAAATCCCGGTGAAACAAGAAAGACCTGCGCGGCACAAGCGAAGAAATATCCCGCCCGCCGGCTTCAAGGGCAATGTCGTATTCGCTTGCGGCTTTCTTTAGTTCGTTCAGCTTTCGCCCCGTGCGCTTGCAAGCAAAAACCCGCAGGGGAAGAACCAAGACATCGTAGCGCCGCCGGGCCGCCCACGCGACAAACGTCTCGCCCTTTTTAAGTATAGCGCTTACCTCTTTCTCCCCCGCCGGAACAAAGCGCCGCCAAGGGGCAGCGACCGGGCCGCCCCCGTCATACTTGGAGGGCTCGGAAGTACAGCCGTCATTGTCGATGCCAATACCGCTCGAAAGGGAAAAAACCCTAAGATTAGACACCTGAGAAGAAGGAAGAACCTCCTCTCCGGGGCCGGGCCAGCTTATGCCCAGAGCGGACAGGAAACTGTAGATACCGTTGCAAAGCCCCCGGCTGGACTCGCCCCGGATTTCTATCCGTTCAGGCCCCGCCTTCCAGCTAAAACCGTTTCGCTCCGGCCCTGAGCCTTCAACGCTCAGGACAATAAGAGGGGGGGCTGAGTTGGAAGGTATTGGAGCGTGAGCGTCCAATAGCGCCGGGGGTTTTTGGACAAGACCCTCGGCAAACCCGGCCAAGAGACCAATATACCGGGATAAATCCTCCGCGGCCCTCTTTATTTCTGGTATATCAGGCGGTAAGAGAATAACCCATTGTTTTGAAGCATAAAAATTCGCCATATGCTAAGTATAGTTCATCCCGCTTTTTTTTTGAAGGTAAAACATTCATATTTTTTTGCCGATAATTAGCAGGGGTTTTATAATGTTATTGACGCTGCCAAAAGAGTTTTTTCGCCTTCCGTCCTCCAAATACCATCTTTGGACAGCTATAGCTTCCCTTGGATTCGGGCTTGCCGGGGTGTTTCTGGGCATTTCCATGATAGCGGCTTTTTTTGGGGCCGGAACATTTCTTTCCGCACCCGGAAATTTCTTTGGGCGCTCCTTTGGGGTCTTGGCCCTTGTCATTCCCGCTTATTTTTTGTACGCCGCCTTTATCCTTGCCGACCCCCGGTATCAGCCGGAGCGCATTTTTGTCCTTGGCAGCGTTGTGTTCCCGTTCTTTACCTTGGCCTTGGGCTTTTTCTGGCTGCGTGAATTCGAAACCCTTAGACACGTATCCCCCTTCATCGCCAGAGCCGGCAGAGTGGGGATAGGCTTTTTCGCCTTCTTCCTTGTCAGTTTTGAAATCCTCATTATCGGCCTTCTCCGCCATTTGCTGTTTCGGGGGGGAAGCCCCGCCGGGCAAGCGCCAGCCAGCGCCGCCGTGGAAAATCCCGCCAGCCCGCCCGCGCCTGCCGGAACGCCGGACAGCCCTGAGCCGCAGGAACATACTCAGGACGCGAAGGCCAAGCCGCAAAGCCTTAACCAGATATACGCCGAAGCCGCCGCGGCAATGTCCGCAGACGATACCGCTCAGGCCGGTATGCCCGTGGCACAGATGCCCGCGGCACGGCTTGGCGCTGTCCAGCCCCTTGTTCAACAAAGCCCCGTCCCCGCAGAATACGAGGAATTCGAGGACGATTACCTTCCCGATGAAATTGATGAAACCGATGAGGCCGATCAAGCCAGCGAAGCTGAGGACGAAGACGAGAATGATGATTCGGACGTAGAAAAGGCCCTTGCCGAAGCGTCAGCGTTTGCCGCGGCAATAGCGGAAGAAGGAACAGTACGGCACGAAAGCAGAAAAAGCGCCGCCGATTCCGCCCAAGACAGGGCGCTGCGCGAAAGAAAGCGCCGCCAGCCCTACATTGTCCCGGTAGAAGGAATACTTAAACAGTACCCGGACGGGGAATACTGGATCGTTGACGAGGACACAAGGAATGCGGCAATCATCCTTAAAGAGACATTCAAGGAATTCAATATTCAGGTGGAAGTTACGGGCATACGAAAAGGGCCTGTCATTACCATGTTTGAAATTCTCCCCGCGCCGGGCATACGGCTTGCGAAGATAGAGGGCCTTGCGGACAACATCGCCCTGCGTCTGGCGGCCCAGTCCGTGCGTATAGTCGCCCCCATTCCGGGAAAGCACGCCGTGGGCATCGAGGTTCCCAATGTAAGGCGGAGCATTGTGTCGTTTCGGGAAATAATCGAGGGCGAACTGAGCCGGGACGGGAAAAAGGCCGAAATCCCCGTGGTGCTGGGGAAGGACATTACCGGAGAGGCGGTTACCGTTGACCTGATACAGATGCCCCATCTCCTTATCGCCGGCTCCACGGGTTCGGGAAAGTCCGTGTGCGTCAATTCCATGATCCTCACGCTCTTGTACCAAAAACCCCCGGCGGAGTGCCGCCTTATCCTGATTGATCCGAAAATCGTGGAACTAAAACTCTACAACGACATTCCCCATCTTTTGACCCCGGTAATCACCGAGCCGAAAAAGGCGTTTCAGGCGCTGCAATACTGCATCTGCGAGATGGAGCGGCGTTACGCCTGCCTTGACAGCATGGGGGTCAGGGATATTAGAAGTTACAACAAGCGCATAAAGGAACGGAATATCGCCACCGAGCATATGCCCTATATCGTTGTGGTTATTGACGAGTTTGCCGACCTTATGGCTACCACCGGCAAGGAACTGGAAAGCACCGTGGCCCGCCTTGCCGCCATGAGCCGGGCGGTTGGCATACATCTGGTGCTTGCCACTCAGCGGCCCTCGATTGATGTTATCACGGGGCTTATTAAGGCGAATATTCCCAGCCGCATCGCCTTTATGGTAGCCAGCAAAATGGACAGCCGCATAATTATTGACATGGTGGGGGCGGAAAAGCTTTTGGGCAAAGGCGACATGCTTTACGCCGGGGCGGTAGACCCCTTCCCCATCCGTATGCAGGGCGCTTTTGTGTCCGAGGAAGAAGTTGAGCGGGTGGTTGACTACGTAAAAAGCCTGGGCGAGCCGGACTATATTGATGACGAAATCTTTTTCGATGATGATGATGACGGCGCTGACCAGTCCCTTTTCTCCGACGGGGACGATCCCCTTTACGAGAAGGCTCTGGAAGTTGTCATGCAGCAAGGCAAGGCCAGCGCCAGCTACATACAGCGCCGGCTTAAAATCGGCTACAACCGCGCGGCCCGCCTTGTCGAGATTATGGAACATAACGGCGTTGTAGGGCCGGCTCAGGGTTCAAGGCCCAGGGAACTTCTTCGGGGGGCGTAGGGGCTACGGAATTACCGCGCCCTTGTCCGCAGACAACACGTTTCGGGCGTAGCGGCGCAGGTAGCCTGCCGGGGGATTTTTCTTCTTGATTTCTGTCGTTTGCCGCCGCCTTTCCAGCTCTGCGCTGTCCACAAGCAGTTCGATGGTATTGCCTTCAATGTCGATTTTGATCGTGTCGCCGTCATGAACGTAGGCAATTGTGCCGCCGGCCGCCGCTTCCGGCGAAACGTGCCCTATCGCCGCGCCACGGGTCGCGCCGGAAAAGCGCCCGTCAGTAACAAGGGCGACATCGCCGTCAAGGCCCATTCCGGCAATGGCTGAGGTGGGGCCCAGCATTTCCGGCATCCCCGGGCCGCCGGCGGGGCCCTCGTAGCGTATGACCACAACATCGCCCTTGGCTATCGCACCGCCGTATATTGCGGAAATGGCTTCGCCCTCCGAGTCAAACACACGCGCTTTTCCGGAAAAGGACAGCATTTCCTGCCGCACGGCACTGCGTTTGACTACAGCGCCGTTTTCGGCAATGTTTCCGAACAGCACGGCAAGGCCGCCGGTGCGGGAATACGGGTCGGCGAAGGTTTTTATAACGTCAGTGTTTTTAATAGCGAAACTCTCCGCCGCACTAGCGAGCGGCACTCCCAGCGCCGTCATAGCGCCGCCGTCCAACAGCCCTGCGTTCAATAGTTCCCGCACAACAGCGTACACGCCGCCGGCATGAAAAAGGTCTTCCGCATGGTAGGGGCCGGCAGGGGCGAGCTTACAAAGGGTCGGTGTTTTCGCGCTGATTTCGTTTATCATGGCAAGGTCAACGCGTATGCCCCGCTCGTAGGCGATTGCGATAAGGTGCAGAACGGAATTGGTCGAACAGCCAAGCGCCACGTCCACGGTCAGGGCGTTGCGGAAGGCGGCGTGGGTCATTATATCCGAGGGCTTTATGTCTTTTTCAAAAAGGCGCATGACAGCCTCGCCCGCAGCCTTGGCAAGCCGCAACCGTCCGGCATACACCGCCGGCATGGAGCCGTTTCCGGGCAGCGCCATGCCCAGAGCCTCGCACAGACAGTTCATGGAATTGGCGGTAAACATACCGGAGCAGGAACCGCAGCCGGGACAGGCGTTGTCCTCGATCCGCAGAAGCTCGGCATCGTCGATTTTTCCGGCCTTGTGCGCGCCGACAGCCTCAAACACGCTGCTTAGGTCAAGGCCGTCCAGAGACAGCATGGGGCCGCCGGAAATGAACACCGACGGCAAATCCAGCCGTGCCGCCGCCATCAGCATTCCCGGCACAATCTTATCGCAGCTTGGGATGAACACCAGCGCGTCAAAAGCGTGCGCCCGCACCATGCACTCCACGCTGTCGGCGATATTTTCGCGCGAGGGCAGCGAGTACCTCATGCCAATGTGGCCCATGGAAAGGCCGTCGCACACGCCGATTACGTTGAATTCCACGGGCGTACCGCCGCTTTGCAGAACGCCGTCTTTGGCGGCGCGGGCTATTGTCTGAAGGTGAATATGCCCGGGGGCAATTTCGTTAAAGGAATTAACGATGCCGATAATCGGTTTGGCTATCTGCCCGTCGGTGTAGCCCATAGCTTTCAGGAGTGAACGATGAGGGGCTTTTTCAACCCCGATTTTTATGGCGTCGCTTTTCATATACCTTTTCCTCCATGGCGGTCAGTGTAGGGTGTTTAAGGCTTTTTCGTCAAGCAAGCCGCACCCCGCCGCGCGTGAGATGAACATTCCCGCCAAAAGCCCCGGCAGGGGAGGATATACGGTTTAAGAATCCCGCATGGGGAACCCGCTCCGGAGCCACGGTCTCCTACGCGGAGAGTCCATGCAAATGGCTTCTTAAACCGTATATCCTCCCCTGCCGGGCAT
>WQUW01000145.1 GCA_009781915.1 Treponema sp. | reverse complement strand
GGCAAATTTTTTTAAGGAAAGGATCGAGTGAGTCTTATGTGTGTGTGTGTGTGTGTGTGTGTGTGTGTGTGTGTGTGTGTGTGTGTGTTAATGGAAGAAAACGTGCCAATTTAGACGAATTCGGGCAAAAGCCTCCCACATTCGAGAAATAGCCTTGGCTGTTGGCAGTTACACCACGCATCATGGGGCGATGCTAGCACGGTAATGCAGGTTGTGTCAAGCCTTTTTCAAAAATGCGTCTTCCCCCAGTAATGCCCCCCGCCACGCGTGAGCCTCCAGTACAATGCCCGGCAGGGGAGGATATACGGTTTAAGAAGCCATTTTGCATGGACTCTCCGCGTAGGAGACCGAGGCTCCGTAGCGGGTTCCCCATGTGGGATTCTTAAACGGTATATCCTCCCCTGCCGGAGCTTTATGCGGGAATGCTCACGCTCATGCGCGGCGGGGGCCCAATCCTGACAAATTCTTGCATTTTGTCTACCAAAAGTGTACACTGTACAGGGCTGGCGGCATCCATGTCCGCTAGACATCAGTTTTAACGAACAAGGAACAGCGGTATGGAATATTTGGAAAAAACTCTTGGGCAGACACTTCGGGAACAGGCTCAGGCCCGCCCGGAGCGTGATTTTATCATTTACGCGGACCGGGACTTGCGCTTTACCTACGCCGAATTCGACACAAGGGTGGACGACTTGGCCAAGGGCTTTCTGGCGATGGGCCTTAAAAAAGGCGACCACGTGGGGATACTGGCCACCAACGTGCCGGACTGGAACACCGCGCTGTTTGCCTGTGCCCGGCTGGGGATGGTTCTTGTTACCGTCAACACCGGCTACAAGCTCCACGAGCTAGAATACCTTATAAAGCAGGCCGACCTTGCCTGCCTCTGCATTATCGACGGCTTTCGGGATTCCGACTATGTGGCAATGATCAATACCCTTGTGCCGGAACTTAAAACGTCTCCCAAGGGGAGCCTTACCAGCACGAATTTCCCCTTTCTCAAATATATCGTCTACATGGGCCAGAAGAAGCAGCGGGGAATGTACTCCATTGGCGAGCTTTTGCAGTTGGGCCAGCAGCAGGGCGATCCCACAGCGCTCAGACAAATAGAAGCTTCCCTTGACAGCGGCGGCATAGTGAATATGCAGTACACCAGCGGAACCACCGGATTCCCCAAGGGCGTCATGCTTACCCACCGGAACATCCTTAACAACGGCTTTGGCGTGGGCCTTAACCAGCGCTTTACCGAAAATGACATTCTCTGCCTTCCGGTTCCGCTGTTCCACTGCTTTGGCCTTGTGCTGGGGATGATGGCAGCCCTTACCCACGGAACAAGCGTCGCCATAATCGAATCGTTTGACCCCCTGCTTGTGCTGGCGACCGTTCAAAAAGAAAAATGCACGGCCCTGTACGGCGTGCCGACCATGTTCATTGCCGAACTCAACCATCCCATGTTCAGGCTGTTCGACCTGCGGAGCCTGCGCACCGGGATTATGGCCGGTTCGCCCTGTCCCATAGAGACCATGCGCCAAGTTATTGAGCGGATGCACATGACAGAGGTAACCATCTGTTACGGGCTTACCGAGGCTTCCCCAGTTATGACCCAGACCCGCTTTGACGATGACATCAGGGTCAAGGTAGAAACCGTGGGCCGAGCCATGCCCGGTGTCGAAGTTACCATCCGCAATCCCGAAACCGGCGAAGAATGTCCTAGCGGGGTTTCCGGCGAATTTTGCTGCCGGGGGTACAACAGCATGAAGGGCTATTACAAAATGCCCGAAGCCACCGCCCAGTGCATCGACGGGGAAGGCTGGCTCCATTCGGGCGATTTGGGGGTCAAAGACGCTGACGGGAACTTCCGTATTACAGGCCGCATCAAGGACGTGATAATCCGGGGCGGCGAAAACATCTACCCCAAGGAAATCGAGGACTTCCTTTACACCATGCCGGGGATCAAAGATGTGCAGGTGGCGGGCATTGCCAGCGAAAAATACGGCGAGGAAGTGGGGGCCTTTATCGTTCTGCAAAAGGACGCTGCCGTAACAGAGGAGGACGTGCGGGATTTCTGCCGGGGGAAGATTAGCCGTTTCAAAATACCCAAGTACGTGTTCTTTGTGGACGCATACCCCCTGACCGCCAGCGGAAAAATCCAGAAGTACCGCCTTAGGGAAATGGGCGCTGAAAAGGCGGCGAAGCAGAGCTAGGGCGCTAGCCCCGTATGTCTACATGGGTAGAAATGGCGGCAGTTCCGTTCAGGCGTTTTGTGTAGGGGTTGCCCTTTAGCCCCTTTATTTCGGATCGCAGTTCGGTCATGCGCTTGGTCAGAAGCTCCCTGTTCCGCTCCGAGCGGACTATGGCCTCGGCTTTAAGGCCGTCCAGCGCTTGCTTTAGGCCGGAAACTTCATCGCTGTCCGAGGTGTCCGGCTCTTTTCCTTTCGCGGGGGCTTGCGCGGCGGCGGACTGGTACATTTTTTCCAGCGGGTCGATTACCTTCTGGATAGAGAATATATCCGCCACGATTTTTTCTTCAAGTTCCACATGGCGCAGAAGATCGTCGGCGTTTCCCGTTTCTATAACTTCTTTCTGCCTGTCCAGCGTGTCAAGATAAGCGCTGAACCTGTCCCGCTGGGATTTTAGAAGTTCCTTAAACCGTTTAATTACCGCAACCCGCTGTTTCAGTTCGCCGGGGGAAATAGTTGCCATACGTAGTACTCCTTAGCCGGCTATGTTGACGCCCAATGCGGCTTTGCTCGCGCTTTCAGCGCCGGTCTTTGCCACAACTTCCGTCCATGCGTTTTTAAGATCGTTGATCTGACTGCGAACCAGCCGTATCCGGCGGATATCCTGATCTATGTTCGCCTCCAGAAGTTCCCGGTTAAACCACGTATACAGGGAAAAGAGGCTCTGGGCGATGTCTCCCCCCTGCTCAAAGTCCAAAGAGGCGTTCAGCTCGGTGATAATTTCCTGAACTTTCAGGATCGACTTGGATATTTTTTCTATGTTCGAGGGGTCTTTATTCTCTCCGGCATTCAACGCCAAAAATTCCAGCGCCCGATCCAGTTGCCGTACCGCTTCTTCATAGAGCATAATGATAAGTTGCCCCTGACTCGCCGTTTTCACCTTTGTTTCACGGTAACTGGAAATAGCATTTGTATAGGCCAAAGCGACCCCTCCCCGGACAGTTTACGGTGCACACAAACACCCACTTCATTATCGGCATTGGAAAATGTTACTTAAGGTTTTTTGGAAAAGGCCGGGCCGCCCCGTTATCCACGGAGAAGGCCCGGCCCCGGTGCGCTAGCAGCTACGTATTACTTACGCAAATGTCTTTGTCGCGGCGTTCATAAGAGACGAGCGCATCGTAATTTTTTTAATTGGCATTTTGTCTTTAAGAAGCTCGTAGAAAAGCTCGCAAAGGTTCTCGCAGGTGGAAACCTTCTTGGTAACGACTATTCTGTACTCCGGGTACGACCACGCAAGGGGGTGATCAATTTTTTTCAGGGGAACGCAGTGCGCTGGATCATTAACAATCCCTTCCTTCTTGTAGACGGCAAGAATCGCTTCAAGAAGCGGGTCGCCCTCCTGAAACAACGAGGCGTGGTGGAAGTGGTCAACAACCTCCCACGCTTTCTTTAAGCCATCCTTGCAGGAATGAGCGAAGCCGGTTACCGGGTCTACGGTGTCCTCCAGCTCGAATGTTAAAAGGCCGGAATGTCCGTGCAGGTGCTTTGCCTCTCTCTTCCAGTTCATAAACCTGTGCGCGTACTGGAAATCCACATTTACGATAGACGTGTACTTGTTCTCTGTAGCCATAGTCAATTTCTCCTTGTAATATAAATTAATGAGAATAATTCTCATTACTGATAAGAGAGCATACACCAGAAAGACGCGCGTGTCAACAGAAAATTTTACAAAATTTGAGCCTGTTCCAATTACAGACCTGCCGTGTCCAGCCTGTCTCCCGGCCCAAGCCCCGCCCGGCTAAACCAGTTTTGGGGGACTTCCAGAGCGTAGCGTACGGAGCGGCTTGAACGAACCGGGTTGAGGTTCCCCGGTTCCATGTCGAAAATCTCGACAATTCTGCCATCGGCGGCAATGTACGCGATAGAAAGCGGGATCAGGGTGTTCTTCATCCAGAAGGAAAGCATCTGATCCCGGTCAAACACGAAGAGCATGCCTTCGCCGTCATTCAATTCCGTACGGTGCATGAGTCCCTGCTGGTGCTGGGCGGGCGTGAGGGCAAGTTCGACAACGAGGCGCACAATCCCTTCCCGGCCTTCAATGGCAATTTCCTGTGTTTCAAAGGCCTGGAGCCCGGAACCTTCGCCCCCAAGACAGGACGAAAGAACGGCAAGAAACAGGACAAGGGAACATGGGAAAAAAACCCTAGAATTCGGCAAGGAACTCCTCCCGAAGCAGCGTTTCCCACGCTTCCTGCGTCCGCGCCTCTTCCCTTAGGCGGTCAAACACCGCTCTGTCAATGTACTTAACGGTCAGGGGACGTTCAATCGAGACCACGGTATAATCATCTTCCCACACCGCCTCCGTGGGGTTTAGGGTAAGCGGCTGTCCGTACCTGTTTACCAGAGCGGTAAACACCGAATAGTGGTCTACCAGCCGGGGGTCCAGCGTAAAGGACATGATAAACACTTCCCCTTCAAAAAGCTGAAAATGGGCCCGCCTGATAAATGAGCTTCCGGTGGTTTCCACCAGAGCCTCCTGCCGCACGGGCAGAAAGGACACGTCCCGTTCCCCCCGGAAGTTGAAAAGCCCGTCCCTTACAAGCGCGTCCCTAAGGTCGTCCAGGGACATACCCAGCGCAAGCTCCCGGAACTGCCGTGGCATGGGCGGGGGCGGCTCGTCAAGAGCCTCCATTTCAGCGTCATCGCCTGTCTCCTGCGCCGGGGCACGGGAAACCGGAGCGAGGCAGAAAAAAAAGATCAACAAAAAGAAAATAGACTTGTTCATTATGTTCGCCCTCATCGTTTTATTATCGGTAAAACCTCCATATTGCTTTCGATGTAAAAATCTGCCGCAGTGTTTTTATGCACCTTGGTTTTTTTGGAACACAACAAGAACCGTTTTTAGCAGCTTGACCAGAAATCCACTGCTAATCGTTTCAACATAGTTCCAATGACGGGCGTTATAGTCGATTGTAACCAATTGATCAAGCAGAACAACCCCTGTAGACTTTGCTCCTCCCTCTAATGGAATATACAAAATGTAGATACTTGTCAAGGGGTTGAAGTGAAAAATTTGTTACAAGCCAGCCGGACGTGAACGCCATGCTGGCGTGGGAATGAAGCGTAGCGCAATGGCCTAGCCAGTTGGAACCCCAAGCCGCCGAAAGGCGATGTAGCGTTAATCGTGCGTTAAGCGAAATGCAGCCCTAAGAAATTCGGAAAATATTTATAAAATAAATTGACATTATAATTAAAAATAATGTAATGTATTATAAAGAGGTAAAATTAATGAAATATATGGTCATTGAAGCCTACGAAACTGAATTCACAAACCCAATAAATGTAACAAAGAATGAAAAAACTGAAAAATGGAGCACAATATGGAAATAAAAAGGGCTATTGAATTTGGTGAAAATATAAGAGATAAAATAAGTGAATTACATGTTAATGGATTTTATGATGCAGGGTTAAAGCATTTTTCAAAAGATAAATCTAAATTAATAGAAGCATTTGCTCCTATGTTTCCTATTGAATATTTTTTTGTAGCGGTAATTGATAACGAAATTGCTGGGATTACTGCTTGTCTTGGAAAAGGAAATATCTGTTTGAATATTGACAAAAAAAGATTTATAAAATATTTTGGAATATTTATGGGGCTTATGGCATATCATATTAATAAAAAATATATTAAGAATTTACCAGTACACAAAATGGATAATGATACAGCGGTTGTTGAGTATGTAGTAACAGATGCAAAATATAAAGGGAAGGGCGTTGCTTCATCACTTATTAAGCATATATTTGAATTACCAGAATACAAACATTTTTTGATTGAAGTAGCAGATACAAATCCAAGTGCTTTTGAGTTATATAAAAAATTAGGATTTAAAGAGACACATACAAAAAAGTTTATGCCAGGCAGTGGAATAAATTATTGGATACATATGAAATATTCAAAATAAAAGTATATTTACATGTACAAGTAGAGTAATTCCCTCACAGCTGCCTCCGAATGAACCCGAAAATTAAGCTGCCGTTTCCTCCTTAGATTGAGAATTTGGGATGCCTTCAACGAAGACTTGATGCGGAGTTCTG
>WQUW01000144.1 GCA_009781915.1 Treponema sp. | reverse complement strand
TGAAACAGGCCGTGTATTTATACAACACGCGCCGCCCGCATAAGTCGCTTGATTATGAGACACCAGAAAAAACGCATGGGACTGCGGCATAAAATGTGTCAACCTATTTTAGGACTTGACACCCACAACTGTCGTCTGCGACGGTAGTTTTACGAGCGGGGAAATTGCGTTGTCAGTTATAACGCGCATCATCAAAAGAAAGTATATCCACCTATTGGCGAAACGTCAACATTTTTGCGAATTTTTTTCAAAAATTTTTATGCGCCGGATTTTCACCTCGCCCAGCACCCTCGCACAGCCTTCCCGGCGGAGCCGGGAAGGCCCCCCACCAATGCCCCCGCCGCGCGTGAGCCAGCGGTACAATGCCCGGCAGGGGAGGATATACGGTTTAAGAAGCCATTTTGCCCAGGCTCTTAGGCGAAGGAGACCGTGGCTCCGGAGCCGTGTTCCCTGGGCGGGATTCTTAAACCGTATATCCTCCCCTGCCGGGGCTTTATGCGGGAATGCTCACGCGCGGCGGGGGGAAAGGCCGTAGACATTCGGCGCTCGGATATGGTATACCAGTTTGCGTGGTTCGTGGTAAAAACAATACTCCCGTGAATATCCTTGTCCTCGTTTCGGGCGGCGGAACCAACCTTCAAGCCCTTATCGACGCTCAAGCGGCGGGAGCGTTTGGGGGCGGCGGGAGTGCCGCCGGCAGAATTGCCGCCGTTCTCTCTGACCGGAGCGGGGCCTACGCCCTCCAGCGGGCAAGAGCGGCGGGAATCCCGGCCTTTGTTGAAAAGCCCAATACCGCCCTTGCCAAGCCGGAACGCCGCCGGGAGCTTTCGGATCGCGTCCTTCGCCTTTGCCGGAAAGAGGGCGTCGGCCTTGTCGTCCATGCCGGTTTTCTTTCGATACTTGCGGGGGACATCATAGAAGAATACGCAGGGCGGATGATAAACCTTCACCCGGCGCTGCTGCCCAAGTTTGGCGGCGAGGGGATGTACGGCGAACACGTCCACCGGGCGGTGCTGGCCGCGGGGGAAACCGAGTCGGGCTGCACGGTTCACCTTGTAGATGCCGGAACCGACACCGGCCCAATCTTGCTTCAACGGAAAATTCCGGTTCTGCCGCAGGACACGCCGCAGAGCCTTGCGGAGCGGGTTCACCGGGAAGAGCACATCGCCATTGTACAGGGGGTAAAACGAATGTTGGAGGAATTAAGCACATGAAAAGACGGGCGCTTATCAGCGTATTTTACAAAGACGGCATTTTGGAACTGGCGTCATTTCTCGCGGCGGCGGGCTGGGAGATTCTTTCCACCGGCGGCACATCAAAACATTTGCAAGAACACAACATTCCCGTAACTGATGTTTCTTCTGTAACGGGCTTCCCCGAATGTCTTGACGGGCGGGTAAAAACCCTGCATCCGGTGGTTCATGCGGGAATCCTGGCCCGCCGGGACGAGGCTTCCCATATGCAGACCCTCAAAGAGCTGAAGCTGGGAACGATAGACATGGTGTGCGTAAACCTCTATCCCTTTTTTGAAAAGGTGCGGGCCGGGCTTTCTCTCGAAGAAACAGTCGAGTTTATCGACATTGGCGGACCGGCAATGCTGCGTTCCGCGGCAAAAAACTACCGGGACGTCATTGTTCTTGTTGATCCGCTGGATTACACTGAAGCTATGAACGGCATAAGGGCGGGGGACGTTCCCGTGGACTTCAGAAAAAGCCTTGCCGGAAAGGTCTTTAACCTTACTTCGGCCTACGATGCCGCAATTGCCCGCTACCTTTTGGAACTGGACGATCCCGAGGCCGCCTATCCTGCCTTTTGGCCCCTTTCCCTCAAAAAAGCGCAGAGCCTCCGTTACGGAGAAAACGGACACCAGCCGGCGGCCCTTTACCTTCATACGGACAGGCCCGGCGCTTTGGGCGGCATGGAACAGCTTCACGGCAAGGAGCTTGGCTACAACAATATCCGTGACTTGGATGTGGCATGGAAAGCGGCCTGCGCCTTTGGTCTTGCGTCTTGCGGGGCCGGCCCTGTGGGGGAAGATGACGTGCGCCGCTTAATTCCGGCGGCGGCCTGTGATCCGGCGGCAGGCAAAAACGTCTGTTGCGTTGCGGTAAAGCACAACACTCCCTGCGGTATTGCCTTGGGAAGCACCCTCCTTGAAGCCTACGAAAAAACATTCGCCTGCGATCCGGTTTCGATATTCGGCGGTATTGTGGCCTGCAATACAACCGTTGACGCGGCGACAGCGGCGCAGCTAGGCGAGCTTTTTCTTGAGATTGTGGCGGCCCCCGGCTTTGAAGACGGAGCCCTTGAAATCCTGAAAAAGAAAAAAAACCTTCGCATTATCAAACTTAGCCATTGTCCGGCGGAACTGCACGAGTGTATCGCTGTGGATGGCGGGCTTTTGGTTCAGCACAGCGACCGCAGGCTCCTTGAAAAATGGGAACTTGTTACAAAAGCCGCTGTCGCCGCCGCTGACGTGCGGGACATGATTTTTGGCATAAGGGCGGTAACGTTTGTAAAGTCAAACGCCGTCATGATTGTTAAGGATCAGGCGGCAACGGGCATTGGCGGGGGGCAGGTGAACCGCATTTGGCCCACGGCGCAGTCGCTGGAGCGGAGCGCCGCCGCGCTGCAAGCCGCTGGAGAAAAGGGCGGCCCCTGGAAGGACACCGGGCCCGCGCGGGTTCTGGCATCGGACGCCTTCTTTCCCTTCGACGATGTGGTAGAGGCTGCTGCTGCTGTTGGAATTAAGGCCATTATCCAGCCCGGCGGTTCCATGAACGACAAGCTTTCCATAGAAGCCTGCGACAGACACGGCATCGCTATGGTTTTTACGGGGACACGGCATTTTAAGCATTAGGAGCGGGCGGGAAACGGCCCATGCGGGCTACGCCGCTATTTACAAACGGAACATACAGAGCTAGTATGGTAGTATCAAAGCGGCAGTCGAAATTACTGCTATTAGGAGGAATACATGAGCGAAACAAAGGGGAAAAGCCCCCTGCACACCATGACGTTAACAAGTCCCACGGAGTTCTGGAACGATTCCTGTGCCATCGAAGACCTGAAATACGCCATTGACAACGGCGCGACGGGCGGGACGAGTAATCCCATCATTGTTGGGGAAGTGCTGAAACGGGAACTTGACACGTGGCGGCCCCGGATCGTTTCCCTGATCGAAGGAAACCCCACTGCCGGCGAGGACGTAATTGCTTGGAAAATCATGGAAGAAATCACGGTTAACGCCGCCGCGCTGCTTAAACCCATTTTCGATAAGAACAATGGCCGTAACGGGCGGCTTTCCATACAGACCAACGCCAAATATTACCGGGACACAAAGGCCATTGTCCAGCAGGCCATGCACTTCGATTCCCTTTACCCCAACAACAATATCAAACTGCCGGTAACCAAGGCCGGAGTGGATGCCATCGAAGAGCTTTCCTACCAAGGGGTGAGCATAAACGCGACAGTCTCCTTTACCGTTCCCCAGTCGATAGCCGTAGCCGAGGCTGTGGAGCGGGGGATGTCGCGGCGGCAGAAAGAGGGAAAGGACATTTCCACGATGAGTCCGGTTTGCACGGTTATGGTGGGCCGTCTGGATGACTGGCTTAAGGTGCAGATGGTGAAAAAGGGGATTGTTACCGATCCGGGATACCTTGAATGGGCGGGAGTTGCGGTTGCGAAAAAAGCTTACCAGATATACAAAGAGCGTGGGTACAGGACAAGAATCCTTAATGCGGCCTACCGCAACCACTTCCACTGGTCGGAATTCATCGGCGGCGATGTATCCATGACCATTATTGCCGACTGGCAGAAAAAATTTAACGCCTCGGATGTGGAAGTCAAAAACCGCATCGCCGATCCGGTGGATCCCAAAATTATTGCGGAACTGGAAAAAAAGTTCCCTGATTTTGTCCGGGCCTACGACGAACGCGGGATGAAGCCGGAAGAGTTCGAACACTACGGCGCAGGCAGACGCACCCTCCTTGCGTTCCTTGCAGGCTACGCGGACCTTGTTCAGGTAATCCGGCACATCATGATTTCCGATCCCGATGTGAAGGGAGAATAGCGCAGGTTATTTTTGGAGAAGGGGCCGAATTCGGGCCCCCGCCGCGCGTGAGCCAACATTCCCGCATAAAGCCCCGGCAGGGGAGGATATACGGTTTAAGAATTCCGCATGGGGAACCCGCTCCGGAGCCACGGTCTCCTTTGCGGAGGGTCCATGCAAATGGCTTCTTAAAACGTATATCCTCCCCTGCCGGGCATTGTACCGCTGGCTCACGCACGGCGGGGCATTTCTGGGGGGAAGAACATCTGCGCACGGCATTTCCCAAAAAGACCCTCGCCGCGATGCGCGCCCTTCCAAATTCCCCTTCCCTGCGCTCTAATATAGAGCATGAGGGCGGCGCGATGACCAAGCTTGAGTACACATTCAAAACCGACACGCTGTTCAAAATGCTGTTCGTCCAGAACCCGGACTTGCTCAAACGGCTGGTCTGCGAGCTGTTGCGGATCAAGTTCGAGAGCATAGGGCAGTTCGAGATCAAAAACCCGGAAATGCCGCCGGAAAGCCTTGATGGCAAGTTCTGCCGCCTGGACATCAATATGACCGTTGACGGCCAGCTCGTAGACCTTGAAATACAGGTCAGGGACGAGAAAGACTACCCCGAACGGGTGCTGTACTACTGGGCACGGGAGTATTCCACGGCATTGCCCGAAAGCGGCGATTACAAGGACTTGCCCCGCACGGTCATAATCAGCATCATAAGCTTTAACCAGTTTGACAGCCCCGAATTCCACTCCGAGTTTTGCCCCCTAGAGGTAAAGCGCCACGAGCTTCTCTCCGACAGGATGAGCCTGCATTTTTTTGAACTGAAGAAAATTCCCCCCAGCCGCTAACTGCTAACGACAAGCTCCTGTTGTGGCTGGCGTTGTTCAAGGCCGAGACAGAAGAGGAGCTTGAAAAGATAAAAGCATTGGAGGAACCAGTCATGGAACAAGCGATCAACGCCTACCAGAAGATCACAGCGACCCCTGAATTCCGCGAGATGGAGCGGATGCGCTCCTACGCCCGCCACAACGAGGCCGCCGCCCTCCGTCACGCCCGTGATGAGGGAAGGGAGGAAGGCATGGAGAAGGGTATTGGGCTAGGCATGGAGAAAGGCCGCAATGAGGGCCGCGAAGAGACAGCCCGCAACGCTCTTGCCCAAGGTTTGGCCCCCGAGCTGGTACACAGCATAACCGGCCTTGACATGGAAACCATACAACGACTTTCCCAGTAAGCCCCCCCGCCGCGCGTGAGCCATGCATTCCCGCCAAAAGCTCCGGCAGGGGAGGATATACGGTTTAAGAAGCCGCCCAGGGAACCCGCTGCGGAGCCACGGTCTCCTACGCTAAAGAGCCTGAGCAAATGGCTTCTTAAACCGTATATCCTCCCCTGCCGGGCATTGTACCGCTGGCTCACGCGCGGCGGGGCATTACTGGAGGGGCTCCGCAGAGGCATTACCGCACGGCATTACCTCATGGCATCTTACCCCCGGCGTTCTCCCCAAGGGCCAAGCCCCCCTGTGGTATTAGCCGTCCAGGAACTCGGCTACTGACATGGTTCTTGGATGATCCATCTCCAAGTTCAAGAAATGCCTGTCCCCGCTGATGATAATATCGACACCTGCGATGATTGCAGAATTCAAAATGGGATGATCTTTGGGATCTGAAATCAGCTTGCCGGGATCTTGCAACACCGGGATTAATTCGCAGGGCAATTTTGCCATCAACACGTCAATGTCACCAAGCAAGTCGGGCCTTTTCCGGGACACGACGTTCCGCAGCTCAGAAATAATGTAGTCGCATAAAACAAGATTGTGCCGCTCAGTAATTTGAAAGAGCGCCTTCGCAGGGCGCGATTGGGGGAACAGCAGCGTAGAAAAAAGGATATTGGTGTCAGCCATTATCCTCATTGGCTATTTTTCCCGCCATACCGGACTTCGTCAACAAGCCGTTGAACATCTGACTCGGAACTCGCGCCAAAATCTGTGTGCGCCCCCTCGAAGGCTTTTTGGGCATTGGCTATGGCGGTGGCTGATGCGTTGTTAATAACCACCTCGCCATCGCCGCGTTCAAAGAAAAGAATTTTGTCGCCGTCTTTCAAATTGAGCTTTTTTCGTATTTCAGCCGGAACTGTTACCTGCCCGCCGCCGGACACTTTCGCAAGGTTCATGAATCCCCCTTGGCAATCCTTCTTGCTTACATGATAGCCCGGTTTTTTCGAGATGTAAAGAGCGCTCCCCCCGCCGCGCGTGAGCCAACATTCCCGCCAAAGCTCCGGCAGGGGAGGATATACGGTTTAAGAAGCCGCCCAGGGAACCCGCTCCGGAGCCACGGTCTCCTACGCTAAAGAGCCTGGGCAAATGGCTTCTTAAACCGTATATCCTCCCCTGC
>WQUW01000143.1 GCA_009781915.1 Treponema sp. | reverse complement strand
GAGAGAGAGAGAGAGAGAGAGAGAGAGAGAGAGAGAGAGAGAGCAAAAACCGTGCCAAGTTTGCCTAATTCGGGGAATTTTTCGCAAAAAAAGCGGGTAAACGC
The DNA here is from genome assembly GCA_009781915.1 of Treponema sp. Taxonomy (GTDB): domain Bacteria; phylum Spirochaetota; class Spirochaetia; order Treponematales; family Breznakiellaceae; genus WRKT01. The sequence continues at coordinate 6,352 of WQUW01000143.1, read as the reverse complement.
TCTTTGGCTCAATCTCATACTGGAATACTATCACGGACTGCGGCATACTGTCAAGCGATCAACACGCATTTCCTGAACAAATCCCCCCTGCCTCGCACAGCCTTCCCGGCTCCGCCGGGAAGGCCCCCGCAATGCCCCCGTCGCGCGTGAGCCAGCGGTACAATGCCCGGCAGGGGAGGATATACGGTTTAAGAAGCCATTTTGCATGGACTCTCCGCGAAGGAGACCGTGGCTCCGCAGCGGGTTCCCCATGCGGGATTCTTAAACCGTATATCCTCCCCTGCCGGAGCTTTGTGCGGAAATGCATGGCTCACGCACGGCGGGGGGAGTATTGGTTGTATTTTTACCGCATGGCGGGTATTTTGTCAGTATGAACAAAAGCTACTTCTTGGATCGCAACCTCATGGCCCTTTCGCAAAGAAACCTGAGCCTTTGCTCACGGCTTTCCAAAGCGCACACAACATTGAACAGCTATAAATTTATGGAATCCCGCACAGGTGAAGTTATACCCGCATGGATGTCCGCCGGAGGAACCGCCCACCCGCTTCATTCGATAATGGATCCCCGCAAAGAGGCCAAGCGGCTTATAGATTCAATAGAGAGCGAAGGATTTCTCGTTCTTCTGGGGCTCGGCGGGGGCTACTACGCCGAAGCCGCCTTGGAGCGGGCGGGTATGGTGCTGGTTATCGAGTATGGCATCGACGGCCTTGCCGAGCTTCTGTGCCGCCGGGATTATGCCCCCCTTTTCGAAAGCCCCCGCTTCCGCCTTGCCGTGGATGTTTCGGGAGAAGATTTACAGAAGCGCATTCTGGAACTGTACCAGCCTGTTTTGTACGGCGGAATCAGGGTCATTCCCCTGCGCTCCAGAACGAGCCTTCAGCCGGAACCTTTCGCTCACGCGGCAAGTGCCATTAGCGCAGCCATAGACCGGGTTTCCGCAGATTACTCGGTTCAGGCCCATTTTGGAGGGCGCTGGCTTTCCAACATTATCAGAAATATTGAGCCCGCCGGAACATTTCAACGCGCTTTACCGCCCGTGCGCCGGGCGGCAGTGTGCGCCGCAGGGCCTTCGCTTTCGGCACAGGTTGAGCGACTGCGGGAAAAACGGACGGAGCTTTTTCTTATTGCCACCGACACTAGCCTGCCTTGCCTGCTTTCCTCGGGAATAGAACCGGATGCGGTAATTTCCATCGACTGCCAGCACATCAGTTATTACCATTTTATGAGCGGGCTTCCCGAAGGAGCTTTTCTTTTTCTAGACCTCGCAAGCCCCCCGCTGCTCTCCTCCCTTTCCAAAAGAACCCTGTTTTTTTCGGGCGGGCATCCGCTTGCCCGCTACATTTCCCGGTTCTACCGCCCCCTGCCTGAGCTGGATGCCTCCGGCGGAAATGTTGCGTACGCCGCTATCTCTTTGGCCGAACAGCTTGGCGCAAGGGAGATAGAGCTGTACGGCGCGGATTTTTCATATCCCGGCGGCATCTCCTACGCGCGGGGAGCTTACATCTATCCGGTTTTTGAAAGCCGCCAGAGCCGTTATGCGCCACTGGAAGCTCAAGCGTCAGCCTTCCTTTTTCGCGGCCCTCTGGAAAAGAAAACCCGCTCCGGCGGCAACGCATGGTACTACGAGACAAAGGCGCTTACGTTTTACCGGGAAAGGCTGGAGGAAAAAAGCGGGCGCATTGAAGCGGCGATTATTCCCACAGGCTGTCTGGGTGCGCCCATTAACCTTGCGCCTTGCGAAAACCGCCGCCAGCAAAGTTTAAAAATTTTTTCCTGTGGAAAGACAGAGATGGATAGCGGGGAATTCCTTCGTCTGTATAGAAGCCAAATTGCGGCCCTTCCCGAACCGGGAAAAAACGCGGCGGAGTATCTTGCCTCGTTAAAAGGCGAAGCGCAGGCTGTCTTTGCGACAATTCTTCCCACTGCCGCCGCCATTAAGCGGTCTTGCGCTCAGGCGGATTTCCGGGAATTGTTTGCGCAGGCAAGGGCATATTGCCTAAGGGAGATTGATTCGCTTTAGAAGCCGGCTCTGGAATTAGACCTGGACAGCTTGCATACGCCATGAACTGTGGCGCTTTGATGTGCGTTAATGGATTGTGTTATGCCCGGCCTGAGTCCTCAGCACTTTCGTAACGGCAAGCACTGTTTCCACATCCCGTTCATCAAGCTCGACCAACAGCCGAAATATCGCGCCGACGGCATTTTCCCGCCTTTCGCCTTCCCGCGCCTGCGCTTCATGCCCGCTTACAAGGTATTCGACCGTTACGCCTAACGCGGCGGCTATCTTCGCGGCGATGTCCGCCGGGGGCATCGAGGCCCGCGCGCCAAGGTAGCAGTCCAGCGTGCCCTTGGCGATGCCTGTTATCACGCTTAACTCCCTGACCGTAAGGCCGCGGGAGGTAAGCGCCGATCGCAGGTTTGTCTTGAAGCAGGTTCCGTTCATAGCAGGCACAATACAGGCACGTTTCGGGCACGCCGTGGGCAGGCCCCGCCTAGAACGCCCGGATCTCTATGCCAAAACTAATCCTGTGGTGGGAATCCCTCTTGTACCTCGCCAGCCGTAACTCATACCCCAGGTAGAAAAGCGCGGGGCCTCGCAACATATACTCAAACCTGGTATCGAACGTAATAACCCTCGTATCAAAATAGTCAGCGGAAAAAAACTCCACACTGAAAGTACCGCTCAAATCGGGCAGGAAACTATACGACACAGAAGGCGTAAAAAACAAAGCCGTGTCCCTGTCCCCCGCTCCGAAAAATGTCTGGCCCGTAAGCAGAGACACGGTAAGAGGCCGGGTAATCCTGTAGCCCACTTTCTGGTTGAATTGAAGCATCCCAACCGGAAACGAATCCCATGATGCAAGGTGGTTCGCCATAACCTGCGCGCCAGCTATCAGGTCTGGCATACCGGTATAGTTAAGGCCGAAAAGAAGATTGGCGTTGCCTCCCAAATCATAGGCGAACACCGCGTTAAACAAAGGGTGAACAAAACTTGCCCCAACAATCATTTGCTTGAAAAACGACTGGAAATCATGTCCGTCAGTTCTGAAAGCCGCGCCCACCTGCAGGCCCGGTATGGGAGTCCAGTATTCAACACGGAAACCACGCACCGCGTCAAAATAGTATTCATGATCGGGGCCCAAACTGGAGACCCACACCGCGCTTGATATCTGGCCCATGGTAAGGCGCAACGAGTCATCGCCAAACGGCCCGTCGAAGTTGACCCAGGCGTACACGCCGTTCAGCGTAAAATGACGAGCGGGATCCACGGTGTGCTGAAACACGGCGTCAAACCTTGCCCCGTAGTGTTCCCGCGTGACCGTGCCGACAAGGTTAAAACGTGGTTCCGCTTCTCTTGGGTGAAGGGCGTTAATTGTCTCCGCCTCAGTTCTGTCGTAAGGGATGTCAATTTGAATGCCGGCGTGGACTTCCCCGCTGAATGAAATCTGGGCAAAGGCGCTTGCCGCTAAAACGCTGAACAGCGAAAGGGCTATGCTTATCTTTTTCACGTATCATACTCTCCTTTGGTTTTAGGGAACCGTGGCCCCTGACGCCCGCAATGCTTGCCTTGCGGCGCTCTCTATCCCCCGGGTTGTTACCGTAGACCTTGCCAGGACATCGGGAAAATCAACGGAGTTTCTCGTGACGATAAGGCCCTCGGCGGCTTCCATCGCCGTAATGCCCCACCCTGGGGTCTCATGCTCTCCGGTGATAGCCGCGGCGGTAATTTCTCCCCCCGATATGGTAAGGGTTACGGTGATAACACCGTTCAGCCAGCCCGCGGCGGTTCCCGTGAATGTGCCGTTTCTCGCGTCGGCGTGGGGCGGAAGCCTTGTAAGGTCAAATTGAACAAAGCAAGCGCTGAATAGAAGGCTTATTGCCAGTATCGCTGGCGAAAAGATTATTTTTTTTCCGGTCATTTCGCTTTCCTTAAAGATAGTTGTGTGGCGGGTAACGCTGCCGGCAATCAGTCGGCAACTTCCACGCCATAGCCCGCCAGGATAGCGGCGAGGGCCGCTTCTCCGGCTTCGATAATCCCGTCTGCGGTGCGGGTACTTCCAGACACATGATCAACAATGATGGCGTTCCTTTCCATAATTTGTGCCGGAGCGCTATTCATTACAGGCGCGGCAAAACCGAAAGTTTCATCAGGGCCAGCGATATCCACACCTACGATCCATCCGTCCTCTATTGTCAGCGTTACGGAAATCGGCGCCCCGGGATAGTCATTACCATAATACCAGAACCAAGGATTTTCCGGATAATCCGAACTGGCGAAACCATCGCCTTGACCGGTTGCTCTCCATGTGCCCTCAGGCGCTCCGGGAATGGCAAAGACTGGAGGAACAGGTTCATCAATGGGGCATCCGGTAAAGCCCATCGCAAACAGGAAAATGCCAATTATTAAAAAACACTTTATCATCTTCGTACACCCCTTGTGTTTTCAAAGACGGCCATCCCGTACTGAGATGGCCGTACAGCTAACCACTACAGCAAGCTGCCGCTATTACTGTGACTCTGCAATAAACCTGCCTACATTCCGGCTTATAACGGCAAACAGAGAGAGGCACGATCCTCCAACATAGCCTTGTCCAAAGAACGAGCGGTTGGATATTTCGCCGACCGCGAACAAATTGGGTATGATGGCGCCAGTGGTGTTAAGAACTTGCCCGTTCTCGGTTGTACGCAAGCCGCCTATGGTTCCGATGATATTGGCGGGGATTGCCTGCACCGCGAAAAAGGGGCCTGTTTCCAATGGCACTACCCTGTTCACGGCTTTTCCAAACTCGTCTACCGCGTCAGTGTTGTACGCGACAATAGCCGCCCCAAGTGCCACCGGGTCTACTCCCATATGTCCAGCCAAGTCAACGATATATTCGGCGCTGTGCGCCACATCATTTTGCAGCTCTGCCATTGCCTGAAGGGTAATCCTCATTGCCGGGGTCGTTGTGTCGTAGGAATAGATTATCCAGACAGGGCCTTCTTCCCGCGCGACGGCGTTAAAGACGTTGTTAAAGGCTCCGCTGCCAAGAGGCTGATCCTCGTTAACAAAACGCTGACCAAGATGGTTTACCATGATTTGATCGTTCAGGCCAAAGAGCGGTACTCCGTCTTCTATTCCTCCTCCACCCGCTCCACCAATGGGTCTGTCTCCACCGAGAGGAAAAACGGTGTTTCTTCGGGTGTTCGCCACTGTAACACCGCCTGCGGGCACGGTAAAGGTTCCAAGGGCAGGATTACCCAAGCCAGAAATTACCGCCCAGACGCTGGGTTGGCCGTTGGAATGCCTGTATATCTCCGCGTTGGCGTCCCTCATGGCGACAAGAATCCCGTCCCCGGTGTTGGATTCGCAGACATTTCCAATACTCGCCCTTCTTAGGCCAAGGGATCGGTCGTATGCGTTCGTCCACTCCGCGAACCGGGCCGGGCTCGCGCTGAAGCCGCCTGTGGCCAGAACAACATCGCTTGCCCGTATGTAGACGGTATTGTTGTTACGCCGGGCGCGAATTCCCGCAACCCTGCCGTCTTCCATGATAAGGCCAGTCATTTCGGTTCCCATCCATACGTAGGCCCCCCTTCTATCAAGTTCCGCCATATAAGCGCTCACGAAAAGGACGCCTCCGTCATTCGGCCTGCCAAGCCCGCGGGGGTTAGTAGCATAAGGAGCTTGCTGGCGATAGGGGCCGAAGGGTATATTCATGACGCCGTCCATCCACTGAATTGCCGCCCTTGCCTGACCGAAGGTGCTAACTGTCCTTGCGAAATCGGGGAAAGGGAAACTATCGTCAACCAAGGCGTGTCTGGCCCAATGCTCCGCGAAATTTGCCGGGCCGTGGCTCGCTACGATGCTTGGATCCCAAGTGCCTGCGGGCAGAGGCTCGGCGCTCGCGTGCAAACCGGTAAAATTGCCGCCAGTAAATCTGGTGCTTCCACCCGGCTGTGCCATCTTATCGATGACCAGAACCCTTTCTGCCCCCGCTTCCAGGGCGCTTAACGCTGTCAGGCCCCCTCCTATACCAGTACCTACCACGACGATATCGAATTCGTACCCGGTAGTTCCGCCGCCGCCGCCATTGCCTGAGCCAGTATCGCACCCAGTAAGGGCCAATGCCCCAGCCAGTAATACAACCAACAACAGCGAAAGCTTTGCTGGTCTCAACAAATTTCTCATCTAGATACCTCCACAAAATATTTATTACGGGCATACGCCCGCAAATGCACACATCGGGCAACTGTCAAAACCTATACTTTTTGACAGTGCCCGTTTTGGGGAATTTTTGGAAGAATTTTACGAATTTTGTTGACAATTGCCGTAAAACATGGTAGTTTTTCATTATTGAATGGTGCAATT
>WQUW01000142.1 GCA_009781915.1 Treponema sp. | reverse complement strand
TTTATTCTCGTACAACGCGGCAGCGTTCCTTTCCGGGGTGCTGCCCCGCGATGTTGAGGGCATGAAGAATTGGTATGTGCTGTTAAACGGCTATGACAGGCGTTTTGAGGAAGCCAAATCCGGCCGTCAAAACGATTTTCTTGAACTGTACCGGAAGGGGGAATACCCCCTGACACCCGTGGAAACATGGCTTCCGTGGACGGCGCAGATACATCTTATTGTTGATTATCATAAACAACTGACACGTACCAAAGGAATTCCCGCGGCGGTATACAATCCTGATTTGTACAAAGCCATTTCGGAACTGGCTGGTTGTTTTTTTGACGACGAACTTACCATCCCGGAGGTATTCTAATGGGCAAGCTAGGGTTACCGACCACAGCCGGTTTTAACGCCGGCAAGACTTTTTACGCGAAGCCGATGCGGATCGCCCAGATCGTCATTGACCCTGAAATCGCGAATATTTTTAGCATCTCGGATAAAATACTTGAAAATATAAAACGATCAATGCAAAAAAATGGATTCTACAAAGAAGAGCCTGTGGTACTCTGGAAAGGCACCAATATTCTTGTGGATGGGCGTACAAAGTATACCGCCGCGAAAGCTTTGGGGTTTGAAGAGATTCCCGTTGTCGAGAGGGAATTCAAAAGCCGAGAGGACGCAATATTGTACACTTTCGAGCGGCAGGTATTGCGGCGCAACCTTACGGGGGCCGAGATACTTCAGGCGTCCCGCGTGATCCTCGACAAGCACGGCGGGGCCAAGAACGAGGGGGCGCGGGAGATAGCGGGGCGCCTTGGGGTAAGCAAGGCTACGGCGTATCAGGCGATCAAAGTGCTGGAAGAAGGAACAGAGGAGGACGTGAAGGCTGTCGAGAGCGGGGCTATATCGATTAAGAAGGCATACACCCCGATAGCGGAAAACAGTTCCCACAGACACGTTCAGGCCAGGCTTCCTGATTCCGCGAAATTTCTCAGCAGCGCGGTTATCCTGCTTGTTCAGAAACAACAACAGTCGGCGGCAGAGCTACTTGTAAATCATTTTTTGAGGCGAAACGAGAAAGAAGCCTTTTACGGGACGCTTCCCGGCGACATCAAGGAAAAACTGGAAGGCGCCGTGGAGCGGCTGGAAGACAGCAACGGGGGGATGTTATGAGATTCAAGCTTTCAATACAGGACAAGACGCTAGAGGGGATACGCTCCAAGATAGAAAAATGCGGCTACGACAAAAGCCAGCCTGTGGTGCTCATCAATGGACAGAACATCCTTGTCGACGGGTATACACGGGAGATACTTCAGAAAAAACTGGAGGGTGTCTACCGGGAGTTTCTACCAGTAGACAAATGGCCCACAGTCGGCAAGATAAAGGACATATATATGTCAAGCGTGAGAGCCGGGTTTACCCGGTACTTACATAGATATATGCCACTTTACAGGCATATACCTACATGCGCTAAGTATCGGGTTTACCCGGCGCTTTCGGCGATATACCATCGGGTAAACCCGGTACTTACGACACAACAGGCATGAAAAAAATTCTACCAGTAGACAAGAATTTCTACCGATTTTGTCTACCAGTAGACAAAAAAGGCGAATTTCTACCGGATTTGTCTACTGGTAGACAATTTTCTACCAATTTTGCATACCCGGTAGAAAATATTCTACCGGGAAAAGGCTGGTAGAAAAAGCCCCCGCCGCCTGTTACAAAGAGGAAACATGGCAACGAAAAAGGATTTAATACGTGTCCTTCGCTCCAGAGCGGGTCTTACGATGCGCGAGTCCGCCTTGTGCGTTGACGCTTTTGTTGAATGGGTAGAGGAAACTCTCGCCTCAGGCAAGAACATCGAAATACGGGGCTTCGGCGCATTCGAGACAAGGAGCGTATCGGAGAAAAACTATCCGACCGCCTTTTCGCCGAAGTTTGTCCCGGCCCACAGGAAGGTTATATTCCGGCCCTGCGAAAAACTAAAGCAGGCTGTTTGGGAGCAGAAGGCGTAACAGTCTACTGGCAGACATATCATGCGGCATTTTTTATTCGAGGACAAAGAGTACCGGATTAACCCCCAATTCAGGCGGCGGCGCGCGAGCGGGCAAGACCCGGACAGGGAGCTGCTCCGGCTCTTGCGGACGAAATGGCGTTCCGGCAAGAAGCGCAAGAGTGGCGGCACAGGCTTTTTCGGCGCTGTACGCGGAGGCGTTGACGCGCGCCAGAAATGCGTTGTCAAGATGCAGTACTCAGACAGCGGCGAGGCCCATATCGTCCAGCTTGATGATTACCTTGTCCGCGAGGGCACAGACATTGACGGCGGACAGGCGAAGCTTTACGGCACGGATATTGACGAGTACCGGAAAAACATGGTTGACAGAAATTTCCGTATTTTCTTAAGCCCGCAATCCAAGGGGATTAACTTAACGGATTTGGCGAAAAGATTTATGACGAAACTGGAAAACTCGACCGGGTATAAGCTTCTGCGTCAGGCGGCGAACCATTACAACACGGCCCATCCCCACGCGCATCTTTTGATCAACGGAATGGACAAAACAGGCAAGCAGGTTGATATACCCAAAGACATCGTAAAGACCTTTATGCGCGAGTACGCGAGGGACATCTGCACATCACAGCTTGGACACAGGACAAAGCGGGAAATCGAAATTGAAAAGGAAAAAGAATTGACAGCCACGCGGCACACGGGCATCGACAACAGGATCAAAGAATTGTGCGGCGGGACATCCAGAATAAACCTCGCCCATGTAAGCGGGCGGGAACAACAGCGGCTACTTACAAGGCTTGAACACCTTAAAAGAATGAACCTTTGCGCGTACAAGGACGGCGGTTATAAAATGTCTTCCGGCTGGGAAGAGGACTTGCGGGCTAACGGGAGATACAACACATTCCTCGCGGCGCGCTCGGCGCTCCGATATTCCGGCCCTGAAACGATGAGCCTTTTCTCAGGCAAACAGGGACAGATCGCCGGGAAGGTAACTAAGGTATACCGCGCCGATGGAGACACAAGCGACAACCACGTAGTTATTCTTGAAGGCTTGGACGGCAAGGCGTACTTTGTTCCCTTGTTCAGGAAGCCCGAAGTAAAGGACGGGCAGCGGAAATGGGAACTTCGTGAGGGGGAGATGATAACGGTAAAGACCTACGAAAGCCAGAAGGGCCGCCTTACTCCTTTTATGTTCAGGCTTGACCATGAGCGGGCGCGGAAAGAAATCAGGAAAAACAATTACGCGGGAAACCTTGCCCTTGAGGTATTGGGCGTGTCTGCCGGCAGAACACAGAACAATACCGGCGCGGCTTAATTTGTCTACTGGTAGACAAATCAATCAAAGAAACAAAAAACAAGGAGTTGCCAATGACAGCGCGAGAAGAAGCGGCATTCGACGCCGCGTATGAAGAACAGTACGTGACCGACCCCATAAATCGCAAAAAGCCGCCTCTTGAGGGGCGGAATAATAATGACAAGGAGAACAGCATGACAAACGAATTTGAAAGCGGGAATGAGGAAAAGAAAGACTTAACCCCAAAAGAGCAGGCGTTTTTGAACACGGTGCACCAGCGGAAGGTGATCATGGGGGCACTGAAAGAAGGGACGCTTTCGTGCCTTCCCGGGCCAGACGGGTACGCGGACACAAAGCCCGCGTTTAACATGGCGACCGGCAAGATGTACCACGGCACGAATTTATTGTACCTGAAGGAACACCAGAAGCAGCATGAATTTCCCACGGGCGAGTACATCACCGCCGGGTACTTCGACAGGATCAAAAAGGATAACCCCGACCTTTATATCCGTAAGGGCGAAAAGGGGGTGAGCATCCACTTCAGCGAGAAGAATGAAGAGAACGGGGAATGGGAAGACAAGAATGTCAGGCTGTTTAACGTAGCTCAAACAAGCAAGCCCTGGGAAGTGAAAGCCATCATGGAAGTAATCCAGAAGAACGAGCAACAGAAGTACATCGAGTATATGCGAAGCCAGTATGGAAGCAAGTGGGAACCGCCGGAGGCCAAAGTGAAAGAGCCGGGGCCCGATATAGCGTGTACATCGACAGAGCCCGCGAAATATCTTGGGCAGTACCTGGCGGCGGTTTCTATGGGAGGAAAATTCAAGGCGAGCCCCGAGCAGGCGGCGGAGTTTTCCAAAAACATGGAAAGCCTTGTATACGAGAAAGTCGGAGTAAGCCAAAAGTCGGGGGAGCCCACCACCAATCCCTTCAAGCTGCTTCACATCGGCGTTGAGGCAAGCGGTCATTGCAAAGAGGCCATCAAAGAGGCCCGCATGGAAACGCAGAAAATGGAACAGCCTGAGCAAAAGATTGAACAGCAGCAATCGCGCAAAAGAGGAATGTAAAAACGAAAACGGGGCCGCCGGGCGAGATGTGTCCGGCGGCCCTTTATAGCGAGGCAGGCAGGGATGAACGAGAGGGAACGCAAGAAGCGGTTACAGGAAACATTTCTTAAAAGCCGCAACGGGGCGATTGTGCGATGCGCCTCAATCATGGTTGACATGAAGCGGAAAGACCTGGCGAAGCAGATACTTGACACAACGCGCATCGACCGGAGCAAGTTCGACGAACTGAAAGCGAAAAACACATAGGGAGAACAGTATGGAGTGGAAAAAAAACGATTCTGGGTTTTACGCGGTGGATGAATCTTTAAACTTAGAGATGGGAGATGAAAGTTTTCACTTCAACGTAATTTCCCATGAACGCTTCGGCGAAGAGGCCAGGCTCATCGTTGATACCTTTGACACCTACGGCAATGATAAAGATATTCCACTTGAATATGGCGGCTCTCTTTTTTACAAGGGAGACGTTGACAGCGCGAAAGAAATTGCTGAAAAAACAATCGCCTATTTTGAAACAAACCAGAATACTCTTGGCGCGGGGCGGTATGATAATTTATACGAAATAAAAAAACAGGTTGACCTGATAAGCGCTGAAATGGAAAGGAGGAAATTATACCATCAGGGCGAATTATACCCCCAAGGCGTTCATGAAAACAGAGAACTGGAAACGGCGAGGAAGACCGGATACGTACAGGGTGTTTGCGAGTGCGTCGCCGCTATAGGCGATGATCATACCCTTGGCAAGCGGCTCCTTTCCAAAATGAGCGTAACAAAAGACACGGCGAAGAAATTCGCCTCCTCTGAAACATACAAGGCGTTAGAGAAAGGCATCTTCGCGGAGACACAGGAACACAACCTTGAACAAACTCAAACCAGAAGGAGATAAGTAAAGAGCATGATAAGCAATGAAACCAAAAAACAGCTACAGAAAAAAAAGGCGACCCGGAAAATCATACAGGCGGGGATTTACGACACGCTTCTGTCGGCCCCCACGCGCTCGGGCAAAGGCGTTTCCAGCGTCATACCTACGCTACTGTCATATCCGGGAAGCGTTATCGTTCTTGACTTTAAGGGAGAGAACTTCGATAACACTTCAACCTTGAACAAAGCCAAACCAGAAGGAGATAGGTAAAGAACATGATAAGCAGCGAAACCAAAAACAGCTACAGCCAGGAATCAAAGAAAAACACCACAGCCACAGTGAAAAAACAGAAGAAAAAACAGAAAGACAATAAACCGAAAAAATCAGGACGCTAGAAAAGCGTAAGGAGAATGTATGCGGATATTTATTTCAAGTCAGGCTGAGTACGACAAGGCCGTAAAACAAAGGCTTCACGCTGGAAACGAGCTTGTTATCCAGAACTCGCCGGATTTCATAACGGTAAGCACCGATGTAACAGTTAGCAAGAACGGAAGATGCAAAACTTCCGAGAAATCGCAAGTTACCGTTACGGCGCGGGAAAACGGCATTGTAAGCGCGGAGGGAAAAACAACGGTCATAGGGCATGACAACGCCAATGTCATAGCGAAGGGCAACTGCAAAATTACCCTGAGCGATCAGGCTTTCGGCAACTGTTACGACCACTGCCATGTAACGCTTAACGGCAAATCAAGAATATCCGCCGATGGCAACTGCACCGTCCACGCTCATGACGAGGCTTCGGTTTCCGCGTCCGGGAGCAGCAAGGTGTACACATCCCAAACGGCGACAGCGAAAGGCACTGATCACACCAACCTTACAGGACAGGATAGCTCAACCCTTATCGGGCAAAAGAACTGTACCATTATGGCGAAAGACAACTGCATAGTGTACGCGAGCGAGAACTGCACGGTACAGGCGTCCCGCCCCCGCCATGCGTGAGCCAACATTCCCGCATAAAGCTCCGGCAGGGGAGGATATACGGTTTAAGAATCCCGCATGGGGAACCCGCTCCGGAGCCACGGTCTCCTACGCGGAGAATCCATGCAAAATGGCTTCTTAAACCGTATATCCTCTCCTGCCGGGCATTGGCCTAGAGGCTCATGCCCGGCGGGGGCATTGCTGGAGGGGCTCCGCAGAACATCAGCCCACGGCATTTGCTACCCCCACTCGTTTACTGCCGACACTTTGGCCCTAAATACATTACGGGCTAAAACTCCACACATTACCGTCAAAACTATAAACACCCG
>WQUW01000141.1 GCA_009781915.1 Treponema sp. | reverse complement strand
CAGAGCTCAACGGCAGATTCCTTGAACTCACTCGTGTAACTTTTTCTTCGTTTCCTCATGATTTACTCTCCTTCGGTTATCATGAGCTTAACTTTGTGTCCACTCAATCGGGGGAAGTTCAGACAAGTGTTTCAACTGCCCCCCGGCTTAAATGCCGGCTGATATCTGGCGGGAAATCTTTTGCTTGGCGGGTTCCTCGGCTGGCTCATTATCGATCCGCTTCTTGGAGGAATGTGGACGCTGCACCCCGGCATTGTTCACACAAATCTGCTTCAATCCCTGTCGTTTGATGACAGCGGAGAACTCGATGGAATTTTTATCGTGCTGAAAGAACAAATTCCGCCGGAAGTTTTCCAGACACTGAAACTGGTAAGGGTGAACTAAAGCAAAGGGGGATTTTATGAAGAAAGCTTTCAAACGGCGAGTAGGAGCGGCGGAGGGCAGCCCGTATCTGCCGGCTGCTGGCAGACATATCTACTAGTGGTTGACATCCAATACGGTATGGTGTATACTGTCGCATAATCACCGAGACATTATGTTAGGAGCAGGAATGCCACAGGATGATATTCTTACGATAGACGAGGTTGCCAAGTATTTACGGGTTTCTGAGCGGACTGTCTACGATTGGGCGCAGAAAGGGGAAATTCCCTCGGGCAAGATTGGGACGGTCTGGCGCTTTAAGAAGGCGGAGCTGGAACGCTGGGTCAACGAGCGCCTTTCAACGAGCAAGCTCGTTCCGCAAGGCGGGAATATTCATCTTGAATCCATTCTTTCCCCGGATCGCGTTATCTTCCTTAATTTTTCCGCCAAACGGGACGCTCTTTTGGCGCTGGTGGACAACATTTCCGCCTCTCCGCAGGTAAAAAACCGGCAGGAACTGGCGCAGGAAATCCTTATGCGCGAAGACCTTATGAGTACGGCAATCGGCCGGGGCATCGCCATTCCCCACATACGCCTCTCTTCGATCACAGACCTGGTTGTCTCGGTGGGAATAAGCCAGACGGACATTGTTGATTTTCAGGCGCTGGACGATGAGCCGGTGCGGCTTCTTATCATGATTGCCGCCGCGTCGAGCCAGCACGCCTATTACCTTCAGACGCTCTCGTTTTTCAGCACGCGCCTTAAAAACCACGACATCAGGAACGCCCTTCTGGCGGCGAAGACTCCGCAGGAAGTCTATGGGATACTTACGGGCAAGTAGGGGCAGCCCCCGCCTTACTCAAAAATAATGCCCATCCAGTGATCTATGACGCTCAATTCCTGTTCGATAAGCCCGATGGGGACACGGGCGGTGGTCTCCGCCACAAGGAAGCTTTGCCCGTTCATCTCCATGCGGGCTCCGGGGCCGGGGACGTCAGCAAGGCCCATCGCGTGGCTGTAGTGCCTTGACACCATGATGCCGGAAGGAATATCCGCCTGCCGCAGAATCATCGCCCAAAGCATGGCCCTAGAGTCGCAGTCGCCCCTGCCTTCGGTGACGGCGCTGACAAGGTTGACAAAATCGCTGCCCTCGAAATCACGCTCGTAGGTGAAGGTCTGAACCCAGCGGAGTACTCGCTCCGCGAACTCACGGCTTCCGGTGCCGGGGGCGTTCAGCGTTCTTTCTACCTGCAAGGCGATGTCCGAAAGGCGGTAAAAGGAATCCCGGTGAATCGCCCGGTAAAAACGCCGCCACGCTTCCTGCCAGTTGGGGGCGGCAAGGTAGCGGGTAAGCAAGAGGAATTCCCGGTCTATCAGGGCTTGGGCGGCCCCGGCGTCCTCCTGAAAAATCCGGGCGTAGATGCCAAGGCCAAAAATGGGGGCCGTTATCTGCGTGTGCCGGGGATACAGAAATTCCGTAATGGGGCCGGGCGCGAGCCTGTCTTGGGTTTTGGCGGCAATGGAGTTCAGCGCCGAAAGGTGAAAGGCAACCAAGTCCTCCCGGTCTTCCGGCCCGTAGGCCATAGCCAAGAGTTTGGGCGGCGGCCCTGACGCTCCCCCGGCTGTAGCCCCCAGTTCCAGAGCGATGGCCCAGCCTGACATGGGATTGGCCCTGCCTGAGTCATCGAAAAGCGAAAAGGCCAGTTCTATGACAAACGCCTGCCTTCCCCTGTACATGAAAGATTCGGCTCCGCCGGAATTGTTAAGCCGCCTCTGCGTGTCTTGAACGAGGGCCCCAAGCGACGCGTGGGTCGAATGCCGCCCGTCCCCGGCGTGGTAGACGACAAGGGCAAAATACGCCCCCTGCGGGTGTTCAAAGGCGAACCGGTCTATCCCATTGCCGCCCGATAGCTCGTACCCTGCCGGAAGGTCAATGGCGAAGGCCCATGTCGGGGAATACAGGGGGCCGGCGAAAACGGGGGCGCAGAGAAGCGCAAGGATTACGCGCGAAAACAGTTTTTTAACGTTCATACTACTAACGGTAACCAAAGTATCGCCGCTTGTCAAATGGGTTGAATACCGGGATAATGGAACCTTGAAAGAAATCCCGGTACTGTTTGAAAACGATTCCTGCCTAATCTTGAATAAGCCTCCGGGTCTTTCCGTGCAAGGCGGCGAGGGGGTAAAAATTTCCCTCGATTCAATCCTGTCGGAAAGGTATTCCAGCCGTCCACTCTTGGTTCACCGCTTGGACAGGGATACCTCCGGGGTGATTCTTGTCGCCAAAACCAGGGAGGCCGCCGCGGGCTTTTCCGCCCTTTTCGCGGGGGCCGGGGCGGGGAAGGCGAAGAACGGCGGGCCGGTAATCAAGCAGTACTTGGGGGTATGCTCGGGCGTTCCCAAGCCGCCACGGGGGGTACTGCGGCAAAAGCTTGAAGTACGGGGGAGCGAAAAGAAATCCGAGACACGCTACACGCTTCTTTCGTCCGCCGATGCCGGGGGCTTTCCCTGTTCGCTACTGGAACTGGAACTGGGAACCGGGCGCACACACCAGATACGCCGCCACCTTGCCAGCATAAAGCACCCATTGCTTGGGGACGACAAGTACGGGGATTTTTCCCTGAACAAAAAGCTCCGCAAGGCGCTGGGCTTAAAGCGCCTATTGCTCCACGCCGCGCGGCTTGTTATCCCGCCTGTGCCGGGCTTGGCGGAGCGGGGCATTGACGTGCGTGCGCCCGTGCCGGAGTATTTTTCCCCATTCGCCCCCCGCCGCGCATGAGCCAGCACTCCCGCCAAAAGCCCCGGCAGGGGAGGTTATACGGTTTAAGAATCCCGCCCAGGGAACCCGCTACGGAGCCACGGTCTCCTACGCTAAAGAGCCTGAGCAAATGGCTTCTTAAACCGTATATCCTCCCCTGCCGGGCATTGTCCTAGAGGCTCATGCGCGACGGGGGCATTGCTGGGAGGAATTCAGCCCTGTTGACAGCTCTGCTCTTTTCCTTGACTTTTCCCGTGGTTTCTACACATGATTGTAATGGATGAATGAACCGCAAAAGATACAGTCGATGATATTTGAAATCCGCGGACATCAAGTTATGCTTGATACAGACTTGGCGGGGATTTACCAGGTTGAAACCAAACGCCTAAACGAAGCGGTCAGCCGTAACATTGACCGCTTCCCGCCAGAATTTATGTTTCAATTAACCCAGGCCGAGTATGACAACTTGAGGTCGCAAAATGCGACCTCAAGTTGGGGCGGGCGCAGGTATTTGCCGTATGCTTTTACCGAGCATGGTATTATAATGCTTTCATCTGTACTGAACAGCAAAATCGCCGCTCAGATAAATATCGCCGTGGTCAAGGCTTTTATAGGCATGCGGCGTTATATTGCCAAACCCATACGTAAAAAATTGGACGATTTGGAGAAAGTTTTAATGCTGCATATAGACGACACAAATCATAATCTGGACGAGCATACGGCGATAATCAATGAAATTATAACCAGGCTAAATAACCTGATTGAGACCCCCGCGAAACCAAAGCGAAAAATTGGTTTTAATCCGGATTAACGCAAAATCGCCCCCCGCCTGAGAATAATTTAGCGCAAAATTCCACAAAATTTATGTTGCGAAACCACAGATTTGGTGTATAATATCAGGATCGACACAATGATTTGTGAGATAAAGGTGGATTAGATGAATTATGAAGTTGCCTTTGTGATTGGAATTGTTGGGGGCCTTATCGCTTTGGCGTTTGCCCTTATCCAAAGCAGGCGGGTTATGAGGTTTCCGGACGGCACGGAAATAATGAGAAAAATTGCCGCGTACATTAGAAGGGGGGCAAACGCCTACCTGAAGCGCCAGTTTAAGACTGTGGCCGTTTTTTACGTCTTTATGGTCGCGGTTTTGGCGGCTTTGGCTGCTTTTGGCTTCGCGTCGCCGTTTATACCCTTCGCGTTCATTATTGGCGGCGTGTTGACCCAGCTGTCGGCCTTTATAGGCATGAAAATCGCCACCCACGCCAATGTCCGCACGGCCTATGCCGCCAAGGACAGCCTTAACAAGGGGCTGAAAGTGGCCTTTTCTTCCGGCACGGTGCTTGGGTTTACGGTTATCGGCCTTTCGCTTTTGGACGTGTCCCTGTGGTTTATCGTGCTTCGCTTTGTCTTTAACTTGCCGCCCGGCGAAATCGCGGAAAACATGGTCATGTTCGGCGTGGGTGTCGCCGCTTTCGCCCTGTTTGCCCGTGTGGGTGGCGGCATCTTCACCAAGGCCGCCGACGTGGGGGCAGACCTTGTGGGCAAGGTCGAGGCCGGCATTCCGGAAGACGACCCCCGCAACCCCGCCGTTATCGCCGATAACGTGGGCGACAACGTAGGCGACGTAGCCGGAATGGGCGCTGACTTGTACGAAAGTTACATAAAGTCCATGCACGCCGCCATCGCTTTGGGGTTCGCCGCCTTTGGCACGCACGAACTGATGTGGGCCAGTATGTTCCTGCCCATTGCCTTGGCTGTTGTCGGCGTAATCGCCTCCCTTCTAGGCACGTTTTTCATCCGGACAGATGAAAAAGCCAGCCAAAAGCAGCTGCTCAACACTCTTAGAACCGGAGAATACGGCTCCGCCATAATTGCCGCCATCGGCTTTTTGCCGGTAACGTACTTCATCATGGGCAGGGAATACTGGCTTGGACTGTATATCGCCATCGTTACGGGACTTGCGGCAGGCTGTCTTATCGCCTATTTTACCGAGTACTTCACCTCGTCCCACTACAAGCCAACGCGCCAGCTCGCCGAGGCCGCCGAGACAGGCTCCGCCACGGTTGTTATCGCCGGCATTTCCCTTGGCATGAAGTCCACGATAGCCCCCATGCTGATTATCTCCGCCGCCGTGGCTGTCAGCTTTGTTGCCGGGGGCGGCGTTCTGGGCGGGAACGGGGCCGACATGAATATTTACCGGGGGCTTTACGGCATAGGCGTAGCCGCCGTCGGGATGCTTTCTACCCTGGGCATGACGCTCGCCTGCGACGCTTACGGCCCGGTCGCCGATAACGCCGGGGGCATCGCCCAGATGTCCGGCATGGATCCCGAAGTCCGTGAGCGCACCGACGCCCTTGACTCCCTTGGCAACACCACCGCCGCTACCGGTAAAGGCTTTGCCATAGGTTCGGCGGCGCTGACCTCTCTGTCGCTTCTGGTTTCCTACATAAACATCGCCTTCGGACAGGTTGGCGAAATGTATCTGAGTTTCAGAAACCCGACCATTTTGATAGGAATGTTTATCGGGGGGATGCTCGTCTTTGTATTCGCCGCGATGACCATGTCCGCGGTTCAGCGGGCCGCCGGAAGCATCGTTAAGGAAGTCAGGCGGCAGTTTAGGGAGATAAAGGGCCTTATGGAAGGCACTGCCGAGCCCGATTACGAAGTGTGCATCGACTTATGCACCAAAAACGCCCTGCGGGAAATGGTTCCGCCGACAGTTCTGGGGGTTGCCACGCCGATATTGACGGGGCTTGTCTTCGGGCTGGAGGCCGTTGTCGGCCTTATCGGGGGAGCTACGGTACTGGGCTTTGCCGTGGCGGTCTTTATGGCCAATGCCGGCGGAGCGTGGGACAACGCCAAGAAGTATATCGAAAGCGGCGCTCACGGAGGCAAGGGCTCTGAGTGCCACAAGGCCGCCGTTATCGGCGACACGGTAGGCGATCCCTTTAAGGACACCGCCGGCCCGTCCATCAACATTCTGTTTAAGCTGGTCTCTACCGTTTCGATGGTGTTCGTTGGCATTATCGCCGCCTACGCTATTTTCTAGCCGGCTGCCGGATCGGGCAGACAGTATTGCCGCCAATAAACGGCGTTACTGTCTGTCCCAGTTTTCGGCAAACGTAATGGCCATGTTAATCGCGTCAACAAGGCTTTCCTCGTTGGCGCGGTTTTTCCCGGCCTTGCCAAAAGCCGTGCCGTGGTCAACGGATGTGCGGATAATGGTACATGGCTTTATTGTAAAATAATTGGCATGGCTTAGTAATTTATGTACACTACACGGCATCAGTATCAATCCGTTCAAATATTATTTTATATTCTCTGAGGTTAGTGTCAGTATGCTTTTATGGAAAGAGAATGTAAACATTTTTTCACGTGGATAAAAACTCCAATGATCCGACCACGCTCCTAACCGTTTTTCAACAGAAAAAATGATCTCTTCCCCACTTATTAGTACCGTCCCTTTTTCTGAACTTCCCCCGATTGAGTGGACACAAAGTTAAGCTCATGATAACCGAAGGAGAGTAAATCATGAGGAAACGAAGAAAAAGTTACACGAGTGAGTTCAAGGAATCTGCCGTTGAGCTCTG
>WQUW01000140.1 GCA_009781915.1 Treponema sp. | reverse complement strand
GGGGGGGGGGGGGGGGGGGGGGGGGGGGGGGGGGGGGGGGGGGGGTAACGTTCCCCGCAACAGTCGCCTGTAACGGCAGTTTTACGGGCGGGGAAACTACGTTGTTATCGGCAACAAATACCATCAAAAGAGAGTATATCCAGCTATTGGCGAAACGTCAATCATTCTTGCAGGAATTTTTTAAAAAACTTTTATGCCCCGCCGCGTGTGAGCCTCTGGCCTAATGCCCGGCAGGGGAGGATATACGGTTTAAGAAGCCATTTGCGTGGGCTCTCCGCGTAGGAGACCGTGGCTCCGTAGCGGGTTCCCCATGCGGGATTCTTAAACCGTATATCCTCCCCTGCCGGAGCTTTTGGCGGAAATGCTTGGCTCACGCGCGGCGGGGGGGTCATGCGCGGCGGGGGGGGCTTACTGGGCGAGTCTCTTTATGGTTTCCATGTCAAGGCCGGTTATTCTTTGCACAAAATCGGCGGAAGCTCCTTCCCTCAAGGCATTTTTGGCTACCTCCTCCCTTCCCTCGTCACGGGCGTGGCGGAGGGCGGCGGCCTCGTTGTGGCGGGCATAAGAGCGCATCCGCTCCATCTCGCGGAATTCAGGGGTTGCCGTGATCTTCTGGTAGGCGTTGATCGCTTGTTCCATGACTGGTTCCTCCAATGCTTTTATTTTTTCAAGCTCCTCTTGTGTTTCAGCTTTGAACAATGACAGCCACAACAGGAGCTTGTCGTTAGCGGTTAGCGGATGGGCGGGGATTTTTTTCAGTTCAAAAAAATGCAGGCTCATCCTGTCGGAGAGGAGTTCGTGGCGCTTTACCTCTAGCGGGCAAAACTCGGAGTGGAATTCGGGGCTTTCGAACTGGTTAAAACTTATGATGCTGATGATAACGGTGCGGGGCAAATCCTTGTAATCGCCGCTTTCGGGCAATGCCGTGGAATACTCCCGTGCCCAGTAGTACAGCACCCGCTCGGGGTAATCTTTCTCGTCCCTGACCTGGATTTCAAGGTCTACGAGCTGACCGTCAACGGTCATGTTTATGTCCAGGCGACAGAACTTGCCGTCAAGGCTTTCAGGCGGCATTTCGGGATTTTTGATCTCGAACTGGCCTATGCTCTCCAGCCTGATCCGCAAAAGCTCGCAGACCAGCCGCTTGAGCAAGTCCGGGTTTTGGACGAACAGCATTTTGAACAGCGTGTCGGTTTTGAATGTGTACTCAAGTCTGGTCATCGCGCCGCCCTCATGCCTTGTATTATAACGCAGGAAAGGGGAATTTGGAAGGGCGGGAATTTTAGGGGAATACCGTGCGCTGATGTTCTGCGGAGCCCCCCAGCAATGCCCCGCTGCGCGTGAGCCTCCAGGCCAATGCCTGGCAGGGGAGGATATACGGTTTAAGAAGCCATTTGCGTGGGTTCTCCGCGAAGGAGACCTTAGGCTCCGTAGCGGGTTCCCCATGCGGGATTCTTAAACCGTATATCCTCCCCTGCCGGAGCTTTTGGCGGAAATGCTCACGCGCGGCGGGAGATCACACTACACCGTAAAACGCTTAATCTTCTTCGTGGAACTCATCTCCATCGGCTTGTCCAGCATAACTATCCGGTCAATCTTCTGGTACGGCTGGAGCCGCTGGTTCACTTCAGACACGATTTTTTCCATCATCGCCTTCAGCGCTTCCGGAGGATACGGCTGTCCGGCATCGTTTTTCAACTCCGGGTTGGGATGGATAAGCGCCTCAATACCTTCCCGCTTCATCTTTTCGTCCGCCGTAAAGCCCCGGATCAAAATTTGGTCGATCTCGTTAAAGAAAAGCTGGAACTCGTTTTCTATCTCTTCCGGGTACACGTTCTTTCCGCCCTCGGTAACAATGACGTTCTTCGCGCGTCCGGTAAGGTACACGTAGTTTTCGCTGTCCAAATAGCCCAAGTCCCCGGTTTTAAGGTAGCCGTCGGGGGTAAAGCTCGCGGCGGTTTCCTCCGGCATATTGTAGTAGCCGTTCATCACCATCGGGCCCTTGACAACAATTTCCCCAATGCCCTGCGCGTCAGGGTCAAGCACCTTCAAGTCCGCTTGGGGAATAACCTTGCCCACGCTCGTTTCCTTGTAATGCTCAATGGGGTTAAGGGCGATAATGGGGCTTGTTTCGGTAAGGCCGTAGCCCTGAACAAAGTCAATACCCATCTGGTTGAATTTGCGGAACACGGACGGAGCCAAAGGGCCGCCGCCTGAAATGCAGATTCGTATGGTAGACAGGGACGCTTTTTGAAGGACGGAACCGAACAGTTTTTTGCCCGGATTAACGCCAAACGTTTTTTTCATGCCGCCTGAAATACTCATCAAAAAACTTAAAATACCGAAAACGACCGGGCCCTTGGCCTTTATTCCCCGGAGTATTCCCGCGAGGAGTTTGTTAAAGAGCATCGGCACGCCAAGAAGCATGGTAACCTTGCCGTCTTTAAGCTCCTTTAGCATCACAGAGCTAATCATCTTTTTGCCGAACACGATTTCAGCGCCAACGCTAATGGCCTCTATAAAAACCGCCAGCATGGTGTAAATGTGGTGGATGGGGAGAATGGCGTAGAATATGTCAGTGTGCAAAACCCGCAAAGGGGTTCCCTGCGCCAGGTAACAGTCGGCGACGAGGTTCTGGTGGGTCAGCATAACCCCCTTGGGGTTGCCCGTAGTTCCAGAGGTAAAAAGAATAGCCGCTATGTCAAGTTCCGAGGCTTCTTCGATAGCCGCCTGCGGGCCGTCCAGCTCGTAGATATACTGGCCCATCCCGCTTTTCAGCGACACCACCTGCGAAAGCCCCCCCGGAGTTTGAACGTAATACGGATGTTTTTCCTCGTCCACGAACAGGATTTTCGCCCCGGCTGTTTTAATAAGGAGGTCTGTCTCCTCGTTTCTGAGTTGATAGTCGATGGGAACCACTACGGCTCCGGCGAAAAGAATGCCGAGGTAGGCGACTGTCCATTCCGGGGAATTTTTCCCGGTTACGGCTACCCTGTCGCCCTTGCGGACGCCCTTGCTGTACAGCCATCTGGACACGGCCTGAACCTGCTTGATGGATTCGTCATACGTAAGACTTACGCGATCCGGCTCAAATACGGTAAAACAGGCCCGCTGCCCGTGACGGGACACCGTGATCCTGAACATCTCCGGCAGGGTTGGCCATTGGCCCTTAAAGTCCTTGCCCCGGTATTCATCCAAAAACGCCCATGGTATGAATGGTTTACTCATTGTCTCTCCTTGATTGTGTAACATTAGACTTATTGCTGTAATCTTCGACACGCCTTTTCAAAAAAGGTTGCGGGGGGTGTGCAAAATGACGCAATTAGTGTATCCTTGCCGTATTATGACAGCCCTTAAAAAAATAACCTTTGCGCTTTTTGTTCCCCTGTTCGCGGTATTCGCTTCCTGCGCCACCATGATTGACGGGGAAGTCAGATCGGGAGGCGCGGCGGACATTGCCGTTGACGCTTCTCTGGAGCCCAGAACGATAGCCCTGATCCACTCCCTCCGTGGTTTCATGGGGGGGCCCGCGGACGCTCCCATACTGGACGGAGCGGCGATAAGCCAGTCTATGGCCGACGCCCCGGGGGTGCTGGCCGTTTCCCTTGTAAACTCAAGCCCGACGGCCCTAAGCGGAACGGTTTCCGTATCGAACGTGGGAGATTTCCTTCTGGCCGGGGACGCCGAAGGCCAGTTTATCACCTTTACCGAGGGTCAGGCGGCGGGAACTTCATCCATTGTAGTAAATCTGGACAGAACATCCGCTCCGGCCCTTATCGCCCGGCTTACCCCGGAGCTTGGGGGCTATCTTTCGGCCCTCATGGCCCCGGTCGTTCTGGGGGAAACCATGACCCGCCAGGAATACCTTAGCCTTGTAGCGATGATCTACGGGCAGCCCCTCGCCGATGAAATCGCCGCCGCCAGCATACGGGCCAGCGTCCAGTTTCCCCGGCCAGTTACGGCGATACAGGGCGGAACCGCCGCGGGAAACCGGGCCCAGTTCGACGTTCCCCTCGTTGACCTTCTGGTTCTGGAGCATCCCCTGCGCTACGAGGTCAGCTGGTAGCGGGGGCACGGCCCGCGCGGGATTGCGCTACCCCCGCCCTCTGTTCTATAATTCGCCTTTCAAGAATTCGTCTTTCAAGGAGAACAGCATGGCATTTGTAAGGGAACATCAGGCACAGCGGTACGGGTATGGTTTTGTGCCTCCCGATTATCTTCCTTCCGGAAAGGACGAATATTGGTTTAGGAACGCCCAAGCCCCGCACGGCAGGACATGGCGGAATATCACGGACGGCGAGCGGGAAATACTTGTTGGGAACAACAACTACTGCGCCGACTGGAACGCTTTTCTGGTGCGAAGCCCCTTCGATCCCTCGCTCATCCGCAACTCGGCTTTTTACGGCCTTGTGCGTATCGGGGAACTGCGGAATGTCCTGCTTCAACACCACGACTTCTGTGTTCCCGCCGGTATCAGGAACAGCACCATTATTTCCTGCGACATTGGCGATGATGTTTCCATTCAGGATTGTTCCTACATTTCGCATTACAGCATCGGCGACTTTTGCGTGCTTTCCCGCGTTGACGAAATGCAGACCACAAGCCACGCGAAATTCGGTAACGGCGTAATAAAAGACGGCGAGGAAGAAGGGGTGCGTGTCTGGATCGATGTAATGAACGAGGCCGGCGGCAGGTCTGTGCTTCCCTTCCGGGATATGCTTCCCGCCGACGCCTTTATCTGGGCGTCATACCGGGACGATACGGCCCTTGTCGAAGCCCTGAAAAACATTACCCAGAAAGAGTACGGCGGACACCGGGGAGCGTACAGCGTTATCGGCTCCCACTCGGCGATAAAAAGCTGCCGCATCATCAAGGACGTTTTTATCGGTGAATGGGCCTACATTAAAGGGGCGAACAAACTTAAAAATATTTCCGTGCTGTCTTCCAAAGATGAACCGAGCCAGATAGGAGAAGGCGTTGAGATGGTAAACGGCATTATGGGCTACGGCTCCAGCGCCTTTTACGGCGTCAAGGCCGTGCGTTTTGTGATGGGCCGCTGTAGCAGCCTGAAATACGGAGCCCGGCTTATTCATTCGGTGCTGGGGGACAACTCCACAGTCTCCTGTTGCGAGATACTTAACAACCTTGTCTTTCCGGCGCACGAGCAGCATCACAACAATTCTTTTCTTATCGCCAGCCTTATTCAAGGGATGAGCAACATGGCAGCCGGCGCGACCATAGGATCGAACCACAACAGCCGGGCCAACGACGGGGAAATCAGGGCGGGCCGCGGGTTCTGGCCGGGGCTTTCGACAACGCTGAAACATTCCAGCCGCTTCGCCAGTTTTGTCATTATCGCTAAGGGCGATTATCCGCACGAACTTAACATCACCTTGCCCTTTTCCCTGTTGAGCAACAACGCTCACCTGAACCGCCTTGAGGTAATGCCCGCGTATTTCTGGCTGCATAACCTTTACGCTCTGGAACGGAACTCGTGGAAGACCCAAAACAGGGACAAAAGGAAGATCAAAAAACAGCGTATCGAAACCGATTACCTTGCCCCGGACACGGTCGAGGAAATTATCGCCGCCCTTTCCCAGATGGAAGGCTGGATGAAGGCCGCGGGGGGTTCGCTCAGGCTTCCCGAAGATTGTTCCGGGGATTCAGGCGGCGGGAAATACAACCCGCGCGAGGAAGATGAGGCCCTTCCCGTTACGGGGCTGGAACGGCACGACCGCAGCGCCGTACTTTTGAAACCCCGCCACGCGTGGGCCGCGTACCGGGAAATGCTGCTTTACTACGCCCTTAAAACCCTTGCCGCCTATTTTGAAGAAAGGCCAGAGCTGTCCTACGCGGCCTTTACCGCCGAAATGGAAGCGGAAGGCTCAAACGCGAGGGTCAGCGAGTGGGTAAACCTTGGGGGACAGATAACGCCGGCCTTCCGTGTCGATGAACTCAGAAGCCGGATTCGCCAAGGGGACGTTGACAGTTGGGATGCCATTCACGCCTTCTACGACCAGATGGCCGCCTCCTACCCGCTGGACAAGGCGCGCCACGCGTGGGAAGTGTACCGCTATCTTAAAGCGAAGCCCGCTTTGGGCGGGGACGGGGCGGATCATCCGCTTAAAGACTCAAGTCTTTTCAAGAAGGAACTGGAAACGCTTATAATGCTGCGGCGCTTTATCGCCGAACAGGTGTATTTCTCACGGGCCAAGGACTACAGCGATCCCTTCCGGGCCATTACCTACCGCAACAGGTATGAAATGGAGCAGGTTGCCGGAACCGCTTCCGGCAACTCGTTTGTAAAGCTTGTCCGGGAGCAGGCAAATCTTGACGAAGAGCGTCTGGAGAAATTGTCGCGGCGATTGTGAGGTGGAGGGCCGTCCCCGGTTTCTTTTTCCTCGAAACCAAAAGGGGGAACGCATTTGCGGAACGTGTTGCGTTTCCTTGTTGTCGTCGCTAACATTACTTACGAATTTATGATAAAGCATGCGGTTGTACGGTATAATGTAGGCGTTCGGTCGGAGTGAAATCCATGAACGACTTCCGGTTGTGGGAGCAGGTGGGGCAGTATATTCTGACCCCGAACTTACGAATAACAACGGGCATCCGCATTTGCTTCTTGGGGGCTGACCCCAGACCGTCAGTACCTCGAATAGACGCATGGTTGCATTATACTGGAGTTCCCCCGATTTTTTGGACAGTGAATTAAGCTGCTAAATTATTTGTTAATGCTAAAGGTGTAGCATATCTGATTGCCGAATGTCTACGGCGTCTGTTGTAATACATTTCGATGTATTC
>WQUW01000139.1 GCA_009781915.1 Treponema sp. | reverse complement strand
CCACCGGGGGCCGCGGGGCTTCCCGTGTCGCAGGCCGCCATAGTAAAGCCAACCAGCGCGGCAAGGACAGCCACGCCTAAAACTTTTGTAACTCTTTTCATACATACACCTCTTTGCGGCCCCCGCTTCCTTTTAGCGGGTAACCGCACGGACTAGCGTCCGGGCAAATCACCCGCTTTTATGCGGAAGCGCCCCAACGGGACACAATAACAAAGGGCGGCGCACGCTGTGAGCGTGCGCTGTGCCTGTTATTCCAGAGAAGAAAATGTCCCTTCTGTGGTGTAGTACTGAGGTGTGTGCGGGATATAGTATATTGTTATGCGCTATGTTTATTGCGCATAACGTGAACAAAAAGCGAGCTAAGTCGTTACAGGATAAGGAGTTACATGGGGGGGGTAAATGCTTGTGTTGCGCCGTGCGTGGTTTACGAGGAGTAGTGTCTGTTCAGCGCTTCCCGTTAGGGCGTGTGTTACAGCCATTAGTGTATCCTAGCGCACAATCTAACAATGCGTCAAGCCCCATCAATGCCCCCCGCCGCGAAAACATGCCCGTAGCCCCACGCCCCGTCCTCCCGGCGTTCCAGAACGCCCAAAAGATCACCGGGGGACGCTTCCCTAAACACCCCCGCCGCTCGTGCCAGCTTCTCCGCCGCCGGAAAGTCGCCGGACTGGGGCCCCAGTATCTGCCGCAGGGGTTTGCCGTGGGAAAAATCTTTCGCCGCCCTGTCGTCAATCAAAAAGCACGGGAGCGAAAGAGCCTGAAAAAGATTCCTGTCAAGGGGGCGCAGGGCGTCTACAAGATTTTCCGTTCCGGTGCTGTCTTCAAGACGGAAAGCGCCCACGCTTGTGCGGACAAGGCCGGAAAGATGGGCGCTGGAACCTGCGGCTATGGCTATGTCCCGCGCCAGAGAGCGGATGTAGGTTCCGGCGGAACAGCGCACCCGCGCCGTCATTTCCGGCGGGGCCCATGACAGGATTTCCAGCGAGTGTATGGTAACGGGGCGCTTCTTCATTTCGGGGGCTTTTCCTTCCCGGACAAGTTCGTGGGCGCGCCGCCCGCCGATATGGATTGCCGAGTACGCTGGCGGAGCCTGCATTATATCCCCCCGGAACTCGTCAAGAACAGCCTCGACAGCGTTACGGGGCGGAAGCGGCGAGCGGGCGATAACAGCGCCCTCCGGGTCTAAGGTGTCCGTTTCCTCGCCGAACCTGACTGTCGCCGTGTATTCCTTGTCCAGCCCTGAAAACAGGGAAGCCAGCTTTACCCCCCGGCCCACAAGAACGGCAAGCAACCCCGTGGCGAACTTGTCCAGCGTGCCGGTGTGTCCGGCCTTTCCCGTGGCGAAGGCCCGCTTCACTTCTTTAAGGGAATCAAAAGAGGTAACGCCGCTTTTCTTGTTCAACAGCAATAGGCCGTGCTGTCCGGGGGCGGTCATTGGCCGCTTAAGCCCTCAAGCTTTTTGACCATTTCAAACCCTTCACGAATGCTCAAATCCTCGTGAAACCGCAGGCGTGGAGTTTGGCGTATCCTCATCTCCTTCGCCAACTGGGACTGGATAAACCCGGCGGCGCTCTGTAAGCCTTCGACCCCGCGGGCAAGGCTTGTTTCGGGCCTAAAGGTGGAAATATACACATCGGCCCACGAAAAATCGCGGGAAACCTGAACCCGGCTTACCGACAAAAAAGGGTTAACCCTTGGGTCTTTGATTTTTCCTTCCACGATAAGGGAGCCGATCTTTCCCTGAATTAACTGTCCTACCCTTTCGGCCCTGAATTCCCCCATAGCGTTACGAAGGAGCGCTTAGTTTCCGGGCGACTTCGATAACTTCAAAGATTTCGAGCTGGTCTCCAACCTTGATGTCGTCGAACCCTTCAATCCCTATGCCGCACTCAAAGCCCTGAGCCACTTCCCGCACATCGTCCTTAAAGCGCCGCAGCGATCCCATCTTGCCGGAATGTATCTCGATACTGTCCCGGATAACATGGACGCCGCCGCTCCGTTTGACCGTGCCGGTTAGCACATAACAGCCCGCTATCGTGCCGAACTTGGGAGTCTTGAAGGTATCCCGGACTTCCACGGTGGCGATAACTTCTTCCTTCGTGTCGGGCTTTAGCATCCCTTCCATCGCCTGATGGATTTCCTCCACCGCCTTGTAAATGATATTGTAGCGGCGTATGTCAATCTTTTCCTGTTCGGCAAGGGCCTTGGCCTTGGGCACGGGGCGCACGTTAAAGCCTATAAGAATGGCGTTAGACGCACTGGCAAGGGCGACATCCCCCTCGTTAATGGCCCCCGGAAGCGCCTGAATTACATGGAGCCGCACTTCCTTGGTCGAAAGCTTCTCTAAGCTTGAGCGCATGGCCTCCGCCGACCCTTGAACGTCAGCCTTGATAATAACTTTGAGTTCCTGTATGGAGCCCTCGCTTATCGTGTCGTGCAGGTTGTCCAGAGTGATTTTCCTGATGTTCTTGGCGTCCTCAAAACGCTTCAGTTCCTGCCTTTTTACGGAAATGCTCCGGGCGATTTTCTCGCCTTCCACGACCTGCAGGGGATCCCCGGCATTGGGAATGCCCTCGAAACCCAAAACCTCTATAGGCATTGCCGGGGTCGCGTCCTCGACCTTTTCCCCCTTGTCGGTGAAAAGAGCGCGCACCTTGCCGGGCCAGACGCCCGCCACAAAGGAATCGCCTATTTTAAGGGTTCCCCTTTCTACCATTACCGTTGCCACAATGCCCCGCCCGTGATCTATCCGGGATTCAAGAATCTTGCCCTCGGCGCTGCGGTTGTAGTTGGCTTTTAGGTCAAGTATCTCCGCCTCCAGGAGTATGCTGTCGATAAGTTTGTCGATGCCTTCTTTTTTCAGGGCAGATATTTCCACGAACATGGTCTGCCCGCCCCAGTCTTCGGGGATAAGCTGAAGTTCCGAAAGCTGTGTTTTAACCCTGTCGGGGTTGGCGTCGGGCTTGTCAATCTTGTTCAGCGCCACAATAATGGAAACTTCCGCTTCCTTGGCGTGGTTTATGGCCTCCACGGTCTGGGGCATAACGCCATCGTCAGCGGCTACCACAAGAACAACGATGTCCGTAACCTGAGCGCCCCTTGCCCGCATCCGGGTAAAGGCTTCGTGGCCGGGAGTGTCCAGAAAGGTAATACTTCCCTTGGGCGTTTCCACGGTATAGGCCCCGATGTGCTGGGTGATGCCGCCAAATTCCCCCGAAACTACGTTGGCGCTCCGTATGGCGTCCAGAAGCTTTGTCTTGCCGTGGTCAACGTGGCCCATTACGGTTACAACAGGCGGTCTGGGGCTCATTTCGGACTCGTCATCGGTGGATGTTTCGATTACCGTCTCGTCATACAGGCTGATAACCTTTACATCCGCCCCGAACTCCGCCGCCAGAATGGTGGCGGTATCCGAATCGATTTGCTGGTTTATCGTAACCATCTGGCCCATAGCCATGAGCTTTTGAATAAGATCGGAGGCCCTTAAATTCATTTTCCGGGCCAAATCCGACACGGAAATTACTTCCATGATCTCGATGGACTTGGGAACGGGGTTCGCCGCCTGCGCTATCTTCTTCTTTGTCTGGAGGAGCTTTTCCCCCATTTCAAGCTCTTTCTCTTTGCGGGTATAGACAGGCTTTTTGGCCTTAAAGGATTTCTTGGCCGGGCCCTTTCCTTCGGCATGGGGGGGCGGAGGGGCTCCTGCCCCGCCGCCGCTAAAGCCGCCACCGGGTCGGGGACCGCCGGGGCCCCTTCCTCCGGGGCCGCCAAAGGGCCGGTTCGGGCCGCCAAAGCCGCCTTGACCGGGACCGCCCTG
The DNA here is from genome assembly GCA_009781915.1 of Treponema sp. Taxonomy (GTDB): domain Bacteria; phylum Spirochaetota; class Spirochaetia; order Treponematales; family Breznakiellaceae; genus WRKT01. The sequence continues at coordinate 3,233 of WQUW01000139.1, read as the reverse complement.
ACCGGGGCCACGGTTGAAATTGCCCGGCCCCCTTCCTCCGGGGCCGCTGAAAGGCCGGGGCGGGCCGTTAAAGCCGCCGCCGGGACGGGGGCCGCCGGGGCCTCCATTGCCTCTGGGGGGGCCCGGCGGACGCCCGCCGCCCATCCTTCCGGCAACGCCGGGGGGCCGCTGGCCTCCGCCCATGCTCCGGGACGGGCCTTCGTGGGGCGGGCGGGGGCCGACATACTTGCCGCCAACCTTGCCGGCGGCGGCGACCGGACGCTGGGTAATGGAAAAAGCGCCGGGCTCGTCCTTCCTTTGCGGGGCTTGAGCCTGCGGGGAGGCGCTCTCTTTCTCCGCCCCGCCCGCGGGAGGCGAAGCGTTTGCGTCCTCCGGCACGGATGCCGCAGGAGCGGGGGCCGCCGACATGGATGCCGCCGGAGCGGGAGCCGCCGGGATGGAAGCTGCCGGAGCGGATGCCGCCGGTTGGGGCGGCTGAGGTTCCCCTCCGGTAGCGGCATCGGAGGGCCCTTCCTGAGTCCCCTTCGCGGACACGGCTTTGGGCAGAACCCGCTTAACCGCCGCGGATGGAGCCGCGGGCGGCACGGGAGAGGCGGGCAGTTTTTTCTTTACCACAATTACCTTGCGGCGTTCCCCATGCTCAGCGCCGGTTTTGGCGGTTCCGTCAGCGTTCTCGTGCTCGCCGCCCTCGGCGGGAGGACGAGCCCCAGCCGGAGAGCCTGCGGTACGCTTAATCAATTCTGCCTTGGGTCTCTGGGCATTGTCTGTTTCCTCAGCCATAGTCTTCCTTCACCACGAAAAAATCAAAAAGCTCGATACGCGCGACTTACTCGCGCGCATTGTCTTCTTCATACTCAAAACTCAATCCTATACTGCAATTGGGGCAGTTCGTCATATCAACCGTAATGTTAGCGCCGCATTCGGGGCATTCGTATTCCTCCGCCTCTTGCGGGGCCGGGGAGGACTCAGGCTCGCTTTCCTCCGTCTCTTCTTCCACGGCGGCGGCGTATTCTTCCTCGACAATTTCGATATGCTCTTCGATAATGCCTTTCAGGGTCTCTTGCTGTTCCTTGGAAAGCCCGATTGTAACCAGTTCCTCTTCGGAAAGGGAAAGGAAATCTTCGATAAAGTCCTTGTTGTGCTCCCGCAGAAGCGCCGCCACGGACGGGTCAACCCCCGGCAGCTGGGATATAAGGGTGTATTCATGGCTGTACTCGTCCTCTTCCCCAAAGAGCTGCGAAACGGCCCGCCGGGACTCGGAGGCGATGTCCATTTCCTCGAACTGGGCGTCGGTTTTTACGTCGATATTCCAGTCAACCAGACGGTTGGCAAGGCGCACGTTAAGCCCCTGCTTGCCAATAGCCAAGGAAAGCTGGGATTCGCTTACAACCGCCAGCGCCTGATGTTTGGCCTCGTCCAGAATAATCACCTCCCGGACTTCCGCCGGGGAAAGGGCGTTTTTGATGAATTTTCTTGGGTCGGGGTCGTACTTTAGAATGTCTATTTTTTCCCCTTCAAGTTCCTTGATTACCGCAAGAATACGCACGCCCTTAAGCCCAACGCAGGCCCCCACCGGATCGACATCTTCCCGGTTCGAGTACACCGCGAGCTTCGTCCGGTATCCGGGCTCCCTGACGATTTTGTGAATCTCGACAATTTTGTCGTACACTTCCGGAACTTCAAGCTCAAAAATGGCCCGGACAAAATCCGTGTGCGTCCGGGAAAGAATCACCTCCAGCTGCTCGCCTTTGTTTTTATTGACTTCCACGATAAGGCTTTTTATCCGGTCGTTAACGTGGAACTCCTCCCGCTGAGACTGGTACTTTTTTAAGAGTTTGCCTTCGACTTTTCCAAGGTCAACAAAAATGGTTCCGTTCCGCTCCCGTTGATAATACCCGATGATTATTTCGTTGATTTTTTCCTTGAATTCGGTGTAAAGGGTGTCTTTTTGAATGCCTTGAATGGAAATCTTGGCGGTCTGCTTGGCGCTTTGCACGGAACCCCGGTCAAAATCGCGGGGGTCTACCTCGATAAGAATTTCATCGTCAATTTCGGCGTCCGGGTTCAGCTCTCTGGCTTCTTCCAAGTCTATCTCTAAAAGGTCGTCGTACACTCCGTCCACTATCGTTTTTTTCGCGTAGATGGAAACTTCGTTATTATCCTCGCCGAACCGGACAATCGCGTTTTCGTTTCTCCCGTAACGGCGCTTGTAGGCCGCCATAAGGGTGTCTTCGATAGTTTTGAGGATCAATTCCTCCGACATATTGCGTTCCTGCATTAGCTGATGAATCGCTTCTGACATATCCGTTGCCACCGGTGTATCCTCCAATTCTATGGTGCTCTGTGCGTATCGCCTGTAAGCCTTGCTTTGGCGATTATTTCATAGGGCAAGGCCGCCTCTCCGTCCCCCGCCCCAAGCGTTATTCCTTTTTCGTCCGCGGCGATCAAAACGCCCGCTGTCCAGTCCGAAATATCGGTGCGATAGCATTTAACGCCCCGCCCGATATAATGGACAAATTCGCTTCCGTCCCTGATAATCCGGTCTATGCCCGGAGACGAAACCTCCAGATAAATATCCCGTTCCGCAAAGGCGAGTTCCAGCCTGGGAAGGATTCCCCGGTGAACTCTGGAGCAATCGTCAACCCCGGTAACCCCTTCCCGGTAGACCACAGCCCTTACCTGAACAGCGCCTGAGGTCTTGCCCCGGTACACGGACAGGTCGATCAGGGACATCCCCATTCCCCGGATCACCGGCTCTAGGGACAGATACAAAGCATCGTCAGCGTCTCGGGGATTACCGCCCCGTGGGGTATAGAGCATCAGTTTCCTGCGGCCTGTTCCGCGCGAACAAATAAAAAAAGGGCCGCCAAAACGCCCTTTTTTGTTATGGAACCCATATTGTCAAGTACAGTCTACTAAAAGCGAATATTTTTGTCAACTGGCCCCCCCGCCGCGCGTGAGCCCCCCCCGCAATGCCCCGCTGTGCGTGAGGTGAGCATTACCGCCAAAAGCCCCGGCAGGGGAGGATATACGTTTTAAGAATCCCGCATGGGGAACCCGCTACGGAGCCACGGTCTCCTTCGCGGAGAGTCCATTGCAAATGGCTTCTTAAAACGTATATCCTCCCCTGCCGGGCATTGTACCGCTGAACTCACGCACGGCGGGGCATTGCGGGGGGGGGGGGGGGGGCTTTAGCCCCGGGGTTTGTTGTACGGGGGGTCTAAAAAGGGGAT
>WQUW01000138.1 GCA_009781915.1 Treponema sp. | reverse complement strand
GCAGATGCTCTGCGGAGCCCCCAGAAATGCCCCGCCGCGCGTGAGCCTCTAGGACAATGCCCGGCAGGGGAGGATATACGGTTTAAGAATCCATTTGCCCAAATTCTTAGGCGAAGGAGACCGTGGCTCCGCAGCCGTGTTCCTTGGGCGGGATTCTTAAAACGTATATCCTCCCCTGCCGGGGCTTTTGGCGGGAATGTTGGCTCACGCGCGGCGGGGGGTGTTATTCCCCGCTGTATTTTTTTTCATGAAGTTGGCTGTAATTTCTTGTTTTTTTTTCCGCCCGCACTATACTTTTTATAGGAGAGTAAAATATTCTCACAACCATGATGCCGGGCCCGGCGCGCGGCAGGCATGAATACAAAATACGCGTAGGGGGCATCTTTAAAGTTATGACACTGTTTAAAAACATGAAAATCAGAGGAAAACTGCTTTTGGCTTTTTTCATGATATTAATCATCACGATTTTTATCGCGATATTCGGCGCAATTGAAATACGACAGGTTGATTCCCAGTACACATACACGCTTCAGTATCCCTTCGAGCGGTATAGCGTGTTAGGCGATCTCGCCGTGGACTTTATGGACGCGCGGCGTGTTACCACCCGCATCGCCATGTACATCAATGACCCCGAAGACCCTATAGGCGGCATTAATTCGCAGGAACAAGACCTTATCGCATTGCGGCGCAGCATTGATGTCCTTATAGAACGCTACCGGGTTATCTTGAGTTCGGACAGGCAAATAGCCCCCGCGCAACGGGAGGAACTAATTAGGGCGATGTCGTCCTTTGAGACAGGGATTCACCGTTATCTGGATTACTATGCCGCAGGACTTGTCAGCGCGGCGCGGGCGGGCAACGAAGCGGAAGCCATACGCCTTGTACGTCAGGGCACGACCACCGCAGACGAGGCGATGACGCATTTCAATTTCATGAACAGTTTCGCCAGAAGCTACATGGAAACCATCAGCGATGACCTTTCTTCCAAGTCTCAGTTGGCCTTTTTTCTGCTTTTGGCGGTAGCCGCCGTAGGCACTGTCATAGGGTTGGTTGTCGCGGTAGTGATGTCCGGAATAATCACCAAGCCCATAAGCCTGTTGGCATCGAGCCTTGGCGATGTGGCAAAGGGCGATCTGACAAAGCGGCTTCCGGAGCATGGCAATGACGAAGTAGCCGCCGCTTCACGATCCTTTAACCAGAGCATGGGCGAATTCAGCAGTATGATCTCCGCCATTAAAACAAAGACGGGAGTGCTGTCCGACATAGGCAATGACCTTGCCAGCAACATGACAGAGACAGCCTCGGCAATGAACGAAATTACCGCTAACATCCAAAGCATCAAAAGCAGGGTGATTAACCAGAGCGCGAGCGTTACCGAAACCAGCGCCACTATGGAGCAGGTTACCGTCAACATCAACAAGCTTAGCGGGCACGTTGAGCGCCAGACCACCGCCGTGTCCCAGTCATCGTCGGCTATCGAGGAAATGATCGCCAACATTCAGTCGGTAACAGCAACGCTTTCCAAAAACGCCTCTAACGTTAAAAACCTTCAGGAATCATCGGAGACAGGCAGGACAAGCCTTCAGGAAGTCGCTGCTGACATTCAGGAGATAGCCCGTGAGTCCGAGGGGCTTATGGAAATCAACGGGGTAATGGAAAATATCGCAAGCCAAACAAACCTGCTTTCGATGAACGCCGCGATTGAGGCGGCGCACGCCGGGGATGCGGGCAAAGGCTTTGCCGTGGTTGCCGCTGAGATACGCAAGCTTGCCGAATCGTCCGGGGAGCAGTCGAAGACCATCGGGAGTGTGCTAAAGAAGATCAAGGAATCGATTGACAAGATAACCCGCTCGACCGACAAAGTTATGAGCAGGTTCGAGATAATAGATCAGGGAGTGCGGACTGTCGCCGAGTATGAAGAAAATATCCGTAACGCTATGGAAGAGCAGAGCCACGGCAGTAAGCAGATACTTTCAGCGTCAGGGCTTGTTAACGACATAACGCTGCAGGTAAAGAGCGGCTCCGTGGAAATGCTTGAAGGCAGCAAGGAAGTCATACAGGAAAGCAAGAGCCTGGAGAAAGTAACGCAGGAAATAACTGACGGCATGAACGAGATGGCAGTCGGCTCGGAAGAAGTGAACAAAGCCGTAAACAGCGTAAACGACCTTACCGGCAGAACCAGAGAAAGCATCAGCACTCTGGTGCAGTCTGTTTCACGGTTCAAAGTTTAGGAGTGATTGTTAGGCAGGCATAAAAACGCTTTCAAAGGCTTTTACGATTTTGGGCGACAGTTCTTCGATTGTTCCCGCTATGTACAAGCCCGCGGCGTTTTTGTGTCCGCCGCCGCCGAAAGACCGGGCGATGCTCCCTACGTCTATCAAGTCCCGTGAGCGAAAGCCCACGGTGCAGTTACCCGGCGATTCCTGACGGATTATAACAATGGCCTCGACCCCGGCAACGGCCTGAAGAAGCTGGTACAGGGTGTCCGAGTCCCGGCCTTCAAGACCGAATACGCTGGTCTCTTCAAACGTTTCAAAAGACAGGATAAGTTTCCCGTCGAAGAAGGGTTTGGCCCTAAGCAGTATATGACCCATTAACTTGCGAGAATCAAGGCTTTTACCGCCGTACATAGCGGCGAATACGGACTTGGGGTTAGCGCCCGAATGGACAAGGGCGGCGGCGGCTTCGAAGACCTCGGCCCCGTTCCCGTCCACGTGCCGGAAAAAACCCGTATCGGTGCAAAGCCCGAAAAAAAGGAACTGGGCTTCTTCGGGTAGCGGCTGTACCCCCAAGGCGCTAATGACCTTCAAAACCATGAAAGTGGTAGACAGGGCGTTTGTATCCAAGTAGGCGGACTGTACGCCGTGCCAGCCGGAAGAGATAACGCTGTCGTGATGATCGATAACCGCCGCCGGGAGTCCTTCCAAAAAAGGCCGCAGGTCTCCGGTGCGATCGGCGGCGGAACAGTCCACGATAAGCACCCGCGCCCCGGCTCGCTGCTCCGCAGTCAGGGTAGAGGCGAAAAGGCGCTCGTAGGGTTTTATTTCCGTGCGTTTGAAAGGCCCGGCGGAGCAGGGGATTGCCTCTTTGCCCAGCCTGCGCAAAACCGATGCCAAGGCGAGCTGGCTTCCCACGCAATCCCCATCCGGCTCCCTGTGGCCGGCAACAATAAACTTGCCGCCTTCCCTAATGAAGCCCAAAAGCTCCTCAGGAACCGGCTGAAACACTCCTGCCACTGCCGTAAAGCCTAGAATTCCAGCCGTATCTCTTCAATACCCTGAAAGAACTCGTCAAGATTGGTGGTAAAAGGAACGACACCCCACGTTTGATGCATTCTGTTCCGGCGGACACGCAGACGCACATGGGAAAACTCCCCGTTCCGGTAAAAAACGGTCATTGTAGGCCACGCCGTTCCCGACCTCATGCGGATAAGTTCCCCCCTGCCGCCGGCCTCGGTAAACCATTCTTCGGGAATGAAGGTGTGGGCAAAGTGATGCGCCCCCCTGCGGTAGAACACGACAAACCCCAGCCGGTGGACGTAGATTCTTTCTATGTGAACGGTAAAGTAGGAATATTCCGATTCCCGAATCACATGAGCGGGTTGCTGGGCGGAAAGAGACCCCCCAACAAACAACACCGCAAGAACTGTAAGCGCCAATATTTTCTTCATTGATACACTCTCCTTCTCATTAGTATATTCTTTCCCGGCGGTATTCGCAAGGGCAATTACTCCTGAAACACCCAGCCATCGGCCCGGGAAAACGTGTACGTTCCCGCTCTTCTTCCCGTGGCGGCAAAGAAGGCATCGAAAGTACCGGCGGTGGTGTAAAGAACATCACCCCGTATGTCCACAAAATCGACCGGGATAATGCCGCCCCTTCTGGTAACACGGCTTTCAAACGCCCGCCTTCCCATAACGTCGACGCTTGGGGGAATAGTGATGCTGGTAATCTGATTGTTGAAGAAAGCGCCGTCACCGATGTGCTGGACGCTGCTGCCAACGACAACAGTGAATATGCGGTTGGTGGAAAACGCGCCTTCGCCTATGGTAACGACACTGTCGGGAATGGTTACATCCGTAAGCCGGTTATAAAAAAAGGCGTAGGGTTCGATTGCCGTAACGCTGTCAGGAATGGTAACGCTTGCCAGTTCGTTGTTGGCGAAGGCCCCCATGCCAATGGTGATTACTCCCGTGCCGATGGTGATGTCGTTAAGCCTGTTATTGGAAAACGCCCTGCGGCCTATGGTTTGAACGTTGTTTCCTATTACAAGGATGGTAAGGTCGTTGTGGGAAAACGCCCCTTCCCCTATTTCTGCAACGGTGTCGGGAATGGTAACTGTCGCAAGGCCGCTACGGATAAAGGCCCCTTCCCCTATGGCGACTACCGGCACGCCGTTGATTGTTTCGGGGATAACCAGTTCCCTTGCCCTTCCTTCGGCCCTGACGATGGTAAAGCCACCGGCGCTTTCCTCGACAATAATCCGCAATCCCGCCTGCGCGGAAAGGGAAAAACAGAGGAATATAAACAAACCCGCAAATAGCCGCTTTTTACCCATACTGTACTCTCTTAACGGATGTCTCCGTAATCATTATCGGCACAAAAGCGCTAAATGATCAAGGGGAAAATAATTTTTTTTTCAGGCGGAGCGTTTGTTTCAGGCGTAAGCGCCCAGCCATTTTTCAAGGCGCTCGTAGGCGGCGTTGACCCGGGCCGTCTTTTCGGTGGCCTTTTTCAGCGCTTGCGGGTTTGCGGCGTGGCGATCGGGGTGATGCGTTTTAAGGAGTTTTTTGTAGGCGGCCTTACATTCCCCCGCGGACGCTTGCGGGGTAAGCCCCAGCTCGGCGAAGTCCTCTAAGATTTCTGCCGGAACCTGCCGCCTGCGCTGTGCCGTCCTTTTCCCGTCTTTTTTCTCGCCTCGCAGAAAGGCGTCCAGTTCTTCGTAGGCCGCGTCCATATCGCTGTCGCCGGCGTTCCATTCCGGGCCACCCCGGCTCGCTGAGCCGCTTTTTTTGAAAACACTTTCGCTGTCGTCGTAAAGATAGCTTTTTACCACATTCCCCAAGCGGCCCCAGATACCCATCTAGAATGCCGCTTCGCCACTACCGGCTTGAATGACAAGAGTGGGAACGTGACGGCTTTCCCTCGTGCCGTCGCCAAGCTCCCCCCACCTGTTGCGCCCCCACGTCCAGACTGACCCGTCCCGCGCGACGGCAACCGCGTGCTGGCTTATCGCGCGCGCGTACGCCCATTCCACGTCTAGGCCAATTTGCGTTGGACTGTGGCGATCGGCGCTGGTGTCCCTAAAGTTACTTCCCCATGCCCAGATGGTTCCGTCACCTTTCCGCAACAGCGTGTGTTCGTGCATATCCACGAAAATGATCTCGCGTTCCGGCGGCGGCGGCGGCAGTACAATCGCGAATGGCTCGCACGCGGCGAGCGCGCACATAATCGCCGCGGGCAAAAGAACGCGCCAAAACAATCCCTGTGTCTTCATGGCAAACTCCTTATCTCAAGGCTACCTGTACAGCTACCTGCAATTGTGCTATGTCCCGGCTATGCTGTCAAGATCGCTGCCAAGGGCCCGGCTCCTCCATTCGCTAGCTAGTTCTCCAGTTCGTTCAGGTATTTACGGTAGCGTTCGGGCATAAATTGACGTTGAAGGCGGACATTCTTTCTGGTCTCGATGCTTACAGAACGGTGGTAAAGCCGCCAAAGGTCTGCCACAGAGTCCAGTCTCTGGCCGCCTGCCTCCGGCTCTGCCGGGACAGGCAGGAGCCGGATTTCTCCGTTGTCCTTCCGGCAAAGGCGAAGGCCGCGTTTTTCGTCGATAATGGCCCAAGGGACTTCCCCAAAACGGAGCGTAAAATGCTCCGCAAGGGCCGGAAGAATAAAATAGTCGGGTGCGCACTTGGCAGTGTACACTCCCTGCGAATCCGGGCTGAACCGGAGAAATCCCATTACGCGGTGAATCTCCCTCTGCGCCCTGTCAGCCGTATCCGGCGAAAAAAGGCTTGCGGCATCCGGCTCGTTCTTTGGCGGCTCTTCAAAAAGTTCCATTCAACATATACTATACGTTTGTGTAGTATTTTTCAATAGCCCGCGGGCGGTTCGGGGGAACTGCTTCGGAAAAACCGTTCATGCGTTTGTCGTGGTTTGCGTATCTCTACCACTTGACCCTTCCCCCTTTCTGCGTTAGATTTTTCCGTATGACAGATGTGAATAATGATGTTCTGGAAGACGAGGATTTCGATACCATCCTTTCCCCGGACATCAGTTTTTCCGGAACCCTGAATTTTGAAAAACCGTTTCTTATACGGGGCAGGCTTTCGGGCAACATTGCCGCCAAGGGTTTTCTTGTGGTGGACGAAGAAGCCGTGGTAGAGGCGAATATAGATGCGTCAAGGGTGATTATCCGGGGTTCGGTGAAGGGAAACGTAACAGCCTCGGAAAAGGTGGAGGTAGCTGTTACCGGCAAACTGGTAGGAAACGTAACAGCGCCGGAGATTTTTATGGAGACCGGATGCGTCTTTAACGGACGCTGTACAATGACTCAAAGGAGAACAAGAGTATGAATCGTTTTGCTTTTATGTGCCGTCCGGCGGCGAATAATCGTGTTTTGGCGCTTTGCGTGTTTCTGTTGCTTTCTCTCGCTCCGCTTTTCGCCCAGACCCGGCCCGACGCGCTTCAGGCATTCCGTGACGGCGATTTTCTGCGCTCGGTGGAAATCTGCAGGGCCGAAATTGCCGAGAACCCCAGAAACCTCGAATCCCATGTGGTTATCTGCTGGAGCCTTATGAGCCTAGGCCGCCACGATGAAGCCAGAGCCTACGCCAACGCGGGCAGGAATATCAACCGCTACGACCTAAGGCTTATACTGATTCTTGGGGAAGTCAATTTTTTTCAGGGGCGGAATGCAGAAGCTCTCCAGTATCTCCAATTGTATATCAACCTGGCCCCGGAAGGGCCCCGTGTAGACAGGGTTTACTACTTGCTCGGTGAGGTGCATATGCGCATGGGCCGTTTTCGCCATGCGGACATTGCCCTTACCACGGCTGTTCACAGGGTTCCCGGAAATGCGGCGTGGTGGACACGGCTTGCCTATGCCAGAGAAAACGCCGGAAACTTGACCGGGGCCGTTGCCGCCTACGAAAGAGCCATCGCCCTGAACTCCCAGTTAGGCGACGCCCAGCGCGGGCTTGAACGGGTACGGCAGACATTGTCCCGGCTATAG
>WQUW01000137.1 GCA_009781915.1 Treponema sp. | reverse complement strand
GGGATTACGCCATTTTTGGCTCTCCGGGTATGCTTAGAACGTACTACAAAGTCGGCTACAGGATAACGCGCCCGCTTACCGTGTACGTGATATACGGCATGAGGTTCTTTGCCCGCGCTGGTGCCGGCCCGGAATGGGTTGTTACGCCCGGCGTCAGCTACAACTTTCTTCCCAACTTAACCGGGGACTTCAGGGTCAGTCTGGATAATTACGGAGTAAGCCCGAACAATAATTTGACGCTGGTAACGGCGCTTGAATACACGCTTACAGGCCCGGCGATGCTGTACGTGGAATACGAGCTGCGGCTGGACAACATGGACAGAGCCACGCACACCTTCGGCGTTGGCATAACCATCCGGACGTTCTAGGCGGACGGCCTGCCCGCACTGCTCTTGTTTACGGCATACCTGTTATGAACGGCTTTAAAGCAAACTTGCGAGCGGCGCTTACTTCCCGGCGGCTGACGGTCGGGAAGTTAAGCGCCATAACAGGCGTCGCCAAGGGCACGCTGGACTGCTACCTTGGCGCGCGGGCTTCGATACCCCCGGCGGATGTTGCCGCGAAGATAGCCAGCGCGTTAGGCGTAACGGTTGAATACCTTGTAAGCGGACATGAGGCGAAGGCGCGGGAAAAAAACATCGGCGCGATATTTCGGTTGCTGGTCGAGCTTGATGAACGGGATGTAGAAACGGTGCTTGCCGTTACGAAAACGCTGAAGGCTCAAGCCGGGAAAAACTAAAATTTCTCAAATTTAGGGCTATGCAGGGGCGCGTTAAGGCACTATCCTGACAAACGTGCCGTAGCGGAACGGCGGCTCTTCCTCTTTTGGCGGGGGAGGCTTCGGCGCTTCCCTTGGCAGATCCCCCTGCACGACGTTAATTACCTTGTTTTTCTCGATAATGTCGGCGATTCTGTAGCGCAGGGCATAGGGCTGAGCGACCATGTAAAACCGGGAAACCTTGCCTCCAACGCCGGAGATGGAAACCGTGCCGTAGTTGAACAGTCTGCCCAACAGCCCTTGAACACAAAAAATACTTTCGATGCGGTCAAAGAGAACTTCTTCCGCAAAAGTGCCCTTTCTGAACATCAGCCGCTTGTTCGTAACGCCATATTCCGTACCCAGATACAGGCACAGGCGGCGTCCAAGAATCAATGACACGAGAATGATCGCCAGAATAAGCATATGCCTGCCAACGGCGTAATGTATATGGGAAACGCTGGACAACACTGCCGGCAAACCGAGAAAAGAACCGGCGGCAGACCAGAGAAAAAACAGAATCATGGCCAGCGGTATAAGGGCTATTATGGGCCGGAGGATAAACATCCAGTGGAGACACGGCCTGTATAGTATCTCCTCTCCTTCCACCATATTTTTCTTTCTGACAAATCTCACAAACGTCCTCCGTGTTTTTATACACGGTACAACAATACGCGGTGAATAGTCAAGTCAGCCGCCGGAAGGAAGCCGCGCGGGGGGCATTACTGGGCGGACGGCTCAGGGGCTAAAGCGGCCTTCAACGGGGACACGCACAAGGCTGACAAAGTGATCGGGGTAGCGGGTTCTAAAGCGGGCAAAGGAAGTTTCCGCGCCGCTTTCAAAAACGACGACCTGAAAAACGCCGTCCTCGGTAAAGAAGGGAACAAGCACCGCCACGTGGTAAAACTGCCGCAGCCGGGGAAGGCCCCGCAGGTCGTAGTAGGGAGCGTCCGGGTTTCCCAGCTCGTCGTTTACCGCCGCCAGAAATATCCATCCGGGCTCGTCTATCGCAAGAGTGTACAGCAGGGGGTGGATGCCTTCGATGCAAAACCCGGCGTTGTGCAGAAAGCCCCGGTATGGACGGACGCTACGGCTCCCGCCCTGCCGGTGTATAAGCTGCGAGAAGGGCGCGTTGCGCACCTCGATTTCTTCTAGATTAGCGAATGAGGGAGAACGCAGAACCGTCCCCGCCCGTGCCGCCAAGTTTCTAATCCAGTCCAGGCCGAAAAAAGGGTCTCTGAGCGCTTCCCAGTGTTCGATAGAGGCCCCGCCACGGTCGCCAAAGGGCTCGGCAAGGGGGCGCACGGGAAGCCGCTGCCCGGTAACGGGCCGCAATATGCCGTCCACTATCCACTTGGTAAAGCCCGAACAGTTTACCCCGCCGGGCCGGGCCGAAACGTCTTGCGGAAGGCCGGACTCGATAAACACGAAGCGGCCGTTTTCGTCTATCGCCCCGTCATCAACAAAGGTCAGCTCCGGCAGCTTTGAGCGAACAGAGGCGACAAAGGCCCGCACATCCCGGTATCTTCCCGGCTCAGGGTCAAAATAGCGGCGGGGGAAGCGGCTGCCGGCGGCGGTCAGGGCGTTTTCCACAGGCAGAACAAGGAGGCTTTCAAAGGAAATGGGAACGGGCAGGGATCGCAGGATGTAGGCGTCGTAAAGAACTACGTCCATCTGGCTTCGCTCGCCGGACAGGGGCCGGAATTGCACGTAGGTGTTAAAATCGCTCCGCAAAAAAATCCGTATGCGGGAGTTTTGATGATGGTTTTCGTCATGCCGGCGGGTAAGAACCCACGAGCCCTGAGCCCAGCCGGGAAAAGCGCCACCCCGCTCCCTGGCCAGCACCACGGCGAACTCGTGCGGGTTCTGCGCGGAGGTCTCAGTCCGCACCTGAACGCGGCCTCCCCCTCTAAGGGTATGAATCTCCGGGGGCCGGGCCAGAACGCTTGCCGGGGTTTCCCTGAACCATGCCGGTTCAAGCGACCTTCTAAGGGAGGAATCGTCCTCAATCTGGCGGGTCGGGACATCCCGCGCCCAAAGCTGCCCCGTGCCCGCGATAGACACGAGAAAGAGAAGCGGCAGCAGTAAGCCAAACGGCGGAAAAATTTTACCCATACTTAGCATGTATACCACTATTAGTATCGGCGGGTTACAGGTAAACCCTGATTTGTTGATAATTTGAGCCCTGAAAAACCCGGTTTGATATTCCGATAATAGTATGGTATCTTAATGCTAGGGGGATGTTTGATGAAGCTATACAGCCGGGGCCAAGTGGTCTTTTTCTCCGCTTTAAGCGCTCTTGCGGTGGCGGTCGTTGCCTTAGGGGTCGGGCTGTCCGGCGTTATGGGGGCGGGCGGCAGGGCAGCGTCCGGTGATGCCGGCGTTTCGGGCCCGCAGGCGGCGGCGCATGACGTTATCCGTGAAATAAGCCGGGTTCCCGTGCCGCTTCAAATAGACGTTGCGGAACTTGCCGCCTTTACGGAGAGCGAGCGGACAAACATCGCCATTTACGAGCGGCTTAACGCCGGTGTGGTGAATATTACCACCGAAACGGTAGCCATCAACTGGTTTTTGGAGCCCGTTCCCCGCGCCGGAAGTTCCGGTTCCGGCTCCATAATCAGCGACCGGGGCTATGTGCTGACCAACTACCACGTGGTGCGCAACGCCCACAATATTTTTATCACGCTGGCTGATGGCAACCAGTACGCGGGAACCCTCGTGGGGGCAGACCCCGAAAACGACCTTGCGGTGTTGAGGTTCGATCCCCCTCAATGCACGGAATTGCGGGTTATCCCGTTTGGCAGTTCGGAGAACCTTCGGGTGGGGCAGAAAGTCCTGGCGATAGGAAACCCCTTTGCGCTGGAGCGGACGCTGACGGTCGGCATTGTGTCCGGCTTGGGGCGGCCCATTCAGACTTCTTCCCGCCATATCATCAGGAACATGATCCAGACCGACGCTTCCATTAATCCGGGCAATTCCGGCGGGCCGCTCCTTAACGCGCAAGGGCAGATGATTGGCATTAACACGATGATCTACTCCCCCACGGGCGGCTCTGTGGGCATAGGGTTCGCCGTGCCTGTCGATACCGCCCGCAGGGTTGTGGCGGAGATTATCGCGCACGGCAGTGTCAGGCGGGGCTGGATTGACGCGACCGTGGTTCAGATATTTCCGGCCCTAGTGCGCCACGCCAACTTGCCGGTTACTTCCGGCTTTCTGGTTTCCCGTACCCGCAGAAACGGCCTTGCCGAACGGGCCGGGCTCCGTCAGGGCACTAACCCCGTCCAGCATGGCCGCAGTATCATTTATTTGGGCGGCGACATTATCACTTCCGTAAACGGGATACCAACCAACAGCCTTGCCGATTTTTACTCCGCACTGGAGGACAACAGGCCCGGCGACGTTGTCAGGGTTGGCATTATCAGGGATGGAAGGGAACTTGCGCTGAACGTTCCCTTGGCGGACAGGCAGGAAGCGCTTTCCCGATAGCGCCCCCCGCCGCGCATGAGCATTTCCGCATAAAGCCCCGGCAGGGGAGGATATACGGTTTAAGAATCCCGCATGGGGAACCCGCTCCGGAGCCACGGTCTCCCCCCCCGCCGCGCGTGAACATTCCCGCGCAAAGCTCCGGCAGGGGAGGATATACGGTTTAAGAAGCCGCCCAGGGAACCCGCTACGGAGCCACGGTCTCCTACGCGGAGAGTCCATGCAAATGGCTTCTTAAACCGTATATCCTCCCCTGCCGGGCATTGTACCGCTGGCTCACGCGCGGCGGGGGCATTGCTGGGGGCTCCGCAGAACACCAGCCCCCGGCAATGCCGCAGGGCATCCCTTGGCAGGGCGCGCCCTTCCAAATTCCCCTTCCCTGCGCTATAATACAAAACATGAGGGCGGCACGATGACTAGGCTTGAGTACACATTCAAAACCGACACGCTGTTCAAAATGCTGTTCGTCCAGAACCCGGACTTGCTCAAACGGCTGGTCTGCGAGCTGTTGCGGATCAAGTTCGAAAGCATAGGCCAGTTCGAGATCAAAAACCCCGAAATGCCGCCGGAAAGCCTTGACGGCAAGTTCTGCCGCCTGGACATCAGCATGACCGTTGACGGTCAGCTCGTGGACCTTGAAATCCAGGTCAGGGACGAAAAGGACTACCCGGAGCGGGTGCTGTACTACTGGGCACGGGAGTATTCCACGGCATTACCTGAAAGCGGCGATTACAAGGACTTGCCCCGCACTGTTATCATCAGCATCATAAGCTTTAACCAGTTCAACAGCCCCGAATTCCACTCCGAGTTTTGCCCCCTAGAGGTAAACCGACACGAGCTTCTCTCCGACAGGATGAGCCTGCATTTCTTTGAGCTGAAGAAAATCCCCGTCCAGCCGCTAACCGCTAACGACAAGCTCCTGTTGTGGCTGTCATTGTTCAAAGCCGAAACACAAGAGGAGCTGGAAAAGATAAAAGCATTGGAGGAACCAGTCATGGAACAAGCGATCAACGCCTACCAGAAGATCACGGCAACCCCTGAATTCCGCGAGATGGAGCGGATGCGCTCCTACGCCCGCCACAACGAGGCCGCCGCCCTCCGCCACGCCCGCGACGAAGGCATTGAGCTGGGCGAGGCTCTGGGCGAGGCTCGGGGCGAAGCTCGGGGTATGGAGAAACGTACGCAGGAGGTAGCCAAAAGCGCTCTTGCGGAAGGGGCTTCCGTTGATTTCGTGCAAAAGATAACCGGACTTGACATGGAAACCATACAGCGGCTCGCCCAGTAACCCGCCCCCCGCCGTGCGTGAGCATTCCCGCCAAAAGCCCCGGCAGGGGAGGATATACGGTTTAAGAATCCCGCATGGGGAACCCGCTACGGAGCCACGGTCTCCTGCGCGGAAACACCATGCAAATGGATTCTTAAACCGTATATCCTCCCCTGCCGGGCATTGTACCGCTGGCTCACGCGCGACGGGGGCATTGCTGGGGGCTCCGCAGAGCATCTGCGCCCGGCAACCTTCCCGGTGGAACCGGGAAGGTTGTGCGAGGCGGGCTGGGGTCTACGGCTGGCGTGTCCAAACGCCGGGGGCCGGGGTGGGTGACCACGTGTACGTGCCAGCAAGTCTGCCGTTGCCGTTGTACAACTCTAGGAAAGAGTCTCCATGTGTGCCCATAGCAGCAGGTATCCATCCAAGTTCGGAAATATTCACGCCACTTCCGATGGTAATGCTGGTCAGTTGGTTCCACGCAAATACCCCATAGCCAATGTTGGTTACGCTGTTAGGTATGGTAACAGTGGTCAGTTGGTTGTTCTGAAATGCACCATTGCCAATGCTCGTAACGCTGTTGGGGATGGTAATGCTGGTCAGTTGGTTATTCACAAATGCACCATTGCCAATGCTGGTAACGCTGTTAGGTATGACAACGCTGGTTAGTTGGTTATTCGCAAATGCCGACCAGCCAATGCTGGTAACGCTGTTGGGTATGCTAACAGTGGTCAGACGGTTTTCGGCAAACGCCGCTTCGCCAATGCTGGTAACACTGTTGCCAATGGTTACGCTGATCATCGACCAGTTGCTCGCAAATGCAAAATCGCCAATGCTGGTAACACTGTTAGGTATGATAACACTGGTCAGTTGGTTGTTCTGAAATGCACTATTGCCAATGCTCGTAACGCTGTTGGGGATGGTAATGCTGGTCAGTTGGTTGTCCTGAAATGCCCCATCGCCAATGTTCGTAACGCTGTCGGGGATGGTTACTATGCCGGATTTTCCTTTCGGCCACCTGATCAAAACAGTAGCATTGTTGCTATACAAAACCCCGTTTATTGAACTAAAGTTTGCATTGCCGGGGGCAACATGTATTGCCGCCAATTGCCAGTTGTCGTCAAATGCTCTGCCGCCAATGCTGGTAACACTGTTAGGTATGACAACGCTGGTCAGTTGGTTCCGCGCAAATGCCCTGTCGCCGATGTTAGTAACGCTGTTAGGGATAGTAACAGTGGTCAGTTGGTTGCCCGAAAATGCCCCGTCGCCGATGCTGGTAACACTGTTAGGGATAGTAACAGTGGTCAGTTGGTTGCCCGAAAATGCCCAATCGCCGATGGCAACAACAGGCAAGCCATTATGAGTGGAAGGTATAACTATATCTGTCTCCCAGCCCCCCCGAAGACCTGTTATTATGTACCCCGTGCCGGCAGGGTTTAGAACAAACCCATGCCCATAGCGCCAGTCGTGGAATATCCAGCGCACAGGGCTGCCGGGATTGGCGTGGTGTACAGACATGGTCGTGGGTACGAAGAATGAATAGCTGTCGTATTCTATTTCTATTTCTATTTCTATTTCTATGCCATATGTTATAATATGCAGTGCGTTCCAACCCTGTGTAAGGGTAATATTAAAGCTTTGGCTTGTAAGGGCCCAGTCCGCGCAAAAGCATGCGCCATCCCAATATTCGCAAGTACATGTATCGCCCCACTCTTCACACGTACATTCGCCGATTCTGCCTATCCCGTTTATGGTAACAGTCTGGTTAACGAATATGAACGCTACATTTTCACTCCTAG
>WQUW01000136.1 GCA_009781915.1 Treponema sp. | reverse complement strand
TTATGACCGGAAGGTCATCGGCTGGGCTTTAAGCGATACCCTTGAAGCATCTGCATCAACTGTTTCTGCATTGAAAATGGCGGTTAAGAATCGAGTTCCCCAAAAAGGATTGATATTTCATTCCGACCGTGGTGTACAATATTGTTGCAAACTTTTTCGTCAGCAGTTATCCGTTATTTGTCCGTCTGTGCGACAGAGCATGAGTCGTAAAAGCAACGTCTGGGACAATGCCTGTGCGGAAAGTTTTTTCAAAACACTCAAACGGGAACTGGACATTCTCGATGGGAAGCATAGTAAAAAGGAGGTAAAAACAGGGGTATTCAAATACATCGAAATTTATTACAACAGACGCCGTAGACATTCGGCAATCGGATATGCTACACCTTTAGCATTAACAAATAATTTAGCGGCTTAATTCACTGTCCAAAAAATCGGGGGAACTCCATATTTTCTATCCCGGATGTTGATAAAACCCCGCGGGAACGGAAATCGCCCAGTGGCATGTTTCTTTTAGCGTGGTCATTCCGCTTTTCTGAAGAATAGGGACGCTGTTTTGCAAAGGGTTATTCTTTTTTTGCCCCGCGCTGTGCTATAATGCCTTGCGATGGATAGCGGTGTAAAAAAGCGGGCGTTAATAGCCATGTCAGGCGGCGTGGACAGCGCTGTCGCGGCAAGCCTTGCGCGGCAGGCGGGCTACGAGTGTATCGGCGCGACAATGAAGCTTATCGGCTGGGGCGGGAGTAAGTGTTGTTCCCTTGAAGACATAAACGACGCCCGTGCCGCCGCGTGGAGGCTGGGAATACCCCATTATGTGTTTAACTGTACGGGCGAATTTACCCGCCATGTCATTGAGCCCTTTGTTCAAAGCTATTTGAAAGGGGAAACACCCAATCCCTGTATTGAATGTAACCGTTATCTGAAATTTACCCACCTTTTGCGCCGCGCGGCGGAACTGGAGGCGGAAAAACTGGTTACCGGCCATTATGCGCGGATAGAAAAATCCGGGGATCGCTGGCTTTTAAAAAAGGGAGTTGACTCGCGCAAAGATCAAAGTTATGTGCTTTACATGATGAGCCAAAAGGCGCTTTCCGCCACGGCCTTCCCGCTGGGGCAGTTTACCAAAACTCAAGCGCGTGAACTGGCCGCCGCCGGAGGGCTTGTCAACGCCCAAAAAGAAGAAAGTCAGGACATTTGCTTTGTAAACAACAGGGATTACGCCGGCTTTATCGAAGCCTATACGGGAAAACCCTGCCCCCACGGCGACATCACCGACATTGAAGGAAACATTATTGGCCGCCACCGGGGGCTTATCCGGTATACGCTCGGCCAGCGCCGGGGCACTGGCGTAGCCTGCAACACTCCTGTTTATGTCGCGGCCAAAAACACCGCCGCCAACACGCTTGTGGTCGCGGGCGAGGCCTTTCTTTACTCAAAAGGCTTTACCGCCACAAGGATAAACCTTATCGCGTGCGGCAATCTTTTTACGCCCCAGCGCCTGAAGGTGAAAATCCGCTATCTTCAAAAAGAACAATGGGCGCGGGTAGAGCAAACGGGCGATGACGCTATTAGGGTTATTTTCGAGCAGCCCCAGCGGGCAGTCAGCCCCGGACAGGCGGCGGTATTCTACGACGGCGATGTTGTAGTCGGCGGCGGCTCGATTAAAGAGAGCTTTGTGTGTTAGAATACCTGCAATAAGCCAAAGGAGAGCATACGATGAGCGACACACTGGTTCTTTACACGTCAAAGCGGGGATCAACCAGGCAATACGCCGAATGGATCGCCTCGGCATTGAGCGCAGACCTACATGAGCCCCGGCAATTTCTGTCCAGAGACTGGGAAAAGTATTCAACCGTAGTCTATTGCGGCGGCCTGTACGCCAACAGCGTCAACGGCATCCGGTTCATCGCAAAAAACCACGTCAAACTGCGCGGGAAAAAAATCGTTGTCGTTGCCTGCGGGCTTTCCTACCCGCATATCGCCGAGTCCGTTACACGGGTCGTAAACGGCATATCCCGGAAACTGCCGCAGGCAATGCACGCGAATGCGCGGCTGTTTATGGTGCGGGGCAGCGTAACGTATTCGCGGCTCGGTTTCTTCGAGAAATTCATAATAAAGATGCTGGAAAAAATGCTGCGGAAAAAAGACCCTGACAAGCTCATCCCGGAAGAGCAGGAAATGCTGAGCGTGCTGGGCAACGACTTTAGTTTTGTTGACCGCGCTTCGATCCAGCCGATTGTTGATTATTGCAAAGGCATAGAAACGCCGTAATCAGCCCGCGCGATGGCGCTACCGCCCGGACTACTTTGGCGGAAGCTCTTTCAGAAAATCAAGCAGGGGCTTTGTCCAGTCCCGCGCGGCTTCCCCTTCGGCAATAAAACGGCGGTACAGGCTGAGTATGTGCCGCCTGATTTCTTCCGCGTCCCCCTTGCCCGGCTCTGTTTCGCCCGTGAAAAGTTCCGCGGCAAAGCGCTCGGCCTCGCCTGAAGGAAAAAGGCCGGGTTCGAACTTGGTCATGGCGTACATGGCCGCCGGAATACAGTTTACGCTGTGCTGTTTTATGTAAAGAACCGCCTCGGTTATGGCAAGGGCCCCCCGGTACAATTCTTCGCTTTTGCCGGCGGCGTCTTTGCCCGCGAACGCTTGGAGCGTCTGCCTGAAAAACGTGTAGGTGCGGATTACCACCATGACATGAAGGCTCGGTACGCACATTAAATGCGGGTCAAGGCCGTGGATGGGAAGAAACCGCGGGTGCGCTATGTAAAAGGGCCTGTCCGTGGTGGAAAGGTGCTTCGTATACACTTCCGCCGCCGTCTCGTACACCTGCCCCATTGTTCGAATAAAGACAAGGCTCGGTTCCAGCGCCCGCCTGCCGTAGTTTCTTAGCAGAAAGCCCAGACAGCGTATCCAGAACGCCACAAAGTCAAGGTAAATGGTTACCTTGACGGGCCAAAAGGGAATCTTGCCATCCAGCGGATGATCCGCTCTGGACACGGGGATGCGCCCGGGAAGAAAGGCCGCCCGGTACTGCGCGAAGAAAAAATGCCTGAAGATAGAGGCGATACAGCGCAGAGCGGCGGTTCTAAGGTAGGGGCTGCCTAGCACCCTGGCAAAGCTCATCGGGACGGATTCCGTGTCTATTCTGGCTCCAGAAATCATGGTTACCCAAGCCTAGCATACTACGGGCTTTTTGTCAGGGGCTACTGGAGGGCCCGCCGCGCCCGCGCCATTACCACGTCCCCAAAGCCAAAGCGCTTGGCGGCCCTGTCAAACAGGCGCTTTACGGGCACGGGGGCGGTTCCGGCGGCAAGGCCCCCCCACGTAACTGTGGTCTCGACCGTAAAGCCGTTTTCCGTAAGCAGCCGGGACAGCGTTTTAACGGAGAACAGGTACAGGTGGTCGAATATCGCCGACCTCCACCGGCCCCTAAAAAGCCGGGCCTGAAAGCCGTCTATGTTCGGGGTGGTAACAAAAAAGCAGCCCCCCGGAGCAAGGATGCGGGAGACTTCGCTAGCAAGGCACGCCGGGGCGTTTACGTGTTCAATAAGGTGAGAGGCCAGCACCACATCGAAAGCGCCGGACGGGAAAGCGTTTTCTTCAAGAGGAAGGCTTGTAACATCCAAGCCCCGCTCGTGCCGACAGTACTCCGCTTGGGGGCCGCTTATTTCCACCCCGCTTGGCTGCCAGCCCCTTTCCCGCAAATGGGCAAGAAGGCGGCCCGTGGCGCAGCCTATGTCCAGAACACGGGGCCTTTCGCCTTTTGAAAAAAACGAGCGTTCAAGGGCGTCGAAGCCCGAATCGTTAAGGCCAAGGAGTTGAAGGTTGAAAAACGCTTCCTCGTTGGTAAGTTCGTAGGCAAGGTAGTTTTCCCCGTAGCGGCTCCTTGTTTCTTCTTCAAGCGGCTGGGGATTAATTTGAACAAGGCCGCATCCGGCGCAACGGACATAGGAAAAGCCCTCGCACGAAAGAGAGGGCCTGAATAAAAGCCCCCCGCACAGGGCGCAGGGAACGGGCCGCCTTTGTTCAGGGGCAGCCGGGGTTGACCATGTTTTGACCACTACCGTTACCGCGCCGTCCGGCTACTCCACCGTAAACCTGTGAACCACGTTGCGGGTAACGCCGGAAATATCCTGCGCGATAATCTCCAGCGTCGCCTGCCCCCTCGTAAGCCAGACATCGGCGACCTCGTACCCGGAAACCGGGGCGTACACCCGCCGCACCGGGATAAGTCCGTTCCGGTACACCACAAGAGACCCGTCTCGCACAAAATACGTTTCAAAATTAAGCGCCCCGGCCTGAGCGCCGTTAAGGGAAGATATTATCCGGAAAGGGGCTAGGGGAGCGTTGAAAGGCCCGGTTATGGCGTTCACCAAAACCGTGTAGCGCCCCTGCGTTATGCTCGATGTCTGGGCAAGGTTGAAAAGCCTCCCTTGGGAATCCATAAGGCTGACTTGGGTAATGACCGGTATGCGGGGGTTCATGGTGCGGATGATAACCGAAGGGTTTACCCACCGGCTTTCCTTGCGGTCAAAAAGCTGGAAGTAAAAGCCGTTCTGCGAAGCCCAGCCGGAAATACCGGCCTGTCCCAGCACAGCGCCCTGCTCGACCCGGTAGGGAATCTCTGAAAGCGAGGCGTTGTTAAAACGGCTGTAAATGCTGATTAGCCCGTCCCCGTGATCCAAGGCCACCCACGCGCCAAGGGGGGAGGGGAGCCGGGAGGCGGTGTTTCCTTCCCGGTGTTTGAACAGAAGTTCCCCCGCCTCGACCGCCGCCAGTACGCCATTGTCGGCGAAGGAAACGCCCAAGTGAGGCCCGCCCCCGTCATTCCAGCCGAAATTTCTTGTCATAACGCCCGATGGCGAGGGCCAGTTCATGGAAAAAAGGGCGGGGCCGGGCAACAGAAAAAGCGCGGCCAGAAAAAGCGGAAAATGTTTCATGTACCTTCCCTTACCTCCTTCTAATTTCAAAGGATGCCATTGCTCCGTCCCCCCCAAGAAAGAGCCTGTTGCCCCGGCGGGCCAGAAAGGCCGTATCGCTTTCAAAGGGGGTGTCAATAATAACAACTCCCGGATGCCGTATGGTTACAAGCCGCTTGCGGTTTGGCCCCAAAGAGGTAATGACAAAGAGGTAGGGGGCCTGTCCGCAGGTATCCAGAACCTTGATTTCGCCCTCCAGCGGCAAAAAGACGCTTGCGCGGGAAGCGATGTTAAAAATCCCAAGGCCGCCTTCCCGCTCAAACACCACCTTTCTGTCGTTGTCGGCAAAGCTGACATGAACGGGCCGCCTAAAGCCGTTGCCCAGAAACTCGTGGTAAACAACCCTGAACATATCGCCTGCCTGCTCCAAAAGCAAAAAGCGCTGGTTGTCGATGCCCGAAATCACCGCCAGCCGCAAGCCGTCGGCTGAAATGGCGCATCCAAAAACAGCCTGAAGCCGGGAGCCGCCGGGCTCAAAGGGCGGAATGACGGCCCTGCCTTCGGAATCAAGGAGTTCTATCGCTCCGTCAAGGGTTCCCGCCAGCACACGCCCGCCTGCCGCGTCAATGCTGGTTATGGGGGCGCGAAAATCGTGCCGCCAGAGTTCTTCCCCGTTTGGCCCGATGCCGGCAAGGGAGTTCTGCTCGATACCAACGATAAAAACCCGGTTATCCAAAAACAGGGGGTAGCCCCTTGGGTCTTGAATCGTTAGAACAGGCTCGTCCATGGGGCTCATGACTTGTATGTAGGGCGGGTTTGCCGGGTATTCCGCCCAAAACCGCTGTGATATGGAAACGCCGCCCTGTCCAATCCGGTTGAGGGTGAACCTTCCGTCATCGCCGACAAAGCCGTAGCGCTCCCCAAGGCGGAACGGCAGAAGTCCCTGCCCGCCGCCGCCGGAAAATCCCCCCAAGTCTATGGGAGCGTCCGACTCCAGAGAAACGATCCACGCGGGCGTTAAGACGGTTTCTTCCTGAACGGGGCGGGCCGTGGCGAAAAAGTGTATGACGAAAAGCAAGAGGGCCAAAAGCCACCAATGCCTTTTTTTCATTCGTATCATATTCCTGCCTCCGTCCAGAGAGAATTGGATCAGGTTTAAGTATAACGCTGAAAAAAAGTTTTGTTAAGGGGAACGCCCCCCGCCGCGCGTGAGGTGAGCATTCCCGCCAAAAGCTCCGGCAGGGGAGGATATACGGTTTAAGAATCCCGCATGGGGAACCCGCTACGGAGCCACGGTCTCCTACGCGGAGAGTCCATGTAAAATGGCTTCTTAAACCGTATATCCTCCCCTGCCGGGCATTGTGCCAGAGGCTCATGCGCGGCGGGGGCATTTCTGGTGGGAAGAACATCAGCCCCCTGCGTTTGTTATTCCCCCTGCGGCGGCCTATACTTGTACTATGGCAAAAACCACACCGCCTGAAAAACCAGCCGCGCCCCAAACCAAAGAGCGCATCGCGTGGCATCCGGCCTTCTACGAGGCGATCCAGATGGAACTCGGCGAGTACAGCCATGTACTAGAGTTTGCTCCAGAACAGCAGCTTACGACTGAGCCCCTGCGCATTGACGTTGTTATCATAAAAAAGACCGCAGATGTCGAAATTAAGAAAAACATCGCTTCGATTTTCCGCAGCGTGAACATACTGGAGTACAAAAGCCCCGGCGATTATGTGTCCGTCCAGGAGTTTTACAAAGCCTACGCTTACGCCTGCCTGTACGTGTCGTCCCGCAAAGCGAATGTAAGCGGCCTGATCTTGACCTTTGTGGGAAGCCGCAAGCTCCGCAAGCTTATTGACCATTCACGAAAATCAATTTTCAAAAGAGCGAAAAAGCGATAAGAATAAAGGATGGGAAGGGAAAAATCAGGGATATAGGATTATTTTGCAGAGGTAAAAACCGTCAAAGAACACAACGGCTATTTTTGTAGCGTAGGGGAGGCGCTGACAGTCGTGATAATTGGAACATTGTGCGGTTTAAGAAATGTCTGTCAAATCAATCAATGGTCGGAAAATGAGAAAGTCAGGGGCTTTTTAGGCAGGCGTTTCGGCATAGAAAGAATATCGTGTTATTATTGGATGCTGTGTTTGCTCAAGCTGATAGAGCCAAAATCATTAAACCAGTGCTTGATGAAATGGTCGCAATCGCTGTTGCCTGTTGGAATGGAAGGAAAAACAATAGCAATTGACGGCAAAACGATACGTTCTACTGGTAAGATGGAGAAGTTGGAGTTCCCCCGATTTTTTGGACAGTGAATTAAGCCGCTAAATTATTTGTTAATGCTAAAGGTGTAGCATATCCGATTGCCGAATGTCTACGGCGTCTGTTGTAATACATTTCGATGTA
>WQUW01000135.1 GCA_009781915.1 Treponema sp. | reverse complement strand
GCAGAACTCAACCGCAGATTCCTTGAACTCACTCGTGTAACTTTTTCTTCGTTTCCTCATGATTTACTCTCCTTCGGTTATCATGAGCTTAACTTTGTGTCCACTCAAACGGGGGAAGTTCAGTTTTGATAATTCAGGCAGGGCATCGCGCGGCTACTTCAAATTTGGCGCAAAGATCGGCTGGCGGATAGACTTTGGCAACCCCGATGGAGGATTTGTCTTTACGCCATCGCTGGGCTGGTACGGTGGAGTTGGAACAGGCAACAGTTTAAGACAAAGAGCATCGGCTAACGCAGGAGAAGATTTTTCAGACTGGGACGATTTTTTCATGATTCTTGAAAACTTTGTATTTGTCGGGGGCCCGCGCCTGGCACTGTCGTTTGGCTGGAGGTTCTAAAACCGTATATCCTCCCCTGCCGGGCATTGTGCCGCTGGCTCACAGCGCGGCGGGGGACTTAACCTTCGCTTGCCTGTAGCCGCAGGGCCACCTGCTCTTCGTAGGTTCTTAGCACCACAAAGAAATCAGTTCCCTCGAAGGGAAGGGAAATCTGGAACATTTCCGACTCGACAAGGTTAAAAAAGACGCGGTGGGAAAATAGTTCGGGCGTTCCCGGCTCCTCCCCTTCCGCCGCTCTGGGCATGACCGGGGACACAACAATGTCCACCGCCCCTGTGTGAAACTCTCCCCGCTCCGGCGTGTTTTTGATGATTGCCAGAAACAATGTCCCTTCCACCGGAAATATCGTCAGGGCCAGAAGGTTCCCCCCAAGCCTTGTACCTTGATACTGACGCGGCCTTTCTTCCCCCACAAAGCGGGTAGCCAAGCCGGAAGCGGCAAAAATGAAAACAATGGCGAAAAGAAGCAGCCTGTTGGCCTTGTTCGAAAAGAGGGTTTTTAACAGGCCCGGCCTTGAGAAATTCCCGTCATTCAGGGCCTGCACCTCCGCCGAGGCCCGGCTGAGTCTGCCCTCTCTGGAGTAGCGGAAAACCACGTTCCGCTGGGCATTGTCCTCGGCGCGCGCGGGGTACGCGGGCGTTTCGGGCAAGTTTTCCGTATTAGCCATGACAGCGCTCCTTTAATGCCGCCGGAATATCCGCCGGAATATCCGCCGGAATATCCGCCGTAAGCCACGCTTCCCCGGCAAGGGCCGCGGCTCTGCCAGCCAGTTCCAGAGGGTCTGTGAAACAGGGCCCAAACCGCTCGGGGCTACCCAATTCGATAAACAGGGCCGCCGCTACCGTGGCGCAGGTGTACCCGCAGTAGGAGCCCTCCCGCACCATTCTCGCGGCGATTGCCGAGCAAAGGCCCGCCAAAAGGTCGCCTGATCCCCCCGCCGCCAAAACCGGAGCCATGCCGTCCACTACTCCAAGGCGGCCATCGGGCGCGGCGATGGTAATGACGTGGCCTTTGAAGAGTATCACCGCGTTCTGCTGGCGGGCGAATGTAAGGAGCGTGGGGCCGGGATTGCAAAGCAGTTCTTCTTTTTCGATGCCTGAAAAGCAGCTGAATTCTCCGGGATGCGGGGTAAGAATGGCATTGCCGCCAAAGACTGTATCCCCGGCAAGGCCGATAGCGTCCGCGTCGAGAATAAGGGCGATGCCTTCTGTCTCTAGCGCCCGCTTCAGAACCGGCAGGCGGTCTTGGCCCTTGCCCCAGCCGGGGCCCAGAAGCACAGCGTCCGCCCGAAAACCGCCGCCGTCCGCGCTGGCGGGAAACACCATAACGCCCCCCGCCTGAGAAGCGAGGATGGGATGTATGTCATCATCGACCACAAGCCGTACAAGACCCGCCCCGGCTGCCTGAGCGCCCCGTGCGGCTATCAGGGCGGCCCCGCTCGTCCCGGTAGAACCGGCCCTGATCTCTACGGCCCCTCTTTTGTTTTTGTACACATGGGGTTTGATCTTTGAAACCCTTTCCCGCGCGCTGTTCCAGTCCAGAATTTCAGCCCCGCTGTGGCGGGCGATAATTTCGTCCGGAAAAATCCCGCCCACCGGAAGGATAACCCCGGCGCAGGGCCGGGCGGCAGGGGTGTAATTGCATAATTTCCGGGGCTCTATAGCCAAGGTAGCGTCGGCCCGGACAATGGGCATCCCCGGCTTCCAGTGATCCGAATTGCCGGAGGGCATATCAACGGAAACGACAAAGGGCCTGCGGCAGGCGTTTATGGCGTTTACCATTTCAAGGAGCGTCCCTCCAAGGGCCCCGTTAAGGCCGGTTCCCGCAATCCCGTCTACAATAATGTCCGAGCGCGCCAGAATATCCGCGGCGACCCGGCCCGCGGCCTCGGTTATGTCCCCGTCCCACAATACCAGCGGAACCTGCATCTTCCTGAAAGACACAAGCAGTTCCGCCCCGGGGCTGCTCGCGCCGTTTGTGGAGGCGCGGCTTAGCACCACCGCCGAAGAAGAAGGCCCGGCAAGACCGGCAAGAATCCAGTGGCGCAGCATTACCATAGCGTCCGCGGCGTTATTGCCCGTTCCGGCGGCGACCGTAATTCTGGGCCGGGCCTTAAACAACTCCGGGAACGCCCCGGCAAAACGCTGGGCGCAAAAGCGGCCCGCCGCCTCGACAAGCGCAAACTCGTTAAATCCCCACTCGGCCCGGGCTTCGCCGTCAATGGCACGGGAAGCCCCGGTTGACACAAGAATCCTGCCGGATTGAAGGTTTGCTCGTCCGGGGGTTTTAATCATCCGTAGTTACACCTCAAAAAATCTGTCTGTTCTCCACCATACCAGCGTTACCTGCCAGTCGTCTGCCAAAAGCCCCGACAAAATCCCTTCGGGGGAAAGATCGAAGGCGTTGAATAAAAGCTCCCGGTTATCTACTTCTATAAAGCCCCTGCGCTGTTGGCCTAGCGTCCCCGGAGCCAGAGACACGACAAGGATGGAGTAGCCGCCTTCCACGGGAAAGGAAAGAAAGGCCCGCTCGTTTCGGGCTATCCCGATAAGGGAATAGGGCGCTCTGGATACAAGGCGGCGGTTCTGCGCGGTTGTGGCGTGCTCGAAAAACGGCAGTTCAACATAGCGCTCCCACACCCCGGTTTCGGCGTTCATGATCCAGATAACGGAGCTGTCCGGCTCGATCCCGATTCTGGCGTTGGTTGTTCCGTCATAGATGTGCCGGTAATAATCTACCTTGATAAAAAGCCTGCGGGCGTCGGGGCTTACGGAAATCGTGTCGAGGGAGGGAATTACGTCTTCCCGATCCGGCGGTATGGGTATGGCGCTGTTTTCCAGCCGGACTACAAAGAGAAAAAAGCCGTCCGGGTCGTACCAGTAGATGTTCCACCCGGTTAAGAGTCTGCAAACCACCACAAGCTCGTCCCCGACGGACGTAAAAATCCCTTCGATTATGGGGAAGGGGGTTCCGCCGATCCCTTCCCGGCCCAGATAGTCAATAAAGCGCCCGTCAGCGTCAAAATGCAGGACAACATTTTCCAGCAGCACCCCGCTTTCAGGGTCGAAGCTGCGCCGCTCGTAGGGAAGGCGATCCCGGACAAAGATGTGGCTGCGGGAATCGACGATAATTTCCCCGGGCTCCAACAGGGGATGGGTAACGGCCCAGCGGGTTACCATGCTCCCTTCGACAAGGGGCATCAGGGTCAGAGGAGGGGGGTTGGTTTCTTCGTTGTAGATCATGAAAAGAAGGTCGCCGTAGGAGTTGAACCTGAGAACCCTGCCCCCGCTGCCGTCCGAGATGTAAAAGAGCCCGTCTCGCATCGCCAGATCGGTGGGGCGTATGCCCCGGCTGCTGTCAAAGTTGAAAAGGGCGATTTGGTCTTCCATCATGCCTATGTCAAGGACGAACAGGTCCTCGCGCTGGACTGACCGCGCCTGCCCAAACCAGCTACAGCCAAGGACTGAAAGACAGGAGAAAGAGACAATAAAGAAAGCCCGAAATTTCATGCTTTAAGAGTATACTGGCACGGGGTGATTGTCAATGAAGCGATGGGGCTATTCTGGCCTAAACTCGGCTTCCATCTTTGCCGCTTTGCCTTCTACCTCGGCTTCCATTGTCTTCATGTAATTGTCAAGCCACGCGGCGGCGGGGCGGCTTTCAAGGGCGAGGATACGCAGGGCAAGAAGGCCGGCGTTTTTCGCGCCGTTTACGGCAACGGTCGCCACGGGAATGCCGCCGGGCATTTGCACGATGGACAACAGCGAGTCCAGTCCGGAAAAGCTTTTCGTCATTACCGGCACGCCGATAACCGGCAGGGCGGAAATGGAGGCGGTCATTCCCGGAAGATGGGCGGCCCCTCCCGCGCCGGCGATGATAACTTTAAGCCCGCGCTGGGCCGCTGTTTGAGCGTACTGCACAAGGCGCTTTGGCGTGCGGTGCGCGGACACAATCGTAATTTCGAAGGCGATGCCGGCCTGACTTAAAATCTCCGCCGCGTCCTTCATCACGGGCAGGTCGGAATCGCTTCCCATGATAATTCCCACAAGCGGCGGCGTCATCCGGCTCCCCCGATTTTCAGCACCGTCCGCGCGTATTCCGCCTTTTCCAGAGCGTCTTCTAGCGTGGCGGCGGTTACCGTAAAATGCCCCATCTTGCGGAAGGGGCGGCAGTCGATTTTCCCGTACAGATGCGGCGACAGGCCGGGAACGTTTACGGCTTCTTCGTAGCCCTGAACAAGCGGAGAGCCCGCGCTGCCGGGTTGACCCAGAAGGTTTAGCATGACAGCGGGCCGCAACAGCGTCGTATCCCCCAAGGGAAGCCCCGCCAATGCCCGGACGTGCTGTTCGAACTGACAGGTAACGCAGGCTTCCATGGTGTAATGGCCTGAGTTGTGGGGCCTTGGCGCTACCTCGTTCAGCAACACCCGGCCCTGCGTGTCCAGAAAAAGCTCCACGCCGAAAATGCCGACCCCGTCCAGCGCCTGAACAACGCTGACCGAGAGCTCACGGGCGGCGGCGGCTGTTTTTTCGTCAACGCGGGCCGGGGCGATAACCGTATCGCAGATATTGTGTTCGGGGTTAAAGGCCATTTCCGTTACGGGAAACACCGCCAGTTCCCCGCTCCTGCCGCGGGCAACCATAACGGCAAGCTCTTTGTCTATGCTAACCATGTCCTCAAAAAGCGAGGGAGCGGGCATGGGGCTGTCTGCGGCGCTTTGAAGAACACGCACGCCCTTGCCGTCGTAGCCTCCCTTCCGTGTCTTCTGCACAAGGGGGAATTGTTTTGAAGAAAAATCCGCCGTGGCGGGGTCTTCTTCGGCAAAGAAGGGGGCGGTGGGCAGCCCTTTTTTGACAAAGAGTTCTTTCTGCGAAAGCTTGTCCTGAATGGTACGCAGGACTGTAGGCGAAGGATACATTGGATGCCCGCGCGAATATAAATCGTCCAGCGCGTCGGTGTTGATATGCTCGATTTCGTAGGTCATAACATCGCAGGCTCCGGCAAGCTTGCCGAGAGCGGCGGCGTCTTTAAGGCTTCCTTCAATAAAAAAATCGGCGAGCGCTTTCGCGGGCGCGTCCGCCGCGTCAAGCACGGCGAAACGGAAGCCAAGTTTTTTGGAGCGGTAGATCAGCATAAGGCCGAGCTGCCCGCCGCCTATAACGCCTATAATACCGGGTGGAAAAAGGGTCTTCATGCTCACGAATTATAGCGGGGATTGGGGCAAGAGGCAAGCGGCTTGTCGCGCGGGGCGGGCGCTAGAAAAAATCCAAAAGTTCCCCCGGCCTGTCGATAATCTGCCGGGCCCCCGCCTCTTCAATAGTCGCCCTTGGGCGGTAGCCCCAGCTTACCCCAAGGGGAAAGCTGCCGCAGGCAAGGGCCGTCTTGATGTCTATCTCCGAATCCCCGGTAAAAATGACATCCGCCGGGGTAATATCCAGCTCCACCAAAAGTTCCCAAACGCAGGCGGGATCGGGCTTGCGGGGCTTCCCGGCAACTTCCCCCCGGACGCTGGAGAACGTACCGGACGGGAAAAGTCCGGCTACTACCTTTTGCGCCACCGGATCAGGTTTGTTGGTTAGCACAACAAGTTTGATCTTCTTTCGCACCAGCTCGCCCAAAAGTTCGGGTATTCCCGGATAGGGCCGGGTGTGAACCAGAGGGGTTTCCGAGTAAAACCTTGCCGAGTCCGCGGCGACCCTGGCGGCGGTTTCCTCGCTCCGCGCGTTTTCCGGCAGGCTGAGAAAGGCCAGACGTTTTATGCCCCAGCCAACCTTTTCCTTGTACTGATCCGGCGTATGTCCGGGAAAACCGTGGCAGTCAAGCGCGCGGTTCATGGAAGCGGCTATGTCTTCGATGGTGTCAACGAGGGTTCCGTCAAGATCGAAGACGATGCCTTTGTATTTTACCTTCATACGGTTATTTTTATCACAAGTTTTTGGTTTTGAACATTGATTCCCCCCGCAGTGCGTGATGCGAACATTTCCGCCAAAAGCCCCGGCAGGGGAGGATATACGTTTTAAGAATCCCGCATGGGGAACCCGCTACGGAGCCTAAGGTCTCCTTCGCGGAGATGCCATGCAAAATGGCTTCTTAAACCGTATATCCTCCCCTGCCGGGCATTGTACTGATGCTCACGCGCGGCGGGGGCATTGCTGGGGGGCTCCGCAGAGCATCTGCCCCCGGCATTCCCGGAGGAACCGGGAATGCCGCCTGAGTATGCGGGTTGCGCATACTCAGGCGTGGCTGGTTCAGACGTTTTTTGCTAATTCCCCGGCTCCCGAAGAATCCACACAAACTCATCGCCGGGCCTTCCGGTAACTAGGGTCATATTCCAACGGTCTGACACTATCGGGTCAGGCCCCCCTGTACCAATCACTGTATTCCAGCCCGGTCTTAGTTCCACGTTATACGTTAAAACTTCGCTCCTTCCGTAGTATTCGTCTTGAAATACGACTATGCCCCTAATGGTTCCCGCAATGTTGGCGTACATAAAGATAACCACTGCAAAACCGTACGCATCAGGGTCCATCCAAATCAAATAATAAGGATAATAACCATCTGTAGTATAAAATGCATCCCCATCCCAAATTGTTGAGAATACCCTTAAGCCTGTTGTAGCGCTTATGCCGCCGGGGAAGCCATAAACGGGCATCAGCAATTCTTCCCTCGGAGTTCCAAGCCTAAGACTTAGGGTATCGCCCTCCAGCCTTATTTCCGAGCCGGGGATAACGAGGGACAACTCGGACAACTCCATTGAAAGACTATCATAGTCATCACCCTCAGAAAATACCCAAATATGGGTAAAATCCATATTTGTGCCAGCGGGAACCGGGTTCCCGTCCCGATCAACAACCCCTGTAAAAATCAAAGGCCAATCGCCAGCGCTAATGCTGCCGTCTCCCGCAGGCGGCAAGTCATTTCTGACGCTGGTACTGCCGGTGTCGCAGGCCGTCATGGAAAATCCGATTGCCGCAACCAACACGGCAATCCCAAGAAATTTAAATGTGTTTTTCATGGAACACGCTCCATTTTTGTGACCCCCGCCTTCCT
>WQUW01000134.1 GCA_009781915.1 Treponema sp. | reverse complement strand
CTGGAATGAAGGCGGGTAACCCATGCCGGGCTTGAGATTTGGCCCACGGTAAGGCGCAGCGAGTCGTCGCCGAATGGCCCGGCGAAGTTGACCCAGCCGTAGGCCCCGCGCACGGCGAAATCGGCCTCGCCATCGAGCATCCGGGTGCGGGTAACCAGCCGTGCCCCGTAGTTTTCCCGCATGACCGTGGCGGTTAGGTTGAACTCAGGATCGTCATAATCCCGGTGGTTGGTGGTAATTGACTCATCGCCGTCATACGGGATGTGAAGCCTGACGCCCGCGTAAACGCTCCCGCTGAACGAGACTTGGGCAAAAGCGCCGCCCGCCAAAACTCCGGCGAACAGTAAGGATAAAAGCAGTTTCTTCATGGTTGTTCCTCCAAAAACATTAGGGCCGCAGGGGGCGAGGCGCGGATCGCGCGGCCTCTCTTCCGGCGACGCGCCCGAAGGTAAGGGCTATGGCAAGGGAACTGCCCAGAGCCGGGTTCTGCTGAAAGTAGAAATCCCCGTTTGCGGCTTCTCCCGCGGCAAAGAGGCCGGGGATGACAGCGCCTGTTGTAGACAGAACCTGAGCCTGCGGGTTGATCCTGAGCCCGCCCATTGAACCGAGGGATGCTGGTTCGACACGCCATATATACCACGTTTCAAGATTGCCCAAGCCTTGTGCGTTCAAGAGGGCTCTAAGATCACTTGGGCTTGTACCGTAGAAGTGGCCAAAAAGATAATAAGCCATTTCATAAAAGTCATTGTAGGTAAATGCTAACCCGAACCCAGTCAGGTGGTGATGGCTTATAAATCCAACCTGAGGGAATGGCTCTGTACTGAATTGGTAGAAACTGCCAACCCCTTCCCTCATAAGGCTGGAGAATACGAGCGATAAATCATCTTCCGGATTTCTGGTTTGGCCTGTGTCGTGCGGATTATTGGCCCAATCAACGCCCAAAAGAGGGGGCGTATGATTAGGATTGGCGGCAATGCCGGGAAAATCGAGCCATCCAGTGCGGGCAGCGGTAATTGCAAGGATAGAGTTACCGTTTGGTATAGCAACATTAACATCTGGAATAACGGCCCACCCCAGTCTGCCGCCCTTGTACACAGCGCCCGCACCAGCATTTCTGGCCATCCTGATTCCGTCTCCGGTGTTGCCGGGGCTGGACAAGGACACGATGTTGCGGGTATCGGGCGCGTGGTTGTGCATCGGGCTTGCGGCGGTGTTTCCCCTGTCGTGGTCAAAGCCGCCGGTGGCAATGACGATGCCCCTTCTTACGTCAAAGGTAAAGTCGGTGGTTCGGGAGCTCGCCAATACCTGCACCGCCGCTCCCTGATGGGTTTCCAGTTGGTGGGCTGTAACTCCGGTCATTATGTTCACGCCCAGCTCTCTGGCCCTGTTTTCCAATGTACGCACAAGGCTAACTCCGCCCCCGGGGACAATCCGTGCGCGGTTAGCCGCAGCCATACCTGTGGGAAAACCGGCTCCCAAATGAGGAAGCGCCCAGCGGCCCTCTACAATGTCAAGCAAATCGGGATTATTTGCCGGGGTATTATGGCCCGCCAAAGTTTCCACAAAGCTCGTATTCGCATGATTTTGAGCCCTGAAAAGAAAGTAGTCCCTAAAAAGGATTCTGTCGCCAGTGTTTGCGGGCGCATAAATTACGCCGGAAGAAAGCCTTGTTGAACCGCCGATCATGGCATCTTTTTCGATAAGCGTTACAGATACCGGAGGGGCAAAGGGATTGGCGGGGTCAACAAAAGACGCGGCCTCAATTGCGGCGCTTAGGCCCGCCGCTCCGGAACCGATAACAAGCACGTCCACGGCCCTCCGTGGGCTGGCAAACCTGCCGTCCGGGGCTGGCGGGGGCGTCCTCATGAAAATGGGCGCTCCGGCATCTCTTAGGATATTGGAAACAGTGTTCTGCAAAGCGATACTGGTGCTTGTGGCCCCTGAAACTCCATCAACGCCGGATGTTTGGTATTGCAACATTCGATCGATTAAAATGTCGATAGCGGGCTGCCCAACGGCAAGGCTTTCATTGGAATTTTCCACGGCTATGCTGGTAATGGAAGTTCTGCTCAAGGTTACGGAAACTTGGAAAGCTCCTCCCCAGCCATTTATCTCTGTTGTCTGCGCGTGAGTGCCGGGGTACCTTATTGCAGGGACGGCACCGGGCGCGGGAACATCGGCAAGAGCTGCCCTGCCAGCCGCTACTATGGCATTGGTTGTTACCGTGGCGCCGGCGAGCGTATTCAGTTCGACATTGTTTGTCGCTACAATAAGCGGGCCCGCCAATGCCAAGGCCCGATCAAAGCCGGCAGTTTCCCTGCCAATAATACTGCGGACGTACGCACCCACTATAAACCCCTCTTCCAAGTCGAGATCCACCCTTATGGTGCTGCTCCACCCCTGCGCTATGCCGTACAAGGGGCCCGTAAAGTCGCCGTGCGCCCCTGCGGCCATCCGGCGAATGTCAAATTCCTGAGGGCAGGCAGTGAAGAATAGGCTTAACGCAGAAAGAACAAAAACTAACCCTGATACGTTTCTTGTCATTTTCCTCTCCTTGGGTTCTATTACAGCAAATCTAAAAAAATTGCCTTTTGGAAAACTGAAGCTTGGGAAACACTTCAGTTTTCCAAAAGGCCCGGCAAAACCGGGCCCTTTAAGTTTGTCTACACAAACTTCATGCAATAAAACCTACTGTTACGGGAGATCATCGGTTACCAAGGATGGTATGGGACCGCGGTCCAAAATCATCCTTGCGGCATCCGTACCCGCAATGTAGCCAGAGGTGATGCCCAAAGAAAGTGCTGTTCCGCCTGTGTTGCCATCCGCAAATAAATCACGGAAGGACATTTCGCCAACAGCGTAAAGGTTGGCAATTTCGGAGTCGTCCGCTCTGAGTACCCGTCCGCGCCAATCAGCCATTATGCCACCCCTGCTGCTGATGGCTCCAGGATAAATCCTGACCGCAAAAAAGGGGCCGTTTACAGCATCAAGATATTCCCTAACCATGCGAGCATTGGGCTTGCCAAAGCCGCCCCGGTCGGTAGCATCGGCATTTTCGGTGCCCGCCAGCGCGTAGCGGACATTTTCGTTGTAAGTGGCTATTGTCGCGGCAAAATTGGCCGCAAAATCGGCGTGCACAAGGCTGGCGTTGGCACTAGCCATTGCCGCCGCAAGCCCTGCAAGGGTGGGGGCAGTTAATACCTCGTTACTCCATTGACCACCCATACCAGCGGCTGTGGTCAGGGCGGCAACAACGTCCAATCCGCCCGTGGCGGCATTTGAAGTCTGCGGCGCTGATGTAAAAATGATATGGTAGGGCGGCAAGGCGTTGTTTACAATCGCGTTGCCAAAGGTACCACCGCCATAGTTAAAAGCTACGTCTTCATTCGCAAAGCGCTGGCCCAAGCCGTTTACGATAATGGCGTCTCTTATGTTGTCGCTAAACCCCATTGCCGCATTCCACGGGCCATGCCCTCTAAATATGGGCTGAATTCCTGTCGGAAGGGCCAGATAAAATTCTCTGTCAAATCCCGCAACAGCGTGGGGCGCCCACCAGTTCTGGGTTGAAGCCGCGCCTATGGCCTTAGCCATCGTAATCCCATCGCCTATGCTGTATCTGGAGACTTGCCCCCTATACCAGCCAGCCCTGAGCATGGCTTCCAGTCCGGGGGTGTTATAAGGAGTGTCGTTAGTCCTGCGAATGTCAAAATCAAGATTGTCAAGAAGCATTTGGTTGTTACCTGTCATGCCGCCTGTCGCAAGAATAACCCGTTGGGCTGTGATGACATAATTTCTTCCGGCAGCGGCGTTAACTGCATTGACACCAGTTACCCTTAAATTAGCTCCGGCACCCTCGGTGATCAGGCTTGTCGCCCTCGTACTCACCATAAGCGAGATATTATTATAGCTCTCTATGGCTGTAAGAAAACTCAAAACCCCCAACGATCCGGAGGCATTGCCAGCGGCTAGGCCAGTTGCAGGGTGGGCAAAAAGGGGCAAAGCACCAGTAGACAGCGGGACATTCCAGTTAGCTTGCAGAAAGCGGTTATCCCGGACATGAGTCGCGTGCGCCGCTATTCTTGCCAGCTTGTCTCCATTGGGAAACCTACCGGCAATGACTGGGTAATTTGCTGACCACAAAGTACCACCGGGGCCGTTATAAGCGGCTCCCCATGCCAGATCAATCTGTCCATCCACTCTGCCGCCATGGCTTATATGGGGATTGAACCCGCCCGCTGCCATTGCGAAGGATCCGCCGACAGCGCCGTCTGCCTCAAGCAGAATTACCGTGCCGTAAGCGCCCAGCTCGTCAGCGGCAGCCAGCGCAGCGGGCATACCGGCAGCACCGGCGCCTACCACTACAACGCTAGCCGACAAACGAACAGTACGATCCCCGTTGCCATTGCCGTTGCCGGGACACCCGGTAAAAACCAGCGCCGTCGCCAGAACCAGGGCGAAAACGCCCGATCTGAGCCACATTTTCTTCATCTTCTACCTCCGTACATTTCTTCTAAAAATATTTTCACAGGCATACGCCCGCAAATGCCGCTAACAGGCGACTGTCAAAACCTATAGGTTTTGACAGTTGCCTATGCGGGGTTGTCTGCTAGATCAAACGGCGGGTTTTGCGGTAACGCGTGGCGTGTACGTGATGGCGGCCCATATCCCCCGAGGCTGATGGCATGGTTGAACGGAGCCACTGCGTAAGCCAGGACAGGCTTGTCAAGGAATTGCGCCTTGCCGGGATTTCTACTGGTTGTTGATAAAAAAATCGAACATACCCTCTTGACTTTTTTTTTTGTTCCGGGTAGGATGTCCTTCCACGCCGGATGTTGCGGCGGCGATCTGCTTGTGCGGGTCTATTTTAGGTTTTTCGGGCCGGGTTTGCGGGTCATTATCGTAGATAATGGAAGGCGGCTAGGCTCGTGGATTACGAAGAAAGAAACATATGCCGACAATTAATCAGTTGGTTCGCTTTGGAAGGCAGCAGGTTAGCACAAAGACGAAATCCCCGGCGCTTCATTCCTGCCCCCAAAAGCGCGGAGTTTGCACCCGGGTAATGACCGTTACCCCCAAAAAGCCGAATTCGGCCCTCCGCAAGGTGGCTCGTGTGCGGCTTTCTCACGGTACGGAAGTAACAGCCTATATTCCGGGGATTGGCCACAATTTGCAGGAGCACTCGGTTGTTTTGGTGCGTGGCGGGCGGGTAAAAGACCTCCCGGGGGTCAGGTATCACATTGTTCGTGGCGCCAAGGACACATTGGGCGTGGCGGATCGCAAGCGGAGCCGCTCCAAATACGGCGCCAAACGGCCCAAGGCGTAATCGAGGTAAGTATGGGACGCAAAAAAAAGACTATTGACCGGGGTATCGCGCCGGATCCTAGGTATAACAGCGTAATCCTTTCCAAGTTTGTAAATCGCATGATGTGGGAAGGTAAGCGCTCTACGTGCCTGCGGATCGTTCATCAGGCTATGGGGATACTCCAGCAAAAGGCCGAGAAAGACCCTTTGGAAGTGTTTCTTAAGGCCATTGACAACGTAAAACCGGCTGTCGAAGTTAAGTCCAGACGGGTAGGGGGCGCTACCTACCAGGTTCCTGTGGAAATTCGGGATTCCCGGCGGGAAGCGCTGGGGATGCGTTGGATTATATCCGCCGCCCGTGCCCGTTCCGGTCATGCAATGGAAGATCGCTTGGCAGCGGAACTTTTGGACGCGTTTAACAATACCGGTACGGCCTTCAAAAAGAAGGAAGATACCCATAAAATGGCGGAGGCCAACAAAGCTTTTGCCCATTACCGTTGGTAATGGAAGTTTTTTTTGAAATTTACGTTTCAAAAACGCTTCAGGGGGCTTTACATTTTTTTTAGAGTTTGGTATAGTGGTAATTCGCCAGCGGCTTGGATGCGCGCTGGTTTTTGATAGCGGTTTTCCAAACCGATCATCGGGGTCTGATGAGATAGGTGGAGCCGGGCAATTGGTAGTAAGGGGTGTTTCGCCCCTGCCGTTGTTCGTTTGTCTCCCTTTTATCTTCATTAACTCATGTAACAAAAAAACCTGCGTATGCGGGTGCCGTAAGACTAGCGTCCTTGCGATGCAGGTTGCGGGGATATAGAATTTTTTGTGTGCCCAAGGAGTAGGAGGACACGTAAATGGCCAAGGATAAATTTAACCGGACCAAAATTCACATGAATGTCGGAACCATCGGTCACGTTGATCATGGTAAAACCACCCTTTCTGCGGCTATCACCCAGTATTGCGCCAAGAAATACGGTGACAAGGCGATGAAATTTGATGAAATTGACAATGCCCCCGAGGAAAAGGCCCGTGGTATCACCATCAACACCCGGCACCTTGAGTATCAGTCCGAAAAACGGCACTATGCTCACATTGACTGCCCGGGGCACGCTGACTACATTAAGAACATGATCACCGGCGCCGCTCAGATGGACGGAGCTATTCTTGTAGTGTCCGCGCCTGACTCGGTTATGCCTCAGACGAGGGAGCATATCATTCTGGCCCGTCAGGTCGGCGTTCCCAGTATGCTGGTGTTCCTCAACAAAATCGACCTTCTGGACGATCCGGACTTGGTGGAACTGGTAGAGGAAGAAGTCAGGGACGTGCTTACCGCCAACGGTTTCCCCGGCGCCAAAACGCCGATTATCAAGGGCTCCGGCTTCAAAGCTTTGGAAGCCTCCCTTAAAGGCGAGTTCGGTGCGGATACCGCCTGTATCGAGGAACTTCTTACGGCGATGGACAGCTATTTTGAAGACCCGGTTCGGGAGTCAGACAAGCCCTTCATCATGCCTATTGAAGACGTGTTTACCATTCAGGGCCGTGGTACTGTAGTAACCGGAAAAATTGAACGGGGTGTGCTTAAACTCAACGAAGAAGTGGAAATTATCGGCATACGGCCCACCAAGAAGACCGTTATTACGGGCATCGAAATGTTCAATAAGTTGCTGGATGAAGGTCAGGCCGGGGACAACGTAGGAACGCTTCTCCGCGGCGTTGACAAGAAGGAGGTGGAACGTGGACAGGTGCTTGCCAAGCCCGGTTCCATTAAGCCGTTTAGCAAGTTTAAGGGCCAGATTTACTGTTTGTCCAAAGAAGAAGGCGGGCGGCACAGTCCCTTCTTTACCGGATACCGGCCCCAGTTTTACTTCCGTACCACGGATATTACCGGGACCGTAAAGCTTCCGGAGGGCAAAGAAATGGTGATGCCCGGGGATAACTCCGAGATTATCGGCGAGCTTATCAACCCCATTGCCATGGAAAAGGGGCTCCGGTTCGCCATCCGCGAGGGCGGCAAAACCGTTGCTTCCGGTCAGGTTACGGACATCATAGAGTAAATTGTTTTGACAGACAGGCGTTGGCTTTCATATGAGCGGAAGTTAAGCGCCTGTCATATTGTCATGGAGGAATAATGGCTAAGGAACGAATTCGCGTACGATTACGCGGTTTCGATGTAGAGTTGCTGGATCAGAGCTCAAGATCAATTGTTCAGACTGTGCAGAAGGCGGGGGCCAAAGTAACCGGGCCTATTCCCCTTCCTACCCGGATAAACAAGGTAACGGTGCTTCGTTCTCCGCATGTCAACAAGAAGGCCCGGGAGCAGTTTGAAATGCGAACCCACAAGCGCCTGATCGACATCATAAATCCT
>WQUW01000133.1 GCA_009781915.1 Treponema sp. | reverse complement strand
CTGCGACCTGCGACCTGCGAGGAGTAGTGTCTGTCAGATGCCGTCCATTGGGCGGATATTTCAGCCATTAGTTGTATCCTAGCGCACAGGCCAACAATGCGTCAACCCCCCAGATGCCAATGTTCTTCCCCCCTCCAGCAATGCCCCGCCGCGCGTGAGCCACCAGTACAATGCCCGGCAGGGGAGGATATACGGTTTAAGAAGCCATTTTGCCCAGGCTCTTTAGCGTAGGAGACCGTGGCTCCGAAGCGGGTTCCCTGGGCGGCTTCTTAAACCGTATATCCTCCCCTGCCGGGCATTGTACTGGTGGCTCACGCGCGGCGGGGGGTGTTATTGACTTGCGCCCAATACAGTTGTATTATTTTGGTAATGGGGATTCTAACCAGCCAGAAGATAAACGACTACTATCTGCGCTTTAAGACAATAGACGTTACGTTTTCCAGAGAGCTAATACAGGTAACCGGACTAAACACCAATCAAGTGTACCTGAAGTGCGGGGGGGACTTTTGGCCCTGCGTTATCTTTTCCTCCTCGTTTCAGGGGGCAAAGCTTGTTGTCAGTCTTAAATCGGGGATACTTCAAAAGCTGGAAAAGGCCAACAACATGGTAAGCGTCCGCTACTGCTTCAAATACGCGGAAAAGGGCAACCCGGTAACGTTTTTTGTAAACGCGAAATCCTCAGGCTATGCCCCCTACGGAACTTCCACCGACATGGCGCTTTTTTCCCTCCAGTTTACCCAGCGTCCGCCGGATGACCTTATCGAAATAATGGGGCGGATTCTGGACGCGCGGCTCAATTCCGCCAAACGCCGGGACGAGCGCATCGCCGTTACCCCCGATTCTATCAGAAAACTGAACATCGTCTCCAAAGAAAGCGCCATTTTTATTCAGGGCGTGCCCAGACACTGCATTCTGCGGGATATTTCGTTCTCCGGAGCCAAACTTATCATGATGGGGGTGGCGAAGTTCCTTATGGAAAAAGACGCCGCCCTAAGAATAGATTTTGATGATCCCAGACAAAGTTTCCTTTTAAAAGGGAAGTTCATCCGATCGGAAGCGGTGGAAGGCCGCAAGGAACTTGTGGCGCTGGTGATGAATTTTGACGAGGCCGCAGTGCCTATGGGCTACAAGGTCAGGCTTAACGACTACCTTTCGCAGAGCCGCCTAGATAACAGGGTGGGCGCTGACCCTCCCCCCGATAAAAAAACCGCCCCGGAAAAGGCGGCTGCGCCCCAAAGCAACGCCGCCGCCGCCAAGACGGACTGGCCCTCTGTCGATGAAATCGCCCCGCCTGCTCCGCCCCCAGCCCCGGCGGAGGCCCCCGAACCGGCGGAAGCCTCCGGGGGCGAACACTTCGAGCTTGAACTCCCTTCGCGTTGAGGTTCCCGCAAAGAATGGAAAAAGACCCTATCGTTTTTTTAGCCGTCCCCGAAACCCTTAAAAGCCAAATCAAGACATTCGAGCTAGACCCTTCTATCCTTCTGCCTGTTGAAAGCCCGGATATAACAAAGCTGTCTTGGGAGATGATCCTTTCAGGTATGCTAAGGGTAATTGCCGCGCGGGGCAAAGGCGGCCTGCCGCCGCACGGGACGGCATTCAAAGCCTTCAAGTCCTTCAAGGCCGGGGACACTGTTTCAGAGGCTGAAATGGCGGAAGTCCCGCACGAGTGGATCGATTACTACCGCAATTTTGTTTTTTCCGTAAAGCCCGAAATCTACCACGAGTTTACCTGCGCATCCATCGTCAAGGCTGAAAATGGGGATTTCGACATGGCCTTGGAAATCAGCGCCATTTTGGAGGGTCTTCTTCCCCGTTCTCCGGGGGTGCTTTTGAACAAGGCCCTGATTTTGGAAAAGAAAGCGGAGTCTCTGGAAAAAAATGGCGGCGGGGCCGAAAATGAAACCG
Organism: Treponema sp.; assembly: GCA_009781915.1. Classification (GTDB taxonomy): domain Bacteria; phylum Spirochaetota; class Spirochaetia; order Treponematales; family Breznakiellaceae; genus WRKT01. Next base: position 5,824 of record WQUW01000133.1, on the reverse strand, counting down.
CCGAAGCCTTCGAAGCTTATCAAACGGCCCTTTCTATCGAGCCGGTTCTGCCGGACACCCTGTTTAACGCCGGATTTTTCTTTGCGCGGCGCAGAGACTTTGCCCAAGCCAAAGACTGCCTTTCCCGCTATGTTTCTATGGGAGACAGCGCGGAAACGCTTGAAGGGGCTACCGAAAGAACTACCGAAGAACTCCCTGCGGAAAAACTGAAGCAGGCGCAGAAAATCCTGCAAGACATAAGTGGACAGTTCCTTGACGACGACAATTATCTGGAAGCCTACGATTGCGTCAGCCGGGGAAACGATGAAGAAGGGCTTTTAAAAATCCGCGCGTTTATCGAAAAGCACCCCAAGCTCTGGAACGGCTGGTTTGTCCTGGGCTGGGCGCTGCGAAAACTGGGCCGCTACGCCGACGGGCTTGAAGCGTTCAAGCAAGCGGCGGCCTTGGGCGGGGCAACTGCCGACACCCGCAACGAGACAGCGATTTGCCTTATGGAACTGGGCGACCTTAAAGGGGCGCGAAGGGAGCTGGAACACGCTTTACAGGAAGAACCGGTCAACGTCAAAATCATCTCCAACTTAGGGGTGCTGGCAATGAAGGCAGGCAACAGGAACGAAGCCGCCGCCTTCTTTAGAACAGTGCTTGAGCTTGATCCCGCCGACCCGCTTGCAAGCCACTTTTTGGCGGAGCTGTAGCCGCTACCGGCGCATAGCCCGCAAGGGGTTTATTCCAAAGCGCACGGAGAAGTATATCCAGCCAAAAGCAAATCCCGCCAAGTGGGTTGCGTGAGCCACATTCCCCCCGGTTCCTGTAACCATAAAAACTACCTGCAAAGCGGTAAACCCCAGAACCATAACCGGAGCCCGCAGTGGAAGTATGCCCCAAACATGAATGATAGAACTGGGAAAAAAGACCGCAAAGGCCAGTTGAACGGCAAATATGGCTCCGGAAGCGCCCATGAGAAAAACCATGTAATTGCCGGTAAACCAGTAGGCAAAGAAAGAAAAAATCCCGGCCAGCATTCCGGTAAGGAAATAGTAAAGAAGGAATTCCCGTGTCCCCATTTGGTGTTCCACCTGCCGCCCAAAGATAAAAAGGGCAAACATATTGAACAAAATGTGCGTTATGCCATGGGGGGAGTGGACGAACATATAGGTGAAAAACTGCCAAACCCAGCCCCTGTCCACCACTAGCCACGGATTCATCGCAAGGTAAAAAATGAATGGAATGTCTCTAAAAAGCTGTATCGCTATATGAATCAGAACATTGAGTCCGATGAGCACAAATACCGCATTGTCATAACTGTACCGGAAAGGCCGCCTAATCACATTCATACCATGAAGGATACGATTTTTTCGTGAAAATGGCAACATCGCCAATGCTCAACGATATTGCCATTTTGTCAGCGTACGGTATACACTTCCGTGATGATTGGGAAGTATGCGTACATAATCTTAGCTCTTATCTACACCAGTTTTTTTGCCTTGGGCGTATCTGACGGCGCTTTCGGGGTTGCGTGGCCCCGTGTCCGGTATTACATGGGTCTGCCTCTGGAGCAAGCCGGAATAGCGATAGTTATTCATTCGTTCTTTTACGCGCTGGCAAGCAGCCGGCTTGGGCGCGTCTCTCATTTCATAAAGCTGGAAAAAATCGCTTTAATGGGCATGGCGGCGATAATCGTGGGGATTGCCGGCTATTCTTTGTCCCCCAATTTCACGGTGTTTGCGCTCATGGTCGTACCTGTTGGCATAGGCTCAGGCATGGTGGACTCCAGCTTAAATTCCTATGCGGTAAAATTCTTTTCATCGCGGCAGATAAACTGGCTTCATTGCTTTTGGGGCTTGGGCGCAACCGTAAGCCCCATGTTGATGACCCACATGATACTGTCCTCCGGCTGGCGTACGGGCTACGCTTCCATCGCCGCTATTCATGGATTGGTCGCTGTTGTGGTTGCGGTAAGCCTGTTCAAGGGGCTTTGGAAAAAAATGGAAAAAATCCGCGCCGCCTGCGAGCAGCCAGCCCTTAAAAAACAATACCTGACAAAAAAGCGGCATAAATTTATGACCATCGCCGTTTGCTTCCTGTATGGGGGCATAGAGTATTCTACAGGGTTTTGGGTAACCAGCGTCCTGTTGGAATCCAGGGGCTTGGGGCTGGAAGCTGCGAGAATGTACCCTGCCGTGTATTACGCTTCGATAATGGCGGGGCGCATGGCCTTTGGCTTTTTGGCAAACAGGTTTAGCGACAGCGCCATCATACGGCTTGGTTTTTTGCTGTCCTTTGCCGGCCTTGCTATAATGATTTTTACCGGAAATATTCTGGGCATGGCATTAACGGGGCTGGGCTTCGCACCCATATTTCCATGCTTTATTCACGTTACTTCCGGCCGCTTCGATTCCAAAATCCTTACGAAGCTGGTGGGCTACGAGATAGCCGCCCTTGGAGCCGGCACGGCGATTTTATCATCCCTTGTGGGGCAGGTTCTGGCCCATGTCTCCCTGGAAGCCCTGTTTCCCATTGTTACGATCATGGTTGCGCTGGCTTTTTTGAGTAACGAAGCGCTGGAAAGAGCGGTGAGGAAATAATTCACCCGTGCCCGAACTCGTCCAAAATCGTCCTGTATTCCTCGATGGTCTGGGCCTGAACCAAGCGGTTCCGTAAAGCGGCGCTACCGGGCATACCGGGCTTGCCCGCAGGCCCCTTGATGTAGGCGCAGAACTGCTTTCTCATTTCCCGGCAGGCTGTTTTTTCGCCAAGGCTTGCGGCAAGAAGGGTAAGGTGGCGAAAGGCAACGGCAACCCGCTCTTGGAAGGGTTCAGGCTCCCACGCCCCGGTCGCCAGAAAGGAGCGGGTGGCGGGAAAGATAAAGGGGTTCCCCTCCGAACCTCTGGCAAACATGACGGCGGCGCAGCCTGTCTGACTGAGCATACTGCCGGCATCTTCCGGGGAGTACAGATCGCCCGATCCGGTAACGGGGACGCTCAGGCGGGAAACCAAGTCGGCTATGTGCGACCAGTCGCTTTTGCCCTCGTAGCCCTGAGCCCTTGTTCGGGGGTGAAGGGTTACCATAGAAGCGCCGGCTTCAACGGCAATCCGCGCGCACTCCGGGTAATTCAAGGTTTGGGAATCCCAGCCGGATCGCATCTTGATGGTAACCGGCACGTCCCCCAAGGCTTCTTTGGACGCCCTGACAATGCCCTCTACGATCCGGCCCATGCGCGCGGGGTCTTTCATCAAGGCGGAACCGGCCCCGGTTTTAACTACCTTGGTAACCGGGCAGCCTGAGTTTATGTCCACCGCCTCCGGTCGAAAGGGGGCAAGGGCCAGCGCCGCCTGGTACATGGTCTGGGGGTCGTGGCCAAAGAGCTGTACGGCGTACGGCTTTTCGCTTTCCGCGCGGCGAACAATGTCGAATGTGGCCTTTCCCCCCCGCACCAGAGCCTCGGCGGAAGCCAGTTCGGTAAAGGAAAAGTCCGCCCCGTACCCGGCGCAGATGGTGCGGAATGTCCAGTCCGTATAGCCGGACACAGGGGCGAGAAAAAGATTGCCGGGCAGTTCAAGCGGCCCGATTTTCACCGGGCGGTACAGGGCGCTAGGCATCAAGGCCAAAAAAGCGGCACGAGTTTGCCCAAAGCGTCGCGGCCATTTCCTCGTTGTCCACGCCCATCATCTCCGCCAGAAAGCGTCCGGTAATGGGAAGGTACTTGGGCATATTCCGCTTGCCCCGGTGATCCGCGGGAACCATAAAGGGGCTTTCGGATTCAATAAGAATACGCTCAACAGGAATGATTTCTACGGTTTCGTGAAGGTTTTTGGCGTTCCTGTAGGTAAGGTTTCCGGCAAAGGAGAAGAAGAGGTTAAGGTCTAGCGCCTTTTTCGCGTACTCGGCGTTCTCCGAATAACAGTGAAGCACCCCGCCCTTTGGAGGAAGCCGGTCTCTCAGTATGTCCAGAACATCTTTGCCCGCCTCCCGGTTGTGAATAATGACCGGAAGGTTCAGTTTCGCCGCCAAGTCGAGCTGGGTAATAAAAAGCTCGATTTGAGACTTTTTATCGCCGAATTTGCGGTAGTAATCCAGCCCGATCTCCCCTATCGCCACGACTCTGGGCAGCCGCACGCTCTGCTCGATGGTCTGCACCCAGTTTCTGCCGGGACTACGCACCTCCGAAGGGGATACGCCTACGGCATGGTACACATTCACGGCGGACTTCAGATTCTCGTAAATCTTCACGAAGTCGATAAGGCTGTTGCATATGGACACCATCCGGGACACAGAAGCCTGCCGGGCTTCCTGCACGACTATGAGTTGCTCGATTGGGTCCTCACATATAAGCCCAACGTGGGCGTGAGTATCAAAATACTGCATACATTATTCCATAATAGGTACGATGTCTACTCTTTCCAAACTGGATATAGTTCCAACATAGCATATGTTACCCGTGGTGTCAACAAAAATATTGAACAAAAGACAGAAATGTTGATCTTACGCCCCCCCGCCGCGCGTGAACATTTCCGCCAAAAGCCCCGGCAGGGGAGGATATACGGTTTAAGAATCCCGCCCAATGAACACGGCTACGGAGCCTCGGTCTCCTTCGCCTAAGAATTTGGGCAAATGGCTTCTTAAACCGTATATCCACCCCTGCCGGGCATTGTACTGATGGCTCACGCACGGCGGGGGCATTGCTGGGGGCCTTCCCGGCGAAGCCGGGAAGGCTGTGCGAAGCAAGTGGGGCCACCCGTAGTAACGGACAGCCCCGCCCCCGGCAGTGCGTGCTAGCGGCGGCCCCTTAGCCAGCGGCTGGCTCGGTTGGGCAGTTCCAGCCCGGCTTCAACTCCGATGGGTGCGGCATAGCCGTTCCAACCACTGCCGCTCCAGATTTCCATCGCCCGTTCTACAGTGGCGGCCTCGTATCTATGCACTTGCGCATTGTTGCTGTCAAAAAGATACACCACGGCGTAGGCTGTCAGGGAAAGATCTTCCCAATCACCATCAGCGGTTTCTCTATTTCTACCCGCTACCCCAACATTGATAACGGCCCTTCCAAAAATATTCGGAGTTTGAAAGGCCGCCGCGAAAGAGACAGACATAGCTTCCTCATCATATATAGACGAACCTGACTCCCACCCACCTCCAGAGATTGACATTCTTCCACTTGCAACTATTGTTGTCCCTGAAGGGACTTGAAACCACGGAGAGGTAGCCTGGTAGGAGCGGTACACGTAGTTGACGTTGTTCCAGCTTCCAGTGAAGGATGTGGGGCTTGAAGATATAGAAACGCTGCCTGTTAGATTGCTTATACCCGCAGTGATCAGGGGAGGGCTAAATGTAACATTCTGCAGTTGATAAGTGAAGCTGTCGGCTTCAATATTGTCGTCTGCATAATCCCAAAAACCCTGAATCAGAAAATCATCAAGGTTCTGAATCACCGGTATAAGGAGTTCCAGCACTTCATCCATATCATTCGCCGCAACGGTTGTTTGTCCGCCAGCGCCGGGGTTGGTAAAGGCGGGGTTGTCGCTGATTGGTATAGCGTCGGGTGTAAGGTTCACAATGGGCGGAATGGTTGGGCCGCCGTCCCCGCCACCGCCATTAGTGCCGCCGCAGGCCGTCATGGGAAATCCGATTATCGCGGTCAACGCAACAATCCCTAATAACTTGAATGTTTTTTTCATACAAAACACTCCTTATGGTGTGACCCCGCCTCGTTTTGGCGGGTAATCACGTGATTACCCGCTCATACAAGCAGGGCATAAATAAAAGCCCGCCGCAATCTCTGCTTTGGGCTGTTATTACGAAGAGAAATCCGAGGCTGTTCCAAAATGT
>WQUW01000132.1 GCA_009781915.1 Treponema sp. | reverse complement strand
TGGTATAGCAATATTCTTTTTGAGTATGCTCAGTATTCCGGTGTATATATCGTTCAAAGGTTCAATATCTTTAACCACCAAGATATTGAAGGGAAATACAGTAATTAAGGACTGGGATGGTGGGTTTAAGGCGGCTTACATTGCAATTTGTGTAGTTGCCTTGCTCTATTTTGTTTGGGCAATGGCTATAATCATAGATATAATCATAAGAGGCTACTAACCAGAAAATGCCAGCAAAGAGATGTCGGAGAGAGAATGGAGTCCAGCATATTCGAGTAGAAGGAGGGTAGCAAATGCCGGGGCTTTTGGCGGAAAAGCATGCCTCACACGCGGCGGGGGGGCGGGGGTACTTATCGACGTAATCCTGATAGCCCTTTCTGGGCAAGGCAATAAAGACAGTGGGCAGCCTTCCCCGATTGCGGGGAAGGCCCGCCGTAGACAATGGCTGGGGCTAACGCCCTTTTCCCCCCAGCAATGCCCCCCGCTTTTCTTCACCCTCAACGTGCATTTTTTCAAGTTCCGCCATTATCGCGTCGGCGACGGCCTGCTTCTTGTCCCCGGTCTCGGCGGCCTTGGCGTTGTCCCGGAACTCGGCGCAGGAAACAACCGGCCCGACGCTAAGGCGCACCACGTCCCGGCTTACTTCGTCGTCCATCATGTCGCCCTGTCCAACGTGAAGAACCATGCCGTTGATCGCCACAAAGCACATGTAGTCAAAGGATTTGATGTACGAATCTATTTCCCGTACCCCCTTCTTGGTGGACGGATCTCCGGGCCGGTAACGGGTTCCTGACGGGAAAAGCAGAACAAGCCGGCCTTTGGTCTTTAGGTCGTTAAGCGCCTTCATGGCGGCCCGGTTAATGGCGTTGGCGCGAAGGCCCTCCGCCTTGTGCTTTTCCGGATCAAGGCCCTGAAGGGAACGGCTTGGGTAAATGACTATCCGTGTGTAGGCGCTGGCAAAGGCGGCGACAACGGGGTTATGCTCGTTGAGCTTCATTCCCGCGATGGCTATTACGGCCTTGGCTATGTCGTTTCCCCTGCCCCCGGCCTTGCGCACCAAGTACGAGAAAAGGGAAAGATCCATGTTACTGTAATGCTCCAGAAGAAGCAGGCAGGATTTTCCCTCTTCGGCCTTTGAAAAAAGGGCTTCCAGATTTTCAAGGCCGTCCAGCCCCGAACCGGGCAGGATCAGGGCTTCTGCCATCTTGTCCAGAAAAGGCAGAATGTCGGCTGCCCCTTCCTGATAAACATTTTCTTCGGTTATAAAGGTGGACGATTTTGACAGCACCGCCACCTGCTTGTTATAGTCCCCAAACATGGTATTCAACGTTTCCATCGGTCTAGTATAACTTTCAACCGGAGATACGTCAATCAAATTTTTTTCGATCCGGATTCCCGCGCCAAAAAAAAAGGGCCGCCCCACAGGACAGCCCCTTAAAATCCTACCACCCGTCTACCATGTCGTCCGGGTCGCGGTGATGATCCGCGAAAAGGTCGGTAACGGCTCTGAGTTCGTCAAAATAGATGTAGTGGGATCCAAAAGATTCCCAAGGGTCGGCTACAATGCGGAAACCCCTGATCCGGATTCCCATATCGCTGGTGTACCGGAAGTTCCGCTGTACAATGCCACGGAAGCCGTCTTCGGCCTGAGGGGGGATTGGCACGACAAGCTGCTGCCAGCCCTGAAAGTTCAGCCTTCCCATGTGAAGCTCAAAGGGCCTTCCGAAGAAGTCTTCGATCATCAGGTACAGGTTGTGGCTGGTGTTACGCCCGACCACCCAGACCGAAACAAGCCGGGTAATTCCCTCCACGGGAATGGGGCGGGCGGCGGTAATGGTAAAACTGCTGTGGCCCCGGCGGATAAAATCTACCCGCGCGCCCAAAACGTAGTCGTTGGGGATGTTAAACCCTTCTTCGGCGGGGATGGGCTGGACTCCCGCCGGCCTGCCCCTGAAAAGCCTTGTGGTGATAAAGCCGGAATCCGAAGATATGTGGCCCCGCCAAAAGCCTTCCCGCTCGAACCTGTCTACGGACACTTCCTGCAGAAACTGCTGGGCGGTATCGACCCCCAACAGCCACGGATCGGGAGCGCCCACCTGATTCTGGCCAAAAGCCAGAGCGGATGCCGAAAAAATTAAAATAGTAACCAGTATGCGTTTCATGTGCCGTGGCCTCCTTACCATGCCTGACCCCAGAGTTCCTGAACTATGCCAGGATCCGCCAGATCGCTACCATCGAAGAGACTTTCAAAAATGTCAGTCAATACCTGTAGCTGGTTAAAGTATATGAAAAAATTGTCCACCCGTTCTACAGGCGTAGTCCAAACCCTGAATTTTACAAGGGAAAGGCCCGAAACACGGGGAAGCACGACCCTGGACTGGGGAATGTGGTTGGGTATTCGCACCCGCATATTCTGCCAGCCCTGAAAAGAGAGGCTTCCCATCGGAACCACGTGGACAATCCCCCGGTGATCCCTGAAATAGACTTCCATGTAGTAATTGAGGTTGGAACCCCACACCCACATATCCAGATACCGTATCTGACCGGGGATGGGAATCTCGAACGGCGTGGGCGGGTCGTCGCCCGCTCCGGAGCCGACAACGGACGGGAAAATATCTATCCAGTTGTAGCCCCTGCGGTCAAACCTGCCCCAGACGCCAAGGCTCCTGATGTCCCGGCCTTCCCTGTTGGGGCCGAACAGCGCCATTGGCCACGCCTGAATAAAGCCCAATTGCGGAAAAGACTGCCCGTCAATCGTGCTGGCGAACCTGCTGGCATCGACCCTCCACTCAAACTCGTGAGTGAATGTCCTGCCTCCGACAGTCCACTGACGGGTTGTTTCCCCATCAAACGTATCAAGAACGATGGACTGCAAATTAACCGTAGGCTGATTCGCAGAGAGTGAAAATACCGTCATGCCTAGCATAACAAATAATAAAACCATGAGGCGTATAGCCCTGAAACCACCTTGTTTCATCCCCGACTCCTTTCCACTATATATTGCTGGGAAATATCGACACCTTGATCATTGTACTCCATTGGCGCGTGATTGTCAAACACCTTACGCATAAAGCTCCTTGCCAACTCCGATGATCAGAATACGGCTTATAGCATTATCGGCTGAAATTCGCCTTCCGGGCCGGTTTTTTTTTCATTTTTTTACAATTCCTGTCTGACTAAGGTTCTAAGAGCGCGAATATCCCGGCGTTCTTCGGCTCTGCCGGAAATGACTACGGGCCGGGAAGCGACAAGGATTTCGCCGGACGCGGGGGAAAAGGCCCGCAAAGACCGGGAAGCTAAGGCAAGGGGGGAATCGTTGAAGATTATCCGCACCGATCGGGGGGTCAGGGCGGGATCGACCCACGAAAAAAGGATAACGGGAATGGCGAGGTTCCGTTCCAGAAACCTGAGCGCCGGGCCGGCTACGACAACGCAGCCAATGGCGTCGTAGGAAAAGTGATCCAGAGAGGCGTCAAGGTAAAGAGGCTCGCCCGCGAAGCCCTGCCTGCGAAGCCCCCCGGAAAACGCCTGCCGGTAGCGGTCTTGAAGGGTTCCGTCGGTGAAAAAAAGCACTTCGGTGTGGCCGGGCGCGAGGACGGCGGCGGAAAGTCCGGCCCGGTACAGGTCGGCGGCGGTATCGGTACGGACAAACACTAAGGCGGTGTCCCGCGAAGAGGCGGGAGGGAGCGGGGTTCTGCCCCACATTACCAGCGCCGGTACGCGCGGATGCCTACTGCTGTAAACCCTTGCCCCGTCAATGTACCTTTTGGGAAACAGAACGGCGTGGGGAGACCGGGAGACCTCCTCTACCACCAAGGCTATGACGTCCGGCCCGGCGTGTTCGGAGACGGGCACGGGGATGACCCGGCGAAAAAGCTCGAAAGAGGTTCTTGCCACGGCGAGGTTTAGCCGCCGGGAGCCGTAGAGCTGGTAAAACGAGGCGTCCGTAACGATGAGTACCGGGGATCGTAGGAAATACACGCCGGGTATGACCAAGACGGCAAGCAGCACGGCGCACAGGCGCGGGTTCTTTTTGATTATTTCAAGGATTCCGGGCAACATAGCGCTACTTTTACGGCGCGCGCGCCGGCGAAGATGGGGGCAACCGGGCCGCCATTTCCCTGCGGGCCATCGCCGCGATTATTTGGGCGGGAGTCTTGCCGCCGGCTTCGGCAAGGGCGTGGATGTAGTTCGCGGTTACCGTATCAAGGCTTTCCAGCAGAAGCCGCTGGCGGGCAAACATACCGGGCCGGGAAAAATTTACGGCGGGGGTTTCCTGTGTCCACTTTTCGCCCAAGGCGGCGTATTCTTCATTTGTTAATCGCGGCATAACTACTCCTTTAACCCCAGTTTTACAAGCCACTTTTTACGGCACTCCATAGCATGAAACACCAAAGCGGTTTCGCCCTCAAGTTCATGGTAAATAACTTCCAGAAGCACATTGACAGAGCGATCAAAGCCCACGGCGATACGGGTGGTCTCATCGCCTTCTTCCACGATACCATCAACCAGATGGTTGTTCAACGCCCAGCGAATATCTTCTTCTGTGAACCCGTGCCTAAACGCTGACGGAACGAATTCAATTTTGGGCTCCATACCTACAGTCTACCGCACTCTTGGCTTGTCCACAAGTCCAGAGGAAGGGGCAAAACATGGTTTTTATGGGTATTTGAATATATGCCCGGCCCTATTGGCAATTGCTGCCAAAAGAGCCGGGCGCTCGATATTCGGGAAGCGGCTGCTTCCCCGGACACGTCCGGTTTAGCGGCGAAATCCATCACCGTCAGGCTAGGGGCGGGCAACACGGAAGCCGATGTTGTTGTTGCGGTTATCCGGATTGTTGCTGTTCCGGTTGACGGAACGGACGTTGTTAGCCGAATTGTTCCAGCTTCCGCCGCGATTCACGCGGTTAGACCCCGAGGACGCGCCCACGTAACACAGTATTACGGAAATTCCTGGCTCGCGCAAGCAGTAAGTGCGCCGTAACCGCTTCCATGCGGCGGCCTGCCTCCAATTCGGTATAAAGCCCCTTCTTTCTTTTGTGTTCAATCTCGGCTGCTTTGGCTTTGTAGCGTCTTTTTGTTTTTTGGTGCAAATAAATGCCAGAGGGTTTAAGCAAAAAGCCAAGGAAGGGAGCGCCGTCTTCGCTGCGTCCGCAGACCGCTGGCTTAAGCGCCAGTTTTAGTTTTTCCCCGGCATAGCTGACAGCGTTCGCGTATATGCCCGGTATGTCTTTTTTGTTTTCGGTAAACACCAGTATGTCGTCCATGTATCTGATATATCGCCTAACACGGAGCTGTTCTTTGAAGTGGTGGTCAAACCCGGATAAATAATAATTGGCGAAATACTGGCTGGTAAGATTCCCGATGGGAACCCCTTTGCCCGAAAGGGTATCGCCAGAGTCAATTATCGCGTCGAACACACCTAACGCTGTTTTGTCCCAGATAATTTTTCGCAGCAGAGCTTTCAGCGTTTCGTGGTCGATTGAGTCAAAATATTTACGCACGTCCATTTTCAAAAAAAATCCGGAATGTTTGGCGAAATGAAAAGCCCGCAAAACGGCTTTGTGCGTTCCTTTGCCGATTCGGCAGGCGTAGGTGTCGAATATAAGGTGGCGGTGAAAAAAGGGATCGTAATAATTCATTAACGCATGCTGCACAACTCTGTCCCGGACGGGAGAGGCGGAGATGATCCGCTCTTTGGGGTCTGTTACCAGAAATCTGTTAAAGGGGCCGGGGCGGTAGGTTCCGCTTCGCAAGTCGGCGGAGATTGACAATAGGTTTTTGTCAAGGCTGCGGTAAAACTCCAGTATCGCCGGTTTTGATGATCTGCCAAGGGACACCTTATGCCACGCGCGGTAAAGGTTTTCCATGTCATATATCGCTTCAAAGGGCGGGGGGCTGGGTTTCACCGCGTTCGCCCTTTATACATTCCAGAAAGGCGGGGACGTACTTCTCGGCTTTGCCCTGCCCAATGCCTTCTATTTTCATACATTCGGACAAGTTCGCCGGCCTGCGCTTCGCCATTTCCGCCAATTGCTCGTTGGTGCAGACGGCGTAAACGGGCAGGCCGTTTTCCTCCGCGAGTTTTTTTCTGATTTCACGGAGTTTTGAAAAGAGCGAAAAATCCCCGGCCTCCAGTATTTCCTTATAGTCTACCTTGCCCTTTACCGGTTCGCTTGAAGAACCTTTGGCTTGGGTGTCCAGATATTCCACCAGCAAAGCCCAATGAGATACGCCTTCTGTTGAAACCAGCTCTTTTCTGGTTTGCACGATCCGGTATCTTCTGAGGAAGCGGTTTAGGTCTTCCTGCTCGCTGGAATCGGGGTAAAGAGGCAACAAAAATGACGCATACTGTAATTTCATACCTGTTTTCGCAGGGGGGCGATACCGCCCCCCTGCACCCCCCTGCTTTTATTGTCCGGCGGCCGCACCTTCCATGCCCTTTCCTCAGGAGCCGTCCCGGCTCCCTCGGCCCCGCTGCCATAGGCAGCGGGCGGGCATTCCCGGCTAGCTACAGCTTGAGCCTGTAAACTAGGGGCGGGCAACACGGAAGCCGACGGAGTTGACGCGGTCAGCCGGAAGGTAGCTGAACCGGTTGACGGAACGGACGTTGCTAGCCGAATTGAACCAGCCTCCGCCGCGAAGCACGCGGAAAGACCCCGAGGACGCGCCCGTTGGGTCTGTCTTGTCCACGGCGGTATACGGCCCCCACCAGTCCCACACCCATTCCCATACATTTCCGCTCATGTCGTGTATCCCAAGCCGGTTAGCCTGTAAACCGCCAACTTCTTGTGTCCGGCTTCCACTGTTACCGCTATGCCACGCTACAGCGTTAATGTTATTACTTCCAGAAAATGTGTAGTTCCCTCCAAGCGGGCCGCCCTTCGCGGCAAACTCCCACTGAGCCTCCGTAGGCAAACGGTATCCGGTGGAGCCGGAAACTATCCGTACAGCGTCCCACCTGGCTCGCAGAGGATCGTTCCAGCTAGTAGGCACAGCGCCCCACGTATCCGGGTCGGTAGACCACGTCGCAGGGTTAGGCCAGACATTGGGCAATTCATACGCAGGGGTTAAACCCCTAAGTATGCTCAAACGGTTGCTGAACACGATTGCCTCGTACCAGTTTACCCGCTCGACAGGCAAGTTGCTCCGGTTAAGAGTTGGCGTAACGGTAGTGCCACCTGAATTGTTCGTCCCCGTGAAAAAACTGGGCCACGTGCCCATTACCGCATACCACTGCCCCTGTGTTACCGGATACCTGCCAATGTAAAAACCGCTCATCGTTACACGGGATATGGGGGTTACGTTACCCGTGAATGCAGTCCCTTCTTCCCGCCCAAGGAAAAATTCGCCGCCGCCTACACGTACCATGTCAATGAGCGAGGGCCCCGTACCGCCGCCACCAGTGCCAGGAGGACCAGGAGGACCAGCAGGGCCTTCGCAAGCCACCATTGAAAGGCCAATCAGCGCGGCAAGGATGATGCCGCCTAAAACATTTACAACTCTTTTCATAAATACACCTCTTTGCAATCCCCGCTTCCTTATGGCGGGCGATTACACAGGCCAAAGCCCCAAAGGACTAAAGCCCGAATAAATTACCCGCTTGCAAGCGGGAGCGCCCCAACGGAGCGAGATAACGAAAAGAAATTTCCCTTGGGGTAATGCCGTACAGAGGTGTTGATGGGAAAAATGTATAGTGTCAGATACTGTAACTAACGCAAGAAACGTCTGTGGAAAACTCTCTAAGTCGTTACAGGATAAGGAGTTACGTG
>WQUW01000131.1 GCA_009781915.1 Treponema sp. | reverse complement strand
GAGGCAAATTTACCTTGCCTAATCTCCTCCACAACTTGCATCTTGAACGCTTCGCTGTAGGTTACAAATTCCTTCTTCATTTTCATCTCCTAGTGTCAACTTTACACCAGGACGCGACAGGCTTCACGGCTCACGGCTCACGGCTCACAAGATTATACTGATCTAATCCTCTCTTGTCAACCACCTATTAGGTGGTGTCTCTACCTGCTGACAGCTCCTTGGCTTCATGCCGCCGTGAACATCCAGCTATTTCTTCTTCCATACTCACTGGAAAAACGCCGCCCGCAATCCTCCACGGGAAAAATGTTTTCGCATACATTTTCGCGGGCGGCTTTTTTATATTTTTCTGTAGGAGGTTTTTCAAAATGAAAAACACACGAACTGTACAGCGGGCGATAAGCGTCTTCGCTGTAATTACGTTTATCGGATTTGCCCTGTCCTCGTGCGGCGGCGGCAATGCAGCCCTGCGGCCCCCGTGTACCACACCGTAACGTTTAACGTTGACGGCGACACTGCCCTTGTCCTGGCAGCGCAGGTACGGGATGGGCTAACCGCAACCCGGCCGGCAGACCCGGTACAAGCCGGTTACTACTTCCACGGCTGGTACACCACTGGCGCGTTTACAGCATTGTTTGGCTTTGCCACCCCGGTTACCGCCCCCATGACCCTGTACGGAAGGTGGAGTGCCACACCCCCCGTGTACCACACCGTAACGTTTGACGTTGACGGCGACACTGCCCTTGTCCCGGCGGCGCAGGTGCGGGACGGGTACACCGCAACCCGGCCGGCAGACCCGGCACAAACCGGTTACTACTTCTACGGCTGGTACACCACTGGCGCGTTTACAGCATTGTTTGACTTTGCCACCCAGGTAACCGCCCCCATGACCCTGTATGGAAGGTGGAGTGCCATGTACCACACCGTAACGTTTGACGTTGACGGCGACACTGCCCTTGTCCCGGCAGCGCAGGTACGGGACGGGCTAGCCGCAACCCGGCCGGCAGACCCGGCACAAGCCGGTTACTACTTCTACGGCTGGTACACCACTGGCGCGTTTACAGTATTGTTTGACTTTGCTACCCCGGTAACCGCCCCCATGACCCTGTATGGAAGGTGGAGTGCCATAATGCACACCGTTTCCTTCGACACTGCTGGCGGAAGTCCAATCTCCAACACGCAGGTGCGGGATGGGTACACCGTAGCCCAGCCGGCAGACCCGACACTGGTCGCTATTGGCTTTGCCCCGAGTACGGTGGGATTGTGGAGAGGTAATGCTAACACAGGCTTCTTCTACACATTTGCCGGATGGCAGCATGAAGGCACGGCCTGGAATTTCGCCTCCGGCACCGTAACCGCCGACATCACGCTTACCGCCGTCTGGACGGACCCATCCCGGGTTCCAGTCGTTGACGATAACGACGTAGCCGCCGCCGTGGCATACGTGAACGCCAACCCCGGCGTATTCACCCTGCTGATTGACGGTAACGCCACAGTCAGTGCAACGCAATACTTGAATGTGGCTGGAGCCAACCTTACCATTATTGGGCTTGGCGGCGAGCGGGAGATAAGCCGGACTGGCGGCGGGGGAACTCACTTTACTATCGGAGCCGCGGGGCAGGCGGGCATTAGCTTTACCATAGGGGACAACATTACCCTGCAAGGCTGCACTACCAATAACGTCGTGGTTGTCGTTCAAAACGGAGCTAGCTTTGTTATGCTTGACGGCTCGCTCATTACAGGGCAAACCAATACTGGGCTCACCGCCGCTCTCTCCGGCGGAGGAGTTAGAGTGGTAACTGGAGGGACGCTCATCATAGACGGGGGGACGATCTCCGGCAACTACACTTTCGCCTCAGGCGGTGGCGTGCGCATGAGCGATGCGAACAGCAGGCTTGTTATGCGCAGCGGGACAATTTCTGGCAACAGGGCAAGAGATTTTCTAGGAGGAGGAGGTGTGCATGTTCAGCACGCAGCCGCAGTATTCGAGATGCTGGGAGGGACAATCTCTGGCAACGCCGCTAATGGAGGCCCCGGCGGCGGCGTGAACGCCAATGGCTTCTTCCGCATGAGCGGCGGTACCATCTACGGCAACGAACCGGCGCATGGGGAGCTTGCCAACACTGCCAATGGCGCTGGGGCGGCTTTGAATGTTGTCGCCGCCGCAGCCACCAACAATAGGGTGCAGCTTGGCACGTTTAACGCTGCCGGCGCATTTGTGCCGCATAACCCTATTGTTACCCTTAGCACCACCGGCGGTACTATCGAGGTGGTTAGCGGGGTGCGGGTACTGCCGTAACCAGACGTAGACGCAAGGGGGCTGTCCGTTATTGCGGGCGGCTCCCCCCATAAAAATCACCGCCCCGGCATTACGTTGACATCCGTTCCTGTCGATGATAAAGCATGATGAGAGGAAATCTTTTTTTCGCCGCCACGCTTTGCGGTATCGCCCTTGTGTCGGGGGTTTTGACAGCCTGTAGAACCACGCCGCCGGATGACGTGTGGACACTCCTTGCCAGGGGCGAGGTAGAAAGAGCCCAGCCCTACTTTCTGGGCAATGTCGATGTCAACTCTAGCGACAGGCTGGGCAGGACGCCCTTGCACCTCGCGGCGGAAAACAGAAATCCGTCACTGGCCTCTTTCTTTATTAGCCTGGGAGCCGTGGTTGACGCCCTTGACGCCCAGCAAATGACACCCCTGTCCATTAGCGCGACATGGCTGGACATCCCCACCGCCAGAGTGCTTGCCGAAGCCGGGGCGAACATACATCACCCCATGCGGGACGATGTTTCCCCCGCCCGCCTCGCGGTCGATGCCGGAAACGAGGCGTTTCTCGCCGCCCTGCTGAATGCCCAGTCCGTGGCCTCTGTCGATTCATCGGGCAGGAGCGTACTGCACCTCGCCGCAGAGGCGGGAAATACCCGCGCCGTAGACATGACGCTCGAGGCGGGGGCAATCGCTGTCCTGCAGGACAACACCGGAATAAACGCCTTGGACATCGCGCTGGGGCGGGGCGATTCCCGCAGCCACGCCGAAATCGCCGAGCGGCTTATTCAGGCAGGGGCCGTTTCAGCCAATCCCCTTCACGGGTATTTCGCCCCCGGCGCGAGGATTTCCAACTACAATGTCCGCAGTGTGGACGGCATGGCCGCGCTTCATTACATCGCCCGCAGGGGATACAGAGGCTACCTGAGTTTCGCCCTTGAAAGGGGAGCGGACGTAAACATTCAAAACGCTTCCGGCTCCACCCCCCTGCACGAAGCTGCCCGGTCGGGAAACGTAAGCGTCATGGAAATCCTTTTGAATCATGGCGCACAGATAAACACTCAGGACGCGAGCGGCAACTCGGCCCTTCACATAGCCTTTCCCCCGGAACTGCACCTTCAGGCCATTAACCTTCTGCTTTCCCGCGGGGCGAACCCCAACCTTAGGGACGGGCACGGGGCAACCCCCCTTCATGTCGCCGTAATTCTTAACCGCTCCGCCGATGTCGTGTCGGCGCTCCTTTCCGGCGGCTCGGATGTGTGCGTCCGGGATGTCGAAGGCAAAACAGCGCTGTACCTCGCGATAGAGAACAACCGGCTCGACCTTGTTCCCCTGCTGTTGGCGCACGGCTCTGACATTTTCGCCAAGGACAATAACGGCGTAACTCCTTTTGAACGGGCATTGCTGCGAAACGCTTCCGTGGCCTTTGCCATGATTAACCGGGAAACGGCGCTTCAAAGAGACAGCGCCGGGAACAATATGCTGCACACCATCGTCCGGGCCGGGGGAAACATCAATATGTTAAACGCCGTTCTTGGCTACAGCGATTCGGGCCTCGTTAACGCCCGCAATTACGCGGGGGACACAAGCCTTACCATAGCGGTTCGCCTTGACCGCAGGGAGGCGGGGGAGCTTCTCCTTCACCGGGGGGCTGATATTTTCGCCGTCAATTCCGATGGCGAAAGCCCGCTTTCCCTTACCTTTCCCCCGGCGGGCCACAGCCCCGATGATCTTAGGCGGTGGATGCTTACTCCCCGAACTCTTGGCGAGCGGGACGGTCTTGGCAATACTCCCCTTCATTACGCCGCTCAGTGGCGGCTGGATCACTGGATACCCCTTCTTGTTACGATGGGGGGCAACGTAGAGGCTTCTAACGCGACCGGAGAGACTCCGCTTTTTACGGCGGTCAGGGTTGATTCGCCTTCAACGATACGGACGCTTGCCGGAAACAGGGCCACTCTCGCGGCGCGGGACAGCCACGGCAACTCTCCCCTGCACACGGCGGTGCGCTGGCATTCCCTTGGCAGCGCCCAAGCGCTTGTAAGTCTTGGCTTGGACATCGACAGCCGCGCCCTGAACGGGAGAACCCCGCTTCACGATTCGGTACGCTTTGGAATGCCGGAGGTTCAGACGCTGCTACTGCGGTACGGGGCCGATATTGAGGCTCGTGATGTTGAAGGCAACACGCCCTTTATGGAAGCGGCCCTTGCCGGAAACGCCGAGGCTTTGGAAATGCTTGCGGCTAGGGGGGCGAATCCCCACACCCGCAATCTGCGGGGCGACACGCCCTTGCACGCGGCGGTGGCGCTGGAACGGGCCGATCTTGCCGCCATGCTTTTGGCTCGGGGCGCTTCTATCCACGCCAGAAACGCCTTGGGCAGAACGCCGTTTCAAATGGCCCTTGCGGTGTCTCCCGGCATGGTAGGCATCCTGCTTGGCGGGGGCAGGCTGCATCAAACTGACGACTACGGCTCTTCGCCCCTGCACGTGGCGGTTCATGAGCGGGTCGCGGCGGGCGCTATCGGCGACCTTTTGGTTTTGGGGGCGGGGATGTCGGCGGTTGACGCTGAAGGCCGCACTCCGGTACGGCTCGCGGTGGAAATGCGGCTGTGGGACGCCGCCCGGCTCCTTGCCGATTCCGGAGCGGACGTGTTTATTGCCGCGAGGGACGGCAGAAGCGCCGCCGACCTGTCTCTTGTTCAGGGAGAAACCGCGGTACGGGCGCTTTTTTCCGGACAGGCGATAAACTCAAGGGACTTGTCCGGCAACACAATACTCCACTACGCCGCGAGGCAGGGAAACGCCGCCGTTGTCTCTCAGCTTCTTTCGCTGGGCGCTTTCAGGGGCGCGCTGAACATCGCCGCCGAAAGCCCCGCCGACATAGCGTTGCGCTGGAACCACCACGAGGCCGCCGCCCTGCTCAATTGACGGGCGGGGCATTTTTGCGCTGTTGGAGGTGGCGGGAGTCGAACCCGCGTCCTAGTACGCGAAACACAAGCGTCTACAGGTTTAGCCGTTTATTGCATTGTCAGGGCGGGCTTGGCTAAACGGCGCGCGGCCCGTCCGTATCCCGGTAATCTTGCTCAAGGCCCCTCCGGAAGCGGCGGCCCGGCCAGCTCTGGTTGCGACGCGGAAGCCGTCCCTCAGAGCGGCGGAACGGTTCCACGCAATTACGCAGCTAAGGCGTAGTTGTAACTGTCGTTGTTGGCAGTTAATTGTTTTGCCCAATCAGGAGATGAGCGCTCCACCTGCAACCTGTACCCCGAGCCGCACCAGTCGAAACCGGGGCACCCCCGTACATCCGGTGATAGTATAGCGTGGCAATGAAACGAGGTCAAGCGCCCGCATCCCCGAAGGGTGAGGGCTGATGGCTCACGCGCGGCGGGGGCAGGCGGTTGACACCTTAATATTGGCAGTTCTAAAATAACAACATGGAACCGGATTTTATCTTTCGACATACGGCCTTCAAGCATGGTCTTGGGGAAGCGGATATTCGCCATGCCTTTGAAACCTGCCGGTATATGGGTCAATATGGCGACCGTGAAAACGTATACCTGCTTTTGGGCTTCGATACAAAAGCAAATCCTGTCGAAATATTGTATAATGAAATCGGGGAAAAAAGTGTGAACGTGTTTCATGCTATGCCATGCCAGAGCCGCTTTTTACGGCTGCTTGAGGGGGAAAAATTGCCATGACTGATATAGAACGGAAAACAGGAATGACCGATTTGGAATGTGAGTATTGGGACGATTATTACACAAAAAATGCCTTTGAACCGGGGCCAAACCTTTTAAGGCTGGGCATAAAGCCGGGGTTTGCTCGCAGCGCTTTGCTGTTAAGCGAGCTTGACAAGGAAGTTGCCGAGTACGTGCGTGAGCGGGCAAAGGCGTTCAACAAAAGCCATGCGGCGATTATTAACGATATTGTCCGCGAAAAACTTACGGTAGGCGCATAACAACATGGACTACGAAAAACTAACCATCAAGGCTCAGGAAGCTTTGAACGAGGCCAGCTCCATCGCCCAGAAGGGGGATCACTCGCAGATAGATGTGGAGCATATACTTCTGGCCTTGCTCCGGCAGCAGGACGGCATTGTGCCCCCCATCGTGGAAAAGATAGGGGCGGATGTCGCCTCACTTACCAAGTCTGTCCAGGCCCTTACGGAAAAGCAGCCGAAAATCTATGGCGAGGCGGCGCAGCTTTACTTCGCGTCCGCGGCATCAAAGGTGCTTGCCAAGGCGGAAACCGAGGCTGCCGCCCTTAAAGACGAGTTTGTCTCCGCCGAGCATATCCTTACCGCCATTGCCGCCGGGGAGGGCAAGGCCGCCGAGCTTCTTAAAAAAGCCGGGATTACCAAAAACGCCATACTTGGGGCGCTTAAACAGGTACGGGGGAACACGAGGGTTACCGACCAAAACCCGGAGGGCAAGTATCAGGTTTTGGACAAGTATTGCCGTGACCTTACCGCCCTTGCCCGTCAGGAAAAACTCGACCCCGTTATCGGCAGGGACGAGGAAATACGCCGGTGTATGCAGGTGCTGTCCCGGCGGACAAAGAACAACCCGGTTATTATCGGCGAGCCGGGCGTGGGAAAGACCGCCATTGTAGAGGGCCTTGCCCGTCGCATTGTGGAAGGGGACGTTCCCGAAGGGCTTAAAGGCAAAAAACTGCTTGCGATGGACATTGGCGCGCTGGTTGCCGGGGCCAAGTTCCGCGGAGAGTTCGAGGAGCGCCTAAAAGCGGTAATTCACGAGGTACAGGCTTCTGATGGCGGGATCATCCTTTTTATAGACGAACTTCACACCTTGGTGGGGGCAGGCGCGGGC
Source organism: Treponema sp. (assembly GCA_009781915.1). Classification (GTDB taxonomy): domain Bacteria; phylum Spirochaetota; class Spirochaetia; order Treponematales; family Breznakiellaceae; genus WRKT01. The sequence goes on along the minus strand of WQUW01000131.1, from coordinate 767 downwards.
GAAGGCGCTACCGATGCCAGTAACCTCCTTAAACCGGCGCTTTCCCGCGGCGAACTCCGCTGCATAGGGGCCACGACCCTTGACGAATACCGCAAGCATATTGAAAAGGACGCCGCCCTTGAACGGCGCTTCCAGCAGATATACACCCCGGAGCCCTCGGTCGAGGATACCATCGCCATACTCAGGGGCCTTCAGGAGCGCTACGAGGTTCATCACGGGGTGCGGATCAAGGACGAGGCGCTTGTGGCGGCAGCTATGCTTTCAAACCGCTACATTACAAGCCGCTTTCTGCCGGACAAGGCTATTGACCTTGTGGACGAGGCCGCAAGCCGCCTGAAAATGGAACTGGACAGCCGCCCTACCGAGCTGGACATACTTGAACGCAAGCTCCTTCAACTTTCTATCGAAAAGCAGGCTGTGGCGCGGGAAGAGGACAATGCTTCCAAAGACAGGCTTGGCAAGCTAGAGAAGGAAATCGCCGACCTGACTTCCGAGCGGGACGCGATGAAGGCTCGCTGGGACAGGGAAAAGGAAAATATCCAGAAGATTCGGGAAGTTAAACAGCAGATAGAGGAACTAAAGATGGAAGAAACCCGCCATGTGCGGGACGGAAACCTTACAAAAGCCGCCGAAGTAAAGCACGGCAAGATTCCTGAGGCTCAGAAAAAGCTAAAGGCCCTTACAGACCAGATGGAAGGCCGCTCCGGGGGAAAAGGCGGCGAGGGCGCTACAGGAAACGAGGTTCCGGCCCTGCTGCGGGAGGAGGT
>WQUW01000130.1 GCA_009781915.1 Treponema sp. | reverse complement strand
GTCAAAAGGATCGTCTATCTTGACAATAAGGTGGGCAGCGCCCGTTTCCGGCAGTATCTGGAGCCCGGCCTCCAAGGTAATGATGCACCACATGGCATCCAGCTCCCGGTAGCCGGAACTTACTATGCCCCTGACCGTAAAGGCCGCCACTCTGGGAACAAAATGCCCGCCCGGAATTGGACGGATAGTCATAATCCGCACCATGCTCCCCACCGAAGCGCCGATAGACCGGGCCAGTTCCGAACCCAAAAGCACATCGCTGTCGCTGTCAAACGCCGCCACACCTTCCAGTGTTTCAAGGTATCTCGCCGAGCCTTCGTCCTCCCAAAACGTTCTTTCCACCGCGCGGATAGAAGCCCCCCGCGAGCCCTCGCTGCCCAAAAGCACCCCAAGCCCCTGCCGCTCCGGCCACATGCCCCGTATGCCGTGGAGCCCTTCAAGATACGCCATCGCGGCTTCGGGGTTTTGGCGGTCTGTAACATTGAACACCTGCAAGTGGCCCGTTCCCAGTTCCAGGTACCGCCCGATAATCCCCCGGATCATGCCGTCCGCTACAATAAGGGTAATGATGATAGGCACAAGGCTTAAAGCAATGCCCGCGGCGGCTCCCCGAAGGTAGCGCCCCCCTTCCCGCGCCCGGCCCAAAAGATAGCGCAGGGCAATAAAAAAGGCCGAGCCCGCCTTCACAGGCTTTCTTCCTTTGGCGGGACGGGTTCTCCAAGAACTCCGTCTTCAATCGTGCAGCGAACCTTCGCCCGGCAGGCAATCGTTTCGTCATGGGTAACCACAATAAGGGATTTGCCCCATTTCTCCGCCCCGGCAAAAAGAAGGTCTGCCACCATTACGCCGTTGCCGGGATCAAGGTTTCCTGTCGGCTCATCCGCCAGAATAATGTCGGGATTGTTTACCATCGCGCGGGCCACGGCGACCCGCTGGCGTTCCCCGCCGGAAAGCTGGGAAGGGAAATGAGACATCCGGGCCTCAAGCTTCATGTCGGCAAGGAGAATGCGTGCCTTTTCCAGCGCGTCTTTTTTCCGCATCCCGGTCATGTAGGCCGGGAGCATCACGTTTTCCAGCGCCGTGAAATCTTTTAGAAGGTAATGAAACTGGAAGATAAAGCCTATCCGACGCTGACGGTACGAGGAAAGCTCCGTTTCCGAAAGGCCGGAAATATCAAACCCGGCGACTTTAACGCTTCCCGAATCACAGCGGTCAAGACCTCCGATAATGTTAAGCAGGGTGCTTTTTCCACTGCCGCTCTGCCCGGTTACCGCTACCGTACTGCCCCGCTGGACGCTAAAATTTATCCCCCGCAGAATGCACAGGGTTTCCGTGCCGGAGATATAGTTTTTCACAAGATTTTTTACGCAGACAACGCTGTCCTCACTCATACCGCAAAACCTCCGCAGGCCTTGTATGCGCCGCCTTGCCCGAAGCGAACCACGCGGCCAGAACAGCAGACAAGAAACCAAAGACAAATATCAAAGCCACCTCGTGGGGAATAACTCTGGAAGGGATTTCCCTGATGTAAAAAATCTGCGGGGAAAAAACGGCGAACTCTCCCGTGCCGATATACACCCCGAAGAAAATAAACAGGTTATTCACTAGAGAGATCAAAAAGTTCACCACGCCTTCAAGCAGCGTAAAAAACGCCTGAATGTTAAGGGCGATAAGAAGGCCAAGACCAAGGCCAATGCCGCCCCCCGCAAGGCCGATCATAAACCCGTCCCAGACAAAAACCAGCCGCACCGCCGTGTCCGAAGCGCCCATCGCCCGCAACAGGCCAATTTCTTCCCGGCGCTCCAGCACCGTCCGCCGCTGAGCCTGAAATATGTTAAGACCGACCACGATAAAAATAAGCCCCAGCAGAATAAACATCATGAGCTTTTCGGTTCTAAGGGCGCTGAAAAACGCCCGGTTATAATCCCGCCACGACAAAAGGGAAATCCCCCCGGCTTCTTCGACCAGGCCCGAAAGCTCAAGCGCCCCCCTGACCTCGTTCATCGCCCGCAGGTCGTGCCAGCGGTTTACAAGCTTGATCCCAAGCACCGGAAGCGCCGTTTCCGGCGACAGCATCGCCGCAGTCTGTATGTTGATAAAGCCCCAGCCGATATCATACTCGAAAAAGCCGGAACGGAAAAGGCCGGAAACCGTGTAATGAAGGCCGGCCCCGGCTTCGTCCCCCAAGGCCAGCGATATGGAAAGCAGGCTTACCTGATCCCCCACCCGAACCCCAAGATGGCGGGCCAGTTCCGCCCCTAGCACTATGTTTTCCGGACGGTGCAGGTCGAAAGAGCCGTCTATCATCTCAAGCCTTCCGGCAAGGCCCGGATCACGCTCCAGCGCGTCCACGGGTACTCCCCGGACAAGCGCCCCCCTTGGGTTGGGGAACCTGCCCCGCAACAGCACGTTAAGCTCCCGGAAGGGGAGTACCGAAAGAACCGCCGGAAGCTCCGCCAGTTCGCCGCTTAGTTCCATTATTTCGCTTTCCGGCGGGAGGCGTTCAAGGCGCAGATGCCCGGACGATATTTCCAGAATGTTCTCTATAAACCCCATCTGAAAGCCGTTCATTACGGAGATAATAATCGTCAGGGAAAGAACTCCGGTGGCGATGCCCAGCACGGAAAGCACGGGAGACGGGGAACTTCTGCGGCCTCTGGAAATATAGCGCACCGCCACAAAGCCTATCCATCGGGGGATTTTTATCCGGGGGATTTTCATCGAACCACCCCCATCCCGATCTGCGATATTCTTTCTTCCGAGATTTTAAGGCCGTCTTCCCAGATAGCCCGCAGCATAAGACGCTCGTTCATGAACAGTTCTTCCATGTCCCTGCCGTCCTCTTGCCTTGTAACGGTTCGTTCCAGCACGCCCTGCCTGAAATTCCGCTCCACAACACGGTCTCCGGCGGCATTGTATTCGTATTCGACACGCCATTCGCCATCATCCGACCTCCAAAGAACGGCTGCCAGACGGTCGTTCAACCACGTGTTACGGAATTCCCCGACAATCCTGCCGTCCTCGTCTGTCCACACTTCGCTCACTATTCTTCCCCGGTTGTCAAGGGTGTAGCTTACCCGCGCGCCTTCTGCTATGCGGATGGCGCTTAGTATGAATCCGGGGGTGTAGAAAATGGGGACGTTTCCGGCTTCCCTAGCGGAAGCCATTGCGGGGCCTGTCCGGGGAAAGGCAATCCTGTCGGCGTTTTCTTCCGCCGCCCCGTGGAAAACACGGTCTATGGCCCTAAGCGCCCCAGATCGGGCGTAGCGGTAAAAATGGGTAAAAAGAAGGGCGAGTTCGGGTATTTCAGGCTCCGGCGGCGCTTCTATCGTACCGGCGTATTCGTAGGGGTACTCGTATTCGGGCGGGGAGGCCGGAACGGGAACGGGGGCGGGGGCGGGTTTGAACCATGCTTGCGAGCTTTGCAGGATGTTTCCGGTGTAGAAGAAGCGGAACTCCCACTGCGACAAGTCTTCTTCAAAAAGACGCTCACGGACAACGGAGCCTTCGCTGTTCCTGAACTCGATAAAGCCCGTGCGCCGCTCGTCTTCCTGCCCGTCCCCGCCAAAAAAATAGGCGCTTCCCGACGCGACAAGCATGGCGAAACCCCGGCTGTCGCGGAAAATCCACTGCCGCCGGGCTTCGGCGCTTCCCTGAAAGAGCGTCCGCAGTTCAATCCTGTACGAACTGTCAAAGTACGGCAAAAGAATCGCCGGAATTTCCTCAGGGGCCGCCGCTTCAACGGAAAGCGAGTATTCGCTCCGCATAGCCACGAGCCGGGACGGGGTAAACTCAAGGGCCATGCCCGCGGCGTTGGAGCGATACCAGCGGATCGCCGGAATTTCCCCGGCAAAGGGTTCGTAGTCCCCGGCAAGCCCGTCAATTTCCTCAGGCTCGCCAGCGGCTTCCGCGGGCGTTTGTGCGTACTCCTCCCAATGCTCCCCCGCTTCGGCTGTCTCCTGTGGAGCATAGCCGTTTCCTTCACGGGCGATAAGGAACGTTACCGTGGCGAGGAAGGCGGCGAACAGCGCCAGCCGGAATAGCAGTTTACGCATGACCGCCGCCCGCCGCTAGCCCGGTGAACGCCTGAACATATCCGGCGGGATCGAAGGGGGCTATGTCGGCGTAGGTCTCCCCGGTGCAAAGGAAGGCCACGGCAAGCCCCATATCTTCGGCAAGGGAAAACACCGTCCCTCCCCGCGCGCTGGAATCGTACTTGGTAAGGATAACTCCGGCTGGGGAAACGGCCTCTTTGAATATTTGGGCCTGAGCGTAGGCGTTTCTGCCCGTGGTGGCGTCCAGCACAAGGTATTTAATGTAGTCGCAGCCCGCCGCGCGGGATTCCACCACGCGGTCAATCTTTTTAAGTTCTTCCACAAGGGCGGATTTGGTATGCATTCTTCCGGCGGTGTCGGCGATGATAAGGTCGCCTGCCCCGGCTGCGGCGGCATCCACGGCATCGTAGATAACGGCGGCGGGATCCCCGCCATGCTGGTGGGCCACTACCCGCACGCCCAAACGCTCGCCGTGTATCTTTAACTGATCTATCGCCGCCGCCCGGAATGTGTCCGCCGCCGCCAGAATGGGGCGGCGCTTTTCCAGCGTCCGGTATCGATCCGCCAGCTTCGCCGTGGTGGTGGTCTTGCCCACGCCGTTTACTCCCAGCATCAAGATGATGGTCAGCTTGCCGCTTTCAAGGCTGGTCTTGGCGGGCCCGGCCTTGCGCAATATTTCTTCAAGAAAGCCGGCGAGGATTTTGCGGGCATCTTCCCCGCCGCTAATGTTCTCTTTTTTGCAGACGGCTTTAAGCCGCTCGGCGAGCTTGAACGCGCCGGACGCGCCAAAATCGCCTTCCACAAGAAGATCGGTTAAGTCGTCAAACTCGTCATCGGAAAGGCCGCCTGAGCCCCCGAAAAAATTTTTGAGTTTTTCGGCAAAGGCTTTCATGGCTCCTCCACGTAGCCCGCTTCTTCCCCGGCCTCTGGGTACTCGTACCCGGCGGGGGCGGGAACAAGGGGGGCGGCGGGGATAATGGGTGTCGCGTCCGCCGAGGCGGCCCGAAGATACCGGAAAATCTGAAAAAAGGTTACCCCCAAGGTTACGCCCATTACGCCAAAGGCCGCTCCTCTGGCAACGGTGGCTCGCACGGCGTTGTCGTGAATCCTCATCCTCGCGTCCGGGTCGTCAAAAAAGCCGCCTGTCGCCGCAACGTGGGCGTTGGCGTTAATGTACGTCCCGGCAATGCCGGAAACAAGGAGGGCCGCCGGAAGGACAATCCACAGAGTGCCGTAGGCGCGGTAAAACCCCCGGCGGGCCCGTTCCACCCGCCCCGCCTCCGGATCGATGGGAGTCATTGTGTTGACAATCAATGTTCTTCCGGTATCGCTGTCTGTTACAAACCGGGCGTTGCCCCTTACAATCCCGTCATTCCTGTAGACCACCGTCCCTATTTCGCCGTCCGGGGTTTCCACGCTGATATAGGCGAACTGCCCGGCGGGTAAATGGAGGGCAAGGGGCGTTTCCCCGGCAAAAAGGCCGCCAAGGAACACGTGGGAGCCGGGGCTGTCCGTAACCGCTACCTCAAACGCCGAAAGGCTTAACGGGGAAAGATCGATAAAGACCTCCGACAGCTCGCCTGAGTTAAGCACTAGCGGGAAGGTAACGGAAACATGGTTGTCGGCCCGCACTTCTACCTCTACCTCTCCGGGGAAATGGGTATGAAGTTCCATCTGTCCCCGGCCCACAAGGGTTCCATCGATCAGCACCATAGCGTCAGGCGGGGAGGCGTGGACGATAATCCCGGCGGGCAGGGTTCCGGAGACCGCCGTAACAAGGAGGCCGGCGATTTCGTCCAGAGCGCCCAAAAGGTCTGGCGAAGAAAAAAGCACGTCGTACTCGTAACTGAAAGAGCGGCTATGAAGGGTGAAGATTCTGGCTTCAAGGTGTATTCTGCCGTGGAATTCGGAAAGGCTCCCCACAAGGAAGGCATCGACCCTGTTGTTGATGCAGAAACGCAGTTCCTCTCCCAAAGCGGGCGGCGCGGGAAAATTGCCGTCCCTGTTTGTCTGGCTAAGCCTGAACACGGGCCGCTCCTCGACATTCGGGACAAGGGCGTCGATTTCCGCCAACTGCTGTTCAAGCGCCGCTATCGCCGCGTCTACCGTTCTAAGATCCCGCCGGTATCTCCACGAGGGTTCCCCCCTGAAAAGAAGAATGTCCCGGTCGTTCCGCCGTGCCTGAAGGTTTCTGGCGGCGGCGGCGCGGGAGTTCGCCCATGCGTAATCCCGGAAGTAGGCGATTTCCTCCTCGCCCCGGACACGGAAGGTAACGCCTTCGAGCGAGTTGACGAGGCTTCGCATCACGGTTTCCCCCATTAACTGGCGGGCCAGGGGCAGGCCGGAAACATCAAAGGCGGTAATAAGCAGGGTATGTTCGGCGTTTACCAGTGGGCCTTCCGCCGCTTCTTCCCCCCGGCCCCCGGCGAAAAGGGAGGGGGCGGCGGCAAAGAACGCCGCGAGAAGGAGTACGGTGCGGGCATTGCGTTTTCTTTTTTCCACTAGAATTCCTTGTTGTTTTTCCATGCAAAACGCAGATACTCTTCGATAAAGGGGTCGATGTCCCCGTCCATAACCGCCTGAATATTGCCCATCTCCGTCTTGGTTCGCGCGTCTTTAACCATTGTATATGGTTGAAACACATAGGAACGTATCTGGTTACCCCACGAAATGCCCTTCTTTTCTTGGGCGAATTTCTCGTTTTCCTTTTCCTTTTCCTGCCGGTAATGCTCGTACAGGCGGCCTTTAAGGATATTCATGGCGGTGGCCCGGTTTTTTATCTGGCTTCTTTCGCTCTGGCAGGCCACGACAATCCCAGTGGGCAGGTGGGTAAACCGCACAGCGCTGTCGGTCTTGTTTACGTGCTGGCCGCCCGCGCCGCCTGAGCGGTAGGTGTCCACCCTAAGGTCTTCCGGCCTGATTTCCACTTCTATCGAGTCGTCTATCATCGGGAACACGTAGACCGAGGCGAAGGAGGTATGCCGCTTCCCGTTGGAGTCGAAGGGGGAAATCCGCACGAGGCGGTGAACGCCGCTTTCGCCTTTAAGGTAGCCGTAGGCGTAGTCCCCCTCGATCCGCACGGTTACCGACTTGATGCCCCCTTCGGCTTCCAGCCGGTCTTCTTCTTCCGTGGCAAATCCCCTGCGCTCGGCCCAGCGAAGGTACATACGATACAGCATCTGCGACCAGTCGCAGGCTTCGGTTCCCCCCGCGCCGGAATGTACCATAAGAAAGCACCCGCTCCGGTCCATTTCGCCGCTCATAAGCTCCACAAGGTTCTGCTTCTCGTAGCGCTTTGAAACATCTTGTAAGACGGCTTCTATTTCGGGGCTTAATTGTTCGTCTTTCGCTTCGCAGGCAAGCTCGTAGAGGGTTTGCAGGTCCTCCACGTCCTTCTGGAGTTTCCCCCACGGCTCGTAGCGGTGTTTGAGTCCTTTCAGTTCCCCCATGACCTTTTCGGCCGCGGAGCTGTCGTTCCAAAATTCCGCCCCGGCTGTTTTCGCCTCCAGCGCGGCTATATGCTGCGCGAATCCTGAGTCGTCAAAGACGCCTCCATGTACTGTTGATGTGCCCTTTCAATTCCGCAATGGGCATTCCTAATTCGTTAAGCAGCATATGAACCTCTCTGTAGACTTTATGCGGAAACGGGGGCTTTGTAAAGGCCCCCCGTCGTGCATAAGCATTTCTGCCAAAAGCTCCGGCAGGGGAGGATATACGGTTTAAGAATCCCGCCCAAGGAACACGGCTACGGAGCCTCGGTCTCCTTCGCCTAAGAATTTGGGCAAATGGCTTCTTAAACCGTATATCCTCCCCT
>WQUW01000129.1 GCA_009781915.1 Treponema sp. | reverse complement strand
GAACCGGGAAACGCTTAATTTACTGCGTGAATTGGAAGGATTGGGCCTTATTCGCTTGCAAAATTCTGTTTCTAAGGATATCACCCAAGAGGGCACTCATTCCAATCGCTGGCTGCGGGGATGTTGCAAGAGCTTGCCAAAAGGCTCGGTAAACGAATTCCTTGTGCGTTGTCGAGCCGACAAGGATCGGGAACTAGCCACAGAAAGCCTCCAAGGGTAAGGGCGCACACGCTATGTCCAATTATCTCCTTGACGCCTGTACGGTGATTGCCCTTCTCAACGATGAAGAAGGGGGCAGACATTGTCAACAACCTCCTTGATCAGGCAGAACGCGGGGAAATTACCCTAAGCATGAGTGCTGTCAACCTGCTTGAAGTCTACTATGACCGGATCAGGGTAGCCGGAACTGACCAAGCTGACACCATTGTCCGCGAAATATACAACACCTTTCCAATTTTCATTACAGAGGTGCTTAGCCCCGGCATTGTTCGAGAAGCTGCCCATCTTAAAGCTACAGGCAAAATGTCCTTTGCTGACGCTATACTCGTAGCAACCGCTCGCTGCACTGGAGCAACCGTCGTAACCTGCGACCACGCCGAGCTTGAACTCGTAGAAAAGCAAGGATACATTCAATTCATCTGGATTCGCCCGCATTAACGGGTCGGATTTTAAAAATACGAGAAGAAATTTTGCCACGTTAAAATGCCGTATCTTGCGTTTATTGTGCGCTTACCGCCGCACCGTCTGCCAAACCATGCTCGTCTCAAACCCGTCAATAGCCCTGACCAAGTAGAGCCAGTGATCCGCCTCGTTCTGGGAGGTGTAGGGGCCAACCCGCACACGGAACCGGTTTTCGTTGCCCACAACACGGTTTTCGATGATGGAAGTAATGCCCCTGTGAGCGAGCGCTTCCTTGGCTCTTTCGGCGTTGGCAATGGTAGAAAAGGAGCCGGCCTGCACCCAGTAATCGTTTGGAACCCTCGCCTGAGCTGCGGGCGGGGCCGGGCGGGGCGCTGCCGTTACCGCCGGGGCAGGCCGTGGGGCCGCCGGAGCGGGCTGCGGAGCCGCGGGGGCCGGGCGGGGCGTTACCGCCGGGGCGGGCCGGGGAGCGGGAGCCGGGGTAACCGTCCGTGCGGGGGGGGTAACAGGAACCGCCGGCGCGGTCGTGGGCCGGGGAACAACTACCGTTTGGGCCGCCTGACCGCCTTGAGTAGCGCCAGTAACAACAAACTCGCCTCCGTGCTGGATAGCCCCCTGCGGCGGAGGCTGAAGGCCGATAGTATCAACAGGGCCCCGCACAAGGCCAACCGGATCAACCGAGGCGGGGCCGGGCGCTGCAGGTTCCGGCACGGGCGCTTGCCTAAAGGCGTTGGCGGTTGGGGGAGTTACGTTAATCGCCGTACCCCCGACAGAGGGATACACCGTAACCGCCCTTGAAGCGACAGTCGTTTCCTGCGGAGTAAAAACAATGGCAGACCCAATGGCTATTACCAAAAATATCCCGGCCGAAATTGCCACCAACAGTAATTTTCTCTTTTCCATGTCCACACCCTACGTAATTCCCATGCGGGAAAGAATCTCGTTTATGCGGTTTTCCAGCCTGCCGGACACAAGGCGGCCTGTAAAGCCGGAAAATCCAGAGTTTTCTACTTTGTAAATATCGGCTTTTACGGCGGAATATTGAGAGGCGAAATGCCGCTGGCTGCCAAACCGTTTCACTAGCGCCGTCCACGGCAGGCGATCCCGCTTTTTCGCCCGCAAGAGCCGGACGGGGAGGCAGGCTTTCACAAGAATAACCGCGTCCAACGCCTCAAAAGCCGGCGAACAGCGGTGAAGCAGGGCAGCGTTAATGACGCACGCCGCTTCTGTTTCCGCGCGCTCGCCAAGCCACGCAAGGATTTCCCGGTTTACCACAGGGTGAATGATATCCTCCAAGGCGGAAAGCGCCTGCGGGTTGCCGAATACAGCCGCCCCCAGACGCCTGCGGTCTACCAGCCCGCCCGCCCCCACAATGCCTTCGCCAAAGCGGGCCGCAAGACGCTCCTTCTCCGTTTCGATAACCCTGTGCCCCAGTTTATCCACGTCCAAAACCGCAAGCCCGCGTCGCTCCAAAAGAAGCGCCACATGGTTTTTTCCGGCGCAGTAGGGCCCTGTAAGGCCAATAAGTTTTTCAGGCTTCTTCACTTCCATAATGTTTTCCATTGCCTCATTGACACCCTGCGCCATTCCGGGGATCATAGGGTGTGGTTCAGAGGACAGATTTATATCCAATACTAGTCTCCTACGCGAATAAAAACAATTCTCCCTATATTCAAATAGACGCTTTCCTTGATTTCTTGGAGCAATACGCCAAAAACCTTTCGGCGGAAAAACCCGAATGGCTTAAATGGGCCAATGACAAAGCCGTAAAATTCTGGGCGGAAATCTCTCCCCTTGTGCAGAAGGGCAAATGCGAACTGGTTGCGGACGCCGCCGAGGGCCGGATATACATGACCAGTTTTTATCCTCAGCGAATAGAAAAGATGTACCAGAGCGCCGACAGAGACGCGGACATTCCCTTTTTCAACGAAGAATCCTTAGGGATTACCCTGCCGGAAAGCCAAGTGCGCCCGCTGCGCTGCGAGTTCGATCTTGCTTCCTATCTGGCTGACCCCCAAAAGCAGGACACTCCCATTTTACGAATCACCTTTCCCGAAAAGATCGAGCCTGCCCTGATACTCGCCAGCATGGTTCCACGGCGGGCCGCAGAAATAGCGCTTCTTAAAATACGGAATTATCTGCGCAAGGGCGGCAACAAGGACTATATCCTCCGTAAGCTTCTGCCCCAGCTTCAGAACAAGGAATCGGGCGTTAGAGATCAGTTTAACCGCATCCTTATACGGCCATTGGAGTGCTACAGCGAGATAGCCGAAGGCAGAGAGTTCCCTTGCCTTTTCTGGGCCCATTTTTGCGTTACGCTGAAGAACGACATTAAAAACAAAAAAGAACTCCTAAGCGGGGATATTGCCGCGGCGCAGGCGGCGTACATTATTGATACGATAAGCGGATACTACAAGTCGCTGGCGCTAAAACAGCGAGACATGGAACTGGCCTTCAGAAATCTTGAAGGCCAACTAGCCAAGCCCCCGTTCTTTTACACGCTGGATCAGGTTCGCAAATTCACCAATTCCAAGGGAACGCTTCTGTTAAGCCAGTACACAAATAACGACCTGCAAACGTGGCTTAGGAAGAAAACTACGGAGAGCGAAAAGGGCGCTTTGCCGGCGCTGCTTATTGTAAACGGCGACGGGGATCAGACGTGGTTTGTGCTTAAAGAAAAGATGCTCGCCCTTTGCATTAGGCTTTTGGCTGTGGCCCGTAACCAGATCAAGGGGGCGCTTACTGAGCGATGGCGGGAAACGCTACTGGACTGCCGCAGCGAGCCCGCGATGGAAAACGATGAAACCTTCGAAGATGTCCTTCTTGCCCTTGTGAAAAAGCATTGCCCCATGCTGGCAATACTGCTGGACGATATTAAACTGCCTTTGGTTTACGGCGAGGCGGAGCGGAACGAGAAAAGCGCCCCCCTTCCGGTAAAAATCTTTGAAAAAGGGCGGCGGCTCCCGTATTCTACCCTGCTTCTTATCCGGCGCAAAGAGGTGTTGTCGGACGTTAAGTTTATGATCCCCCTGTGGTACTCCATACCCATCGTAGGTTCGATTATCTCTTTCTTCAAGGGCCTGTTCAAAAGGAAGAAACCCGGCAGCGCGCGCATCGAAGACGGCCATCCGGAAGAACGGGACACCGCCGGAGAAATGAGGGCCGCCGCGCAAGAGATAGAAGCGGCCCTTATTCCGCCCGGATATACCATAGAAAAGTATATGGAAGAACTGGAACCCCGCTGGAACAGGCTTATTGACAGTCAAGCCCGGACAAACCTTGTTGAAGATGTAAAATCCCTGACTAGGGACAAGTTGCGCAAGGATTTACGGCTTAAAAAGAGGCTGTCCATAACCCGCAAGACAATCGGCGGGATGGCGCAGGACATTGTGGACAGCGCCCCGTCCCTTTCCTCGCTCAGCGGCAGGAATTCCCTTGTCCTGTACGTGGAACTGTACCTGTTGAAGCTTCTAAGAAATCTTAAGTGAACAATAGCACGGTCGAAATGAGCGTCAGGGCGATACCGTGGATGGTCTGTGTAATTGCGGCAAGTTTGGCCGAAAGAAATTGTAAGAGGCATTGTAGACAGTAAGCGGTAATATGGTTATTATGATGTAAGAGTTTGTCGATATGGAAAACAGGAAGGGGGGAAATTATGCCCACAGTATCTTCTTCAGAAGCCCGACACCTAATAGAACAGACATTTGACGATTTTATCCGTTTTTTGCGGCAGAACAGGCATTTAACAAGGAATCCCAAAACGCCGTATGCGCTTACTTCCATCCTTCTGGATTTGGAAGATTGGGAGAGCGCCAGAAGCCCCGAGATTAGGAATTATCTGTTTGAGGACTTGAGCTCGGAGGGATACAATTATCTGTTGGAGCAATGCTCAGAACTGGCCAGTTTATATAACCTTTCTACCAAAACAAGGCTACAGGGGAGCTTTGTTCTGAAAAAAGCGGGGCTGGAAAACAAGACCGTAGAAAAACTAACGGCGCAAATAAGGAAATTCGGCGATGGGCACATTGCCAAAAAGCTTGAGGGAATAGAGACCGGAAGCGGTTTTATTGTCTTTGAGGGAATGGATAGCCGGACAGGGGGATATACAAAATTCGAGAACGGGCAGGTAAAGTACTGCCTGAACAAAAAGTACGAAAAGATAACAGCCCAAGAGGATTTGTGGCGGGCTTCTATAATACTGGCGCACGAATTGCAAAGGAACCCCGCAACCGGAGATTTGAGGGGGGAAACCGCCGAAATAGCGCAAAAAGACGTTACATTCATTGAACAACTGGCAAAAGAGCATGGGGACAAAGTGTACGAGCTGAACCCCGACTTTTTGGTAATGCACTATGTACGGGAGATGTTTGGAGACGAAGGGGTAAAAGCGTTTGCCGACATCGCGTTCAGCCGAGAGGGGTCTTACTGGAGGGTTACCGGGCCCTTCCGGAGATTTCTTTCCGCTTTTGATCCAAGATTTGGAGAACAGTCTTTTTGGGACTTTAATGCCATAATTATGGAAAGTTCACGTGCGTTGCAAAGCATAGGAAGCATGATAACTGAAGCGCTCCGCACTGTTGTAGAGACAGTGAATCAGCAGACATTGATTACCCTACAGGACGCGATAGACAACGCCGTACTTGCCGTTCTAGATGAAATCTGGCGTATTTGCGAAAATTCAAGCGCCAGAGGTACATATAAACTCAAAGAAGGAAAAACGAGAAGAATAAAGACGACCATAGAGCTTGTCGTAGAACTCGACAGGCATGGCAAATTGAAGCCCATGCTTGTCGCTGGCGTAAGTTGGTTCCATCAAAAACCTACAAAAGTAGGTATCATTGAATTCAGTATTGGACTTAGACAAACTTTTGATATTAGCCTGTTACCTGGCAACCCCATATCTAACTTTATTAATGCGGGAGGTCTTTTGGGAGTCATAAGAGATACTATGACTACAATGGCTTTTGCTATTGACGCAAAGCTAAGTTGGATAGTTGCTGAAGTAGGTATCTTACTGCGGAGGGACTTGCTGGATTTTTCTAATAGGAACATACAGGCATTAATTAATCTTGATACTCTCTGGGATAACTGGATTGCCGGAGTTCAATTCACTTTCGGAGGACGAAAATTAGAGTTGAGGGTTAATGTCTCTGACTGGTTGCAGAACAGGCGATGAATGAAACAGTGTTTCGAATAATACTCTCTGGCATTCTCGCTGTTGCAGTAGTGCTTTTCGCAATAAGAAGAAGAAGAAGAAGCCCAAATGTTTTTCGTGCGTCGCCATTATGGCTACTCTGTTGGGGTGCGTTTATTTTCACCTTTGGCATCGCACTTGTTTTAGCACCTTTTTATGCGAATCCTGAATATTTTGAAAGCAACATTCCAATACATATTGGTCTTATAATTGTTTGGCTGCTTCTTTTATTAATGTTGATTTTTGCTCTGTCCAAACGGTATGTGCTGAAAGGTAATATATTGTTAAAGAAAGAGCTTGCATCCAAAGATGAATATATTGACATAGACAAAATAACAAGCATTGAATATGTTGATCCCGGGTATGAGAGAGGGACCTATTATCTGGCAAATATGAGTGACGGCGGCTGTCATTGGATTACTGTTGATATGGAAGATCTTGATCGCCTGTTTTACCGAATGGGGCAAATTAATGACAATATTCACTTCCACTTCCCCATACACCACACTGGAGAAGGCTCTTTTTTCGATAAATTGGTAGATGGAGGAACAATTATAGCGGCTGTGGTTTATGCGGTCGGTTTTTATATGTTGCTCGGCAGGGTATTCGCATGGTTCCAATAAATGGCTGGATTACAGGAGTTCAATTTACCTTTGGAAAGCGAAAACTTGAATGGAGGGTTAATGTCTCCGACTGGATACAAAACAGGCGATGAATGAAAAAGCATCATGGATAGTAGTTTCCGTAGCTCTCTCAATCACGGTAATTATTGTCGTGGCGAAAATAAGGAGAAGTACGGCGGATACTTTTTATATGCAAATTTTCACCTACAACTTCCTGTTCTCAATGCTCTTTGGCATGAGCATCTGGATTCTTCATGATGTACTCTCTGAGTCGTTTAGCCTGCAAGACATAGGAATTGGGTTAGTATTCGTCCTGCTTGTCTGGGGGGTACCTTTGTGTGCTACGTTGAATGTATTATTTCAATGTATCAGGCTAAAAGAAAATACCCTAATAATACCCAGTCTTAAGTTTACAAGGCGCAATGAATACATCAATGCAACCAAAATTTCGTGTATCTTAGAAATTACAAGAGGCCAAGGAGACGGCGAATACTCCATGTATAAAATC
This sequence comes from Treponema sp., assembly GCA_009781915.1. GTDB lineage: Bacteria > Spirochaetota > Spirochaetia > Treponematales > Breznakiellaceae > WRKT01. Next base: position 921 of record WQUW01000129.1, on the reverse strand, counting down.
AATATGAGTGATAGCACTTGCTTTGAAATGCACCAAGGTATAGAAAATATCGAATATCTTTTCGCTCGAATGCGGGAAATCAATGATAAAATTCACTTTTCTTTTGACCTGCATCGCATCAAGGAGGAGTCTTTTCTACGCAGATGTTTTAATCTCAGTGCAATTATATCATTGCCAATTTACACAATTGGGTTTTATGCTTTGTGAGTGTGCCAGCGAATAGAATCAGAAATGGCGGCGAATAGGCGGGTTTTTGCGGGTTTTTTGGGGTAATAGAGAATGGCCTGTTTGCAATAGCCTTACACATAGCGCAATAAAAAGCGCCCCGCCCAAAAAGTCAAAACAAGCCCGAAATACCGCCCTCAAACCCCCGCTTGACACCGCGCCAAACATGGCATAACCTGTAAACCACAGGTAGAAGGGTGCTGTGGATGAATTAAGCCAAGCGCTCCCACGCCGGGGGACTTGAACGGAATAGCTGGTAACGGCTATGGCCTTGGCCTACAGTACCCTACCTACCTTATTTGTTGCAACCTTCTTATTCTGCCCAGCTCAGTTGCCTCCCCATCCGATGGTATAGTCTGCAAATTAACAACCACTGGCCCTGTTATTCTGGAACCACGCAATCCTCTTTGGGTCTGTGGATTAACCGTAATTTTGGTAAATCTATTGGCGGCGTGCGGGAATAAATAAATAAGATTTCCGCGGCCCCTTGAATCGTCAAAAAAAACTTCGCCTGACTGAATCATGTCTATAAGAGTGGGCGCATTGCGCTTTGTAACGGCATCTGAAAAAAGACGTTTGTGCCGCCTTCCCTTGGGGCCGTTTAGAAGCCGCGCTTCAAGCGCAATTGTTACACTGTCTCCGACATCAACACCGGCATTTCTCCGTAACCACCGCGCGGTATTCCTGTCAATAAAT
>WQUW01000128.1 GCA_009781915.1 Treponema sp. | reverse complement strand
TCCGTTTGATGTCGCCCACCTCCCGCTTCACTTTTTGATATAGTTCAAAAGCGTGGCTCTGGTTCATCGTGCCTATTACATATGCCACAATTTTTCCGTTAAGTTGGTAGCTTTGGCTGCCGCAATGTAAACATTTGGGTTTCACAGGTTTGTTATAACATCATTTTCTTCTCTTTGTCTATCCCGTCAGTTTTAGTTGAACAATGCCAAATCAAGGAGTGTTCACATCATGAAACACATGACAAAACTGAAGGGGGCGGCATTGCTTTTCATGCTTGCCCTCGCGACGGCATCCGTCACGGCGCAGAGCCCGGCGGAATTCACGTGGGAGGCAAACGCCACAGGCGTAACGGTTACCGGGCGCGCGGGTTCCGGCGAGACGCTGGTGATTCCCCCGCAGATTCAGGGCAGACCTGTTACCGCAATCGGCACGGCGGCGTTTCTGCAAAGCGGGCTGAGCGTTGTTGTCCTTCCCGCTAGCGTTACCAGCATTGGGGCGATGGCCTTTGCCAGTAATCAGCTTACCGCCATTACCATCCCGGCGGGCGTTACCAGTATTGGATCGATGGCGTTCGCCAACAACAGTCTTACCAGCGTCGCCATTCCGCCGGGCGTGGCGAACATTGGCTACCGTGCGTTCCACGGCAACCAATTAAGCGTGGTTATCGTGCCTGACGGCATTGCCTCCATCGGCGACGAAGCCTTTGGCGGAGCCACGCTGCTGAGACCGGACGGGACGCCGGTGCTGTTGGCGGAGTTACAGCAGACAGCATCGGTAGCCGTCCCCGCGGCACATGAGCCACGGGCAGTAATTGTTAGTAAAAACTGGCTTTCGGCAGAAGCCACCGTGGACAACATTTTTGCTTTTGGTATGGGTGGAGGCATACGCTACACAAGGGATATAAACCATTTCTTTTCGGTTGGGGCAATTGCGTTTTTCTACGTCTCACGTCAACCAGCGAGAGAAATCGTCCCGTTTAGCGGCGGAATAATGGCGACTGCCCTCTTTTTCCCCGGAAGAAGGTATATATTTTATCTCGAACTTGGCATGGGCTGGAGCCGTCTTTTAGGCAGCTTCGGCGAAGTGGGCGGAGGACCGGATGATGGGATTTTGGCGGTTAAGTATGATACCGGCTTTACTATGGCTCCCGGTATAGGATGGAGGCTTGGAGGACGGGGCGGAGGTTTTTTTGTGAATCCGTTTATAAGTATACCCACGGTGTTTGGAGAGGCACAGGTACGGAGAGCCGCTCCTGACCCTTTTGGGGATGATGAGGTGATATTCGGCAGAGGCGGCTTCCTCAGGCTCGGCGTTGGCCTTGGCCTTGGCTGGGCGTGGTAAGGCCGTCCCCCGCCAGCCTCGCACAGCCTTCCCGGCTCCGCCGGGAAGGCCCCAGCAATGCCCTCCGCCGCGCATGAGCCTCTAGCCTCACGCGCGGCGGGGGGCGCACTACTCGCTGCGCAACACGCCGGGAATAATCGCCCTGATAGACTCGTCGTACATAGCGTAAGCGTGAATCGCGGGCCGGAAGAAAGACCCCTCGTAGGTCTTGGTTACCCTGAAACTGAACGTCCGCGACTGCCCCCGGCCAAGATCAAAGTAGGTCATAACCCGGTCGTCCCGTATGTCTTGGTGGCTGTAGTTCGCCGGGGGCGCTCCGGGCTCCGCAGGGCCGGCAAGACGGGTGTTGATAATCTCTAGCGAGGCCGGGAAGGGGACAACCAAGGCGATTTCCTCTACCGCTAAAAGAGCGCTCGTGTTGCGTACCGTTACCCGCACCTCCATGTCCTGCCCCAGCCTCAGGTTGGCGGGGTTTACCGCCCTGCCGTCAGTGTCAAGGTAGACGACCGAGAGCGCAAGCCCGTCAGAAATCGCGGGCTCGCTCCCCTCGCCGGGAATGCCCCGGACAGTGAACGTTACGTACACCGGAGCGTCCGAATGGTTGGTTATGGCAAAGGGGCTCGCAGTGCCCGGAACAATGTCCAAGGGCCGCTCTATCATCGGGCTGTTGAAAATAACCGCCCCGGTATGGCCCGCCACGCTGTACCCCACGCTCAAGTTCCCGCTTCCCGCGTTGTTCCGTATGTACGGAGCCAGAGCGATAAGGGCAAAGGCCGTTTCCTGAGTGGAAAGCCAGATGTCGCTGGAAAGGACATCGGCAATGTCCCTGAAAAGGGCGCTGATTCTGGCAGCCTCCGCCTGAGTTACGCCCCCCGTCGAAAGAAGAAGGAGCGTTTGCAGCGCCATCGACCTGTCCCGCAGCCGCGAGGCAAACGTGCCCGAAAGCTCCCTGTTAGCCAGTTCCGGAAGCGGCAGACCCTGTATCATGCTTCGGGCGGCGTCCCTTTGCCCGGCGTACCAGTAGGCGGAGGCAAGCCGCCAGCGGGCCCGGTTGGACAGGTTCGGCTGATCCCTAAGGCGGTTCATGGAGCCAAGGTCGGCCTCCCCCGCCAAGGCAAGCGTGTACAGCCGGTAGGCTTGCTGGATAAAGGTTCCGTCGCGGGCCTGCCAAAGCGCCGCCCTGTCTTTCTGGTAGTGTATCCACCGCCGTATGACGCTTTCGGGAACAGCGTAGCCCGCGCGCCGGGCCTCCAGCAGAAAATGCCCGACATAGGTTGTAGTCCAGTCGTGGGCCGCCGTTCCCCCCTGCCATAGCGAAAAGCCCCCCGAAGGAACCTGAAAACCGGTCATGCGCTCAATCCCTGAGGTAACGTTTGTCCGTATCTGCGCCCGGCGGGTATCGTCAAGGTCAAGTATCCTGTCCAGATAGAGCTGGGGCAACAGGCGGCTCGTCATCTGTTCAAGACAGCCGTGGGGGTATCCGATCAGGAAGTTCAGCCGCCACTCCAAGTTGATCGGGGGAAACCTTGAAAAAGAGACCGTCATTTCGTTGGTTCCCGCTCTGCCCGGATACTCGATATTCCCCTGCCAGCTCGCCCCCGGCGCGACAAGGTTGTGGACAGCTCTGGTTACCGGCCGTACCGTAGACCTGACTTCCATCTCGGTCTCGTGCCGGGCGGGCCTAAGACCCGGCGACTGTACGCTGGCGGTAAAGGCAAGCGAGCCGGGATTGCCGGGGGCTCTGGCCCTAAAGCGGACAAGCGTTTCGCCCGGTTCCTCGAACACCACGTTCTGGAAGGCCGGCCCCAGTATCTCGGCCCCCGGAACGGAAAGGTCTACCCGCACCGTCCTTCTCCCTTCGCTGAATGAGCTGACATGCACGGGGATTACCACTTCGTCATTGGGCGAAAGGACGCGGGGAAGCGAAGCGAACACCATCAAGTCCGAGGCCACCCTGACCGCCTGCTCTGCCGTGCCGTATGCCCGCAAGACCCCCGCAGGGCGCGGCTCTCTTGAAGCGGACGCCGCCATCACCATGATCCGCAAAGAGCCGACATATGGAGGAAGGTCGAAGGTCGTGGTTCTCTGCTCGCCGGCTCCCAGCTCGTAGGGGCCAAAGAAGCGCACCACGGGCCTAAAGCGCTGGACATCCCGCTCTGTGTCCAGCGTTAAATCATCGCCCCCGCCAATGGCAAGCAGAGTTTCCAGCATTCCTGAGTGAGCGCCTATGACATCCCTGAAAACATCCCACGTTTGAAGGAACGAGGCTTCCCGCGAATAGAAGGCGTGGTGCGGATTGGGCAGGGTAAAGCGGGTAAGCCCAAGGAGCCCCTCGTCCACCACCGCCACGGTATAGGCCATTGGCCTGCCTGTAGTCTCGCTTACCGTGAACGAGACCTCCGACTCAGGAAGCCAAACCTCCGGCGCGGCGATCCTCGGCTGAAGGGCAAGGCGCGAGTCGTGTATCATCACCGGCGTTATGCCGTAAAGCCGTATGGGAAGGTCGTTCTGCGTTTGCAGGTGCGGCTGAAGCATGGTTACGTGGACATACACGTTGGGAACCATCGAAGGCTCCGCGGTAAACTCGAAGGTTGTCGATTCGTCCTGCCCGTTTACCCATTCGCTGCGGATGATCTGCCCGCCTTTCTCCACCGCCACCAGCGCCATTGCGTATCTGTTGGAGGGGAAGCTGACGGAAATCCTTTCACCGACGTTGTACAAGGGCCTTTCGGGGGTCAGGGTAAGCATGGCTTGGGAGTCATGGTCGCCCTCCTGCGGGCGGCCCCAGCCGATAAACACCGTCCGGGCGGCGGCGTGGCCCCCCGCGGTGTCCCAGACAATCACGATATGGCGGCCCCAGTTCGGCTCGTTCACCCTGAACGTCCACGACGCCCTGCCGTTGACGGCGGTTATCTCTCCCCGCGAAACAGGGTTGCGGGCAAAGGCCGAGGCGAACTGCGCCGGCTCGTCAAGCCCCCGCTCCCACCACCAGCGCCAGTTTAGCTCGTAAAGCGCCGCCGACAGGTTCACGTTCCCCGGCACAAGGGTTCCGTCTTCGTCAAGAAGGACGATTTCCGCCTGATGATCCACGCCGGTAGCCAGCGCGCTGCCCCAGCCATCCCCGGCGGCAGGCAGTCTAAGCCCGACATAGCGGGGATACGGCGAATACTCAACGCTTATATGCTCTGATGAAAAGACCCCTGTCGGCTCGAATATCCGGGTCATGAACCGGGCGGTTACCTTTCCCGGCACACGGGCTCCGGGGTTAAGCTGCATCCTAAAATTGGCCCGCCCGCCTGAGTCCAGCGTACCCTCCCACAGATCGCTGCGCTCGGAGGTAACGGTGCGGGACGGGTCACGGAATGAAAACTCGCCAAAGCCGGGGAAGGTTGTTTCCCGGTCGTTGAACGCCACGGAAATGTCGGCCCTAAGTCCGGGGGCAGGCGCTCCGAAAAGCCATTCGGCGTCAAGGTATACCTGCCGCGGCCCGCTTCGTATCATGTCTTCCCCGCCAAAGTCGATGTTCATCCGCAATCTGTTGGGCATGACGGTTTCGACATTGACGGTTCTCCTAAAGACGTTGCCGCCTACCCGCATCCGGGCGACCCAATGGCCGGTGGGAGCGTCAGGCGCGGTGGAGGTGGTTATGCGGTAAAAGCCGTCAACCGAGGAGGTAAGCGTCCTTTGCTGTACGACCCGGCCCCTTGGGTCTTCGAACTCGAATATGACCGGGTGGTTGGGCGGGAGCGTCCCCAGCGGGTCGGAAAGCAGGAAGGTAAGGTAGATATTGTCGCCGGGCCGCCATACTCCCCGCTCGCCGTAGATAAGACCCCGGATGCCCGTTGTGGGTGTGCCGCCGCCTACGTCGAAGTGGCTCGTAGCCAGAGCGTCGCCGTCGTTTATTCGCAGGAAGGCCCGCCCAAGGCCGCTTTCGGCGGATACGAAGAAGCGGGTTCCGCCCGGCATCTGCGGCGTATCAAGGCGGGGAACGACAGCCGTGCCGTCAGCGCCGGTTCTGCCCTCGTGCAACACCCGCCCCTGAAAGTTGTGGATGCGGAACGCCACGTTCCGTTCCGGGCGGGCGGTTATGATGTTTGTCGCGGCGACAAACCACGAGCCGTCCAGCGATCTTCTGGCGATAAGCCCCAAATCGGAGATAAGCACGTTGCGCTGTATGGTGATGTTGTGGTCGCTGTGGGAAACGAAGAAGGAGGGATGGCAGGGGTCGCGGCGAAAGGTGTTCCAGTCCTGCCAGCTAATGTGTACGCCCGGCGGCTGGGCAATGCTCCAACGCTCCCCTGCGCCCCATCCCGCGAAAGTGTCGGGGGGAAAGTTAAAATGGGCGAAGCTTCCGTGGCCCGCCGTACATTCGTACTGGACATGGCGGGGCCGGAAAGTAACCCTGATGCGGAACATACTGTCAGGGTATCTGCGGCTAAGTTCGGAAAGGTCAAGGCCCCGGCGTATCCAGCGGTTCTGATCGGTAGCCTGCCACGGGAAGTCAATGGCGCTGATCCAGACAGGCTCGCCGACCCTGTCCAGCCCGGATGTGCCGGACAGGGTGTTCACTTGCAGGAACTGAATCATGCTGCTGCCGTTTATGCGGAAGGCCTCGACCAGAACGCCCGAAACGTTTCTGGTTTCGATAACAAGGTTACTGCCTTGGCTTGTCGGCAGGATATTGCCTGTCCCGGCAAAGCGTATAAGCGGGGTCTCCCAGCGCTCGGCGATACGGTGCTGAGCGGGGATGGCAAGGCGGCGTCCGTCGGCGGCCTCGATGTCCTGAACGGCGATTTGCGTGCCGGGGGGTATGCCGCCAGCGCCGTCAGCGAAAATCCTCACGATGTTCTGGTTCACGGAGTAGCGCACGTTTGTTCTGCCGTCCACGGTGATAAAGCCCCTAAGGTCACGGTTTGGCATGATGGGGGCTGAAAAGGAGACTTCCAGAACGCCGTCGATAAGGCGAAAGCCGGTAACCTCAAAGACATCCGTGCCGGGAATGGACACGATGGCGCTTCCCCGCTCGCCGCTTCCCACAAGCCTGCCGTTCCATTCAACGGTTACGGGCCGGGCGGCGGCTTGGAGCGCCACGGCGGGGAACATGAAGCGGTGCGTGCCGCCGGAATGTTCCCACACGGGGTTACCCAACTGCGGGGAAGTTACGGTAGACTCTACTCTGGAAAGCTCCGTGCCTTCGTCCACGTCTACGGTTCCCTGCACGACCGCGTCCCCGGCAACGTCAATTATCACGGGGCCAAGGGTAACGGCGAGGGCCGGAACGCTGGCTACAAAGTCAAAGGAAAAGGGGTCGATACCGCTCACGGCGACATGGGCCTGATAGTGCCGCCCGCCCTCCAGCGGCTCGGCGGGGGTAAACACGAGGGTGTACTCGTCCCGCCACGAAACAGCGCCCCTTGTCGCGGGCCTGAGGGTAAACGCCCGGTCGCCCAAGGGGACTGAGGTGTCTTGGCTCCGCGTAAACACAACCACGACCGGCCCCCTGCGGTTGACAATGCCGCTAGAGACTTCTTCCACGTAGCGGGCGTCCGGCAAGGGCGCTCCGGCCACTGGGCCGCCGCCGCCGCACGAGACGGCGAGTACGCTGGTAAGGATAAGGGCGAGCGTGTACGGCACGGCCTTTAGGCGGCCTATGCTGTGGTTGGTGGTGGCGTTGGTTCGCATGATGCCTCGTTTTAAAACGGAAATCTATCGAAGCCCAGCGCCGCGGGCGGCAACCGGCCCTCTCGGACAATTATCGCATGGTTTGGGGGGCAGTGTCAAGGCGCTAGAACGCAAAGGACGGGTTGCGTTTACTTTTACCCAAGTCTGTGGTAGGATTAGGGGAACTACGCAGGAGGACGTATGAAAACAGCAATCTGGCTAGCCGTGGCGGCGTTTGCCGCGGTATTCGTGTCGTGTGCCCATTGGCAGCCGCAGTTTGATCCCGAAGAATATTTTACGTGGCAAGCCGCCGAGGACGGCTCTGGCGTAACAATCATCGGCCACGTAGGAACCGGCACGGACATACGCATACCGCCACGCGTACGGGGGATGCCTGTTACGGCGATTGGCGAGGAGGCGTTTTGGGAGAACGGGCTGACCAGTGTTACCATACCCGATAGCGTTATGCACATCGGGGTGGAGGCATTTGCGCAGAACTACCTGACCAGTGTCAGCATTCCCGACAGTGTTATGCGCATCGGGGAGGGTGCATTCTGGGAAAACTACCTGACCAGCGTTACCATACCTGACAGCGTTACGTACATCGGAGATTGGGCATTCGCGACGAACCGGTTGACCAGTGTTATCATACCTAACAGCGTTACCACTATCGGCGATTCTGCGTTTCAGCACAACCAGCTAACCAGCGTTACTATTCCAAACAGCGTTACTATTCCAAACAGCGTTATTACCATTGGCGCTTTGGCATTTCTTGGGAATACGCAAGGCACTACTGGACTGGAGTTCCCCCGATTTTTTGGACAGTGAATTAAGCCGCTAAATTATTTGTTAATGCTAAAGGTGTAGCATATCCGATTGCCGAATGTCTACAGCGTCTGTTGTAATACATTTCGATGTATTCAAATACCCCTGTTGTTACCTCCTTTTTCGTATGCTTCCCATCAAGAATGCCCAGTTCCCGTTTGAGCGTTTTGAAAAAACTTTCCGCGCAGGC
>WQUW01000127.1 GCA_009781915.1 Treponema sp. | reverse complement strand
GGGAGGGGGGGGGGGGAGGGGGGGGGGGGGGGGGGGGGGGGGGGGGGGGGGGGGGGGGGGGGGGGGGGTAACGTTCCCCACAACAGCCGCCTGCGGCGGCTGTCTTACGGACGGGAAAATTGCATTGTAAGTGGCAACAAATACCATCAAGAAAAAGTATACCCAGCTATTGGCGAAGCGTCAACCATATCTTGCGGGAATTTTTCAAAAACTTTTATACGCCGGATTTTCATCTCGCCCAGCCGTGGACGGCTCATGCCTTTGCGGAGCCCCTGCAATGCCCCCGCCGCGCGTGAGCATCAGCACAATGCCCGGCAGGGGAGGATATACGTTTTAAGAAGCCATTTGCATGGCGTCTCCGCGTAGGAGACCGTGGCTCCGTAGCGGGTTCCCCATGCGGGATTCTTAAAACGTATATCCTCCCCTGCCGGGGCTTTTTGCGGAAATGCTCACGTTCACGCACGGCGGGGGGCCGCCGCCAGTTCCCTGACAGAGTGAACAAGCTCTTCGTCCTTCATAATTTCACTAATGGCGGCGGGCAGGCGGTACGTCCAGTTAAACTCGTTGACAGTGCCGGGTACGTTAATCCGTTCCGATGCCGGGTCTGCGGCATACCAGCGGTTGGAAAGGTGCAGAATATCCTGTATCTGAAACACCCGGAAGCGGGAAGCGCAGGAGGCAACCTTGGAAAGAATAATTCTGGCGGTTCCGGGGTTGTAGATTTTGGGCAGGGACGGGATACCGAGAAAACCGCTGAATAGCCGCTGATCCGCCTCCCTGTCCCACCATTCCCGCAGGCAGGAGCTGTCATGAACCGCCGGGGTGCATACCGAAAGCTCCGGGTAATCTTCAAAGGGAACGTAGGGCTGGCCTTCTTTGCCCCCGTCCCGGAACCAGCGCACCACCCTAAGGCCCATAATGCCAAGCTGTTCAAGCACACGGGGCACACAGCCGGGAACAACGCCTAAGTCTTCGGCGCAGGGGAACATGGAGGATGCCTGAATCAACAGCGCCAAAAGCCGCCTGCCATCTTCTTCCCATATCTTTTCCGATTCGGCCCCTCGCTGTTCCAGCAGGGCTTCAAGGTCTTTCCTTTCGTCATGCGAAAGGGAAGCGTAGGCCCGGCTATCACGGTAATACCACACGGGGAAAAACTGACCCGGCTCATGCTCAAAAAAGACGCGGTTCGCCCATGCTTTGGCAAGAAAGGCCTTTGCCGCATGATGTATGTCCAGCGCCGCTATGTCTTTCCCGCCCCGGATGCTTTTTTTGAAAAGCCACAGTTCCTCATCGCCGATCCGGTCAAGGGCCAGTTCAAACACCCTGCCAGCCGCCGCCTCTTCGCCCCGCACGGCGTCCCATACCTCCCCGGTCGCAATATGAGGCTCGCATATCCAGCGTATCCGGCCTTCGTCAAAGCCAAGGGCGGCAAAATCCCCGGCATTCACGGGAATACAGGGGACGTACCGGCCCATGACGGCGGTGTCGTCCTCTCGCCGGGAAGCCCAGACCCTGAAAAACCCAAGCACATGATCGATTCTGTAAAACTGGTAGTATTTTTCCGCCGTTTTAAGGCGGGCTTTCCACCATGCGTACTCGTCTTTTGCCTGCGCCTGCCAGTCATAGATGGGAAACCCCCAGTTCTGCCCTTCTGGGCAGTACATATCCGGGGGCGCTCCGGCGGAAAAGCCCATGTTAAAGAATTCCGGACTGGCCCAGACATCGCAGGAATCTTCGTTCATTAGGATAGGAAGGTCTCCTTTAAGGAGTATGCCCTGCCCGGCAAGGCCTAAGGCGGCGGCGGAAAACTGGGCGTCAAGCGCCTGTTGTATCCACGCCCAGAAAAAATGCTCGTTTTTCAGGGAAGGGTCGTCCCACAGGGCGGCAATGCTTGCGGCATCCGGTTTTTGATGCCCGCTCCAGTCCTGCCAGCTTTTTTCCCCGTTGGCTTCTTTGAGCCGCCGGAACACGGCGTAGGGTTTAACCCACGAATTTCCGTCTATCCATGCGTTCAGGGCGGGGCGGGCGGCGATTTCTTCGCTGTTGTCCCGGTATATCTTCCTTATAAGGCCCATTTTGGCCCTAAGCAGGGCTTCGTAGGGGAACCGCGCGGCACCGTCAAACTCATTTTTTATGGCCCGGATTTCGGCCTCGCGGCCCGCCGATTCGGGCAGGTCTCCGATTCGCAGGTACAGGGGGTTAAGGCCAAACGCGGTAAGGGCGCTGTAGGGCGAACTGTGGTAGCCGGTATCATTTACCGGAAGCAACTGCACAAGACCAACGCCCATTTTGGCGCACAGGCCGCCGAATTCCTCTAGGTCGGGAAACTCCCCAACCCCAATGCTTTTTTCGGTTCTAAGAGCGCCAACGGGAATCACAATTCCGGTTACACGCCCGCCGGCTTTTAACGCTTCGTTTTTTTCGACCATAATTCCACCCCTCAATGAGCCCTGATATGTTAATTCTATACTTTTTTGCCCCATTCTGTCAAAAAGCGTATTGACTTTATTCCCAAGTGTGATATACAATGTCATCTGGTCGGGTGAGCCATTTTCAAAAAACGAAAAAATTGAAATTGCCTCACATATTATCACGATTTTTTGTTAAAGAGGAGCAACTAATGAAGAGATTTGCTGTCGGTATTATGGTCCTTTTGGTAGGCCTACTGATGATTTCCTGCCCGAGCGCCCCCCCCCCTGATCAGCCGCCACCGCCGCCGCCGCCACCCGTCGCGCCGCCGCCTGTCGTAGTTGGCTTGGACCTTACCGGGGCCCAGACCTACACAGTAGTGGCAGGGGACACCCTTTCCGGCATTGCCCGGATGTTCTACGGCCCCGTGGCGAACGCTGGTAACGCCGGCCCCCAAAACGGGCTGTTCTTCCCCCTGATCATGGCGGCATCGGCCCCTGTCCTTGATCCTGATCTGATTTTCCCGGGTTCTGTCCTGACAATTCCCGACCTCAGACGGAACCTTGACAGCCCCGGCGCCCGCCAGGCCATTGCGGAGAACCTGCGTTTGACGGCTGATTTTATCAGCGGAAGGAACCGGGTACTGGACGTACAAGGGTTAAGGAGTCTCGCAGATTCTCTATGATGGGACGCCGCTTGCTTTTTACTTCTGAATCTGTAGGCGAGGGTCATCCGGACAAGCTCTGCGACCAGGTATCGGATGCGGTACTGGACGCCTGTTTGAAGGATGACCCCTATAGCCGGGTTGCCTGCGAAACTTTCGCGTCGACTTCCCTTGTCCTAGTGGGGGGCGAAATTACCACCACTACATTTGTTGATTTTCAGCAGATAGTCAGGGAAGTGGCGCGGGAAATCGGGTACACAAACCCCGCTTACGGGCTCGATTATCAATCCATGGCGGTTCTGGGGATGGTTCACAGCCAGTCCCCGGACATAAGCCAGGGGGTTTCCGGCACGGGGCTTGAACAGTATCAGGGGCAACAGGGCGCGGGGGATCAGGGGATGATGTTCGGTTTCGCGTGTAGTGAAACCAAGGAGCTTATGCCCTTGCCCATAACCTTGGCCCACGGGCTTCTTGTCCGCGCCGCGAAGCTAAGAAAGGACGGAACCATCGCGTGGCTCCGCCCTGATTCCAAAAGCCAGGTAACGGTAGAGTACGAGGGGCACAAGCCCGTTCGTATTGATGCCGTGGTTATTTCTCACCAGCACGATCCTGACGTAACGCACAAGGAAATCGAATCCTGCGTCATAGAACAGATCGTCAAGCCCATGCTCGAACCCACGGGCCTTTTGGACAAAGAGACCAAGTATTACGTGAATCCCACCGGGCGCTTTGTAACGGGCGGCCCCTTTGGCGATTCCGGGCTTACAGGCCGCAAAATCATTGTAGACACTTACGGCGGTATGGGCCGCCACGGAGGGGGCGCTTTCTCCGGCAAGGATCCCACGAAAGTGGATCGCTCCGCCGCCTACGCCGCCCGCTATGTGGCAAAGAACATCGTCGCCGCCGGCCTCGCGGAGCGTTGCGAGATACAGTTGGCGTATGCCATTGGCGTCCCCTTCCCGGTTTCGGTGATGGTGCAAGCCTTCGGCACAGCCGTTGTTGACGAACAGCGCATTGAAGAAGCCGTAAAAAAGGTCTTTGACCTTAGCCCCGCGGGGATCATCCAAACGCTAGACCTCCGCCGCCCGATGTACCGGCAGACAGCCAGTTACGGGCATTTTGGTCGCAGCGAGTTCCCCTGGGAGAAGACCGACAAAGTTGAAGAGTTAAAAAAGGCCGTTGGCTAAAGGAAAAACATGGGCACATTGACTTTTGTCAACTAGTCTATTAGACTGGTTGGCGTAGGTTAGTGTATGAATATTCAACAAATCGGAGCGTTTGAAGCCAAGACCCGTTTTTCTCGTATCATTGAAGAAGTGGAGCGTGGCGCTGATTTTGTGATCACCAGACGGGGAAAGCCCGTAGCGAAAATCGTACCCTTCACGCAAGAAAAGGAAATGACCAGAAAAGAGGCCCTGGCAAAGATCATCGAAATGCGAAAACTCCATTGCGGCAAACCGGGATATTTTAGTGTCCGTGAAGCTGTCGAAGAAGGCCGGAAGTGATGGTCTATGTGTTTGATTCGTCCTTTGTCTGTACGCTGATTTTGCCTGACGAGAAAAATCCCATAGTGGATAGGATACAAGACTCCATTGGTGAAGACGAAGAAATATTTGTGCCTCAGTTGCTATGGTACGAAGTGGCAAATGTTTTCAAAAACCTTATCCGGCGCAAGCGGTACACGTTCGACGACGCAATGCGTTTTTTTCCATTACTTGCTGCCATTCGCTTGACAAGCGATTTTGCGACGGAGGTTGCCTATTCCGAAACGCTCCTACGGCTCTGCGACAATTACAATCTCAGTTCATACGACGCGGCGTATTTGGAGCTGGCGGCACGGAAAAAAGCGGTTCTTTGTACTTTGGACGAGAACCTTCGTAATGCCGCGGAAAAACACCACGTTGTTACGTTGAAGTAGCTATGGAATCCTTGCTCTTGTACCAATCTATTCATGCCACAGCCCGGGCGGAATTTTCCCGTTCAGGCGGCCCCGGCGGGCAGAACGTGAATAAAGTCAACACAAAGGTAACCCTGCGCCTACGGGTGGACGATCTTGAAGGCCTTAGCGAGGCCGAAGCGGCCCGGCTGCGGGAAACGCTGGCGTATCGCATCACTGGCGCGGGGGAACTCGTAATTGCCGCCAGTGAGGAACGTTCCCAGCGGGCCAATCTGGAGCGGGCCTACGCCCGCATGGAAAGCCTTATCGTGAACGCCGCCCGGCTTCCCAAGCCCCGCCGTCCCACAAAGCCCAGCCGCGCGGCCCGGGAAAAGCGGCTTCACAGCAAGCATCGCCTGGGCCTGAAAAAAGCGGATCGCCGCTACAGGCAGGAAGATTGACACGAGTAAAAGCGGCGATGTAGGATAAACTATGGAGAAAATGGTTTTCAACTCTCCCCAAAGGTATAGAATTATTGCCGTAAAAAAATTGCTGGCAGAGAATGATATACCGGTAACAAGCGTCAAACTGCATATTCGTGTGGAATGGGGCCACGGCGGACTGAAGCACGGTCAGGCAGGCCAGCGGATCACCGAAACAAGGGAACGGCGCGACGAGTTAAACGTACCCATCGAGGAATTTGACGAAAAATTAAATGACGCGCAAACCTTCGAGCTGTACACTGCCGGGGAATATGAGGACGCGGCGATAGAACTTGTTGAAGGCATCGACGAGGAGCGCTTTTTTGGCGACCTCGTTTTCGCGTCAAAAAAATATGACGAAGCGTTTGCGGTATATGCGCTGCTGAACAAAAACAACATACCCTGCGATGACATTTTTCCGGGCGCTGATGAATATCTATTGTTCGTAGACCCCGTGTATATGGACAGGGCAAAAAAAATAATAGAGCAAACCCAAGACGACACGTTTTACAAACACAAAAACAGGAAAGCAAAAGAACCGCCTGCGCAAGAATACCGCAGAACCAATCTATTCAAGTCTTTGTTTTCGTGATAGCCATTTTAGACCATTCGGGAAGCAGCGTTTCCGGGCCGTCAAGGAATGCCCGCGCAAGAAGCTCCGCCCCGGTTTCCAGAACCTCGTCCAGCGTTTCCAGTTCGGCGGCGCTGAAATCCGAAAGAACCCAGTCAACGATGCCTTCGCCGCTTCCCTTGGGGCCGCCCTCGCCGGGCAAGCGGCTGTCCGGCCTGCCTATGCCGACCCTGATACGCCAAAAATCCGCCGTGCCGAAACACGCCTTCATGGAGCGTAGCCCGTTATGCCCGCCAAGGCCGCCTGAAAATTTCAAAGAGATGGTTCCCAGCGGCAGTTCCAGTTCGTCATGAACCACAAGGATGGACTCGCTTTTTATTTTGAAAAAAGACGCGGCGGCGGCCACGGATTCCCCGGATCGGTTCATGTACGTTTCGGGCTTAACAAAGTGAAGCCGGGGGGCAACATCCGGCCCTGCCCCGGAGGAAAGGACACCGGGCAAGCGCTCCCCGAGCTGCTCCCTGTCGATTGCGGCGTAAAGCCCCCTAAACTTTTTCTGCCACGAAAGAGCAGCGCGAAACGGCTCTTTTTCCGCCAGCAGAAAGCCCGCGTTATGCCGTGTACGGGAATATTCCCTTCCGTGATTCCCCAGAAACGCCGCAAGTTCCAGCATGGGCTCTGCTACAATTCGTCCCTGTTCGTGATCACCCGGCTAATAAGGCCGTATTTTACCGCTTCATCGGCGCTCATCCAGTAATCCCGGTCGGTGTCTTTTTCAACCTGCCCGGCAGAAACGCCGGTTTCCTCGGCAATAAGGCGGTTTATCTTTTCCCGGAGTTTTTCCAGCTCTTTGGCGTGAATCTCTATGTCCGTAGCCACGCCGCGAATACCCGAAAGGGGCTGGTGGATCAGGTAGTGGCTGTTGGGAAGGCCGACCCGGCGCTCCTTGGGGCTGGCGAGCTGAATAATCGCCGCAGCGCTGGCGACAAGCCCCATGCCAATAGTCCATACCGGGGGCCTTACAAAGCGAATCATGTCAAACACGGCATAGCCCGCGTCCGCATCCCCGCCGGGGGAGTCAATAAAAACCCGTATGGGGTCGTTTCCCATTTCCTCAAGAAGCAGGAGTTGCCTGATGGTTTTTTCCGCCAAATCCTTGTTTATCGCCCCGGAAAGCAGAATAGTCCGGGTCTTTAGCATTTTAACAATCAGGGGGTCGGCCTGCTTTGTGTCTTTATCCTCGTCGTCATTATCTTCGTCTTCTGTCATGCGTATCATGGGTATATAATAGACAAATTACCGGACGCTTACAAGCCACCCCCCGCCGCGCATGAGATGAGCATTTCCGCCAAAAGCCCCGGCAGGGGAGGACATACGGTTTAAGAATCCCGCATGGGGAACCCGCTACGGAGCCACGGTCTCCTACGCGGAAACACCATGCAAATGGCTTCTTAAACCGTATGTCCTCCCCTGCCGGGCATTGTACCGCTGGCTCACGCGCGGCGAGGGGCATTGCTGGGGGGAAGAGGGCATGAGGCGTCCACGGCTGGGCGGGAAGGGCCGCCCGAAATGGGTGCTGGCGGGAATGTTGGCTGTGGCGGCGGGAGCATAAAAAATTTTGAAAAAAATCCCGCAAGAGTAGTTGACGTTTCGCCAATAGCTGGGTATACTTTCTTTTGATGGTATTTGTTGCAATTGACAACGCAGTTTCCCCGCCCGTAAGACTGCCGCCACAGGCGGCTGTTGTGGTATGCGTTATCCCCCCCCATGTAACTCCTTATCCTGTAACGACTTAGCGCACTTTTTATTCGTGTTATGCGTAATAAACATAGCGCATAACAATATACAACATCCCGCACACACCTTAGTACTACACCACAGAAGGGACATTTTTTTCTCTGGAATAACAGGCACAGCACACGCTCACAGCGTGCGCCGCCTTTTATTATCGTGTCCCGTTGGGGCGCTTCCGCCAAAAGGCGGTTAATTTGTCCGGACGCTAGTCCGCGCGATTACCCGCCGTAAGGAAGCGGGGATCGCTGAAAGAGGTGTAT
>WQUW01000126.1 GCA_009781915.1 Treponema sp. | reverse complement strand
CGGGGGTCGCCGGGCGGTCTTCTTAAACCGTATATCCTCCCCTGCCGGAGCTTTTGGCGGGAATGCTCATGCGGGGCGGGGGGCGGGCACTGCCTGTAACATTCCACCCCAACAGGTGTTAAAACAGTAGGACAAGGAGTGAACGTGATGAAAAGGCTGCTAATTCTGGTGTCCCTGCCGTGGGCGCTTATGCTTTCAGGCTGTCAAGCCTTCGCTAGTGTGCCGGCGGCGTGCGCGATAGACCCGGTGGACGAAATACTTGTTCTGTTTGACCTGTACTGGAATCTGGGCGAGGATACGGAAACCGGCTGCCAGATACTACGGGCGTTCAGAGAAAAGCCCGCCTACGTGCTAGAAGCGTTGACCGTCGCCGCCCCTGAACAGCTTGAACAAATATTGATTCTTATAGGCAGCTCTGTTGCCAATGCGCGGCGAAGCGACCCGGCGGCCTATGCCAAGTACGCCCGCGCCCTCCAGTACGCGGCAGAGCTGGAACTTAACGAAAACGCCGCCCGCATACTGGGGTTTATACACGCGAATATCGAACACTGGTAATTTAAGCCTGTTCCAATTACCGCAGAATCCACGGCGGCATACTGTATGTTCTTTCGATATGAAACTCGCCGGTAATGTCCCATTCAACGGCGAACTCCGTGTGTATCAAATCGTTAAAATGCCACCACTCGGAGGCGAGGGGAATCAGCCCCGCGTCCGTCATGTAGCTGTGCAGTAGAATTGTCCCCTCGGTCGCCTCATCGGCAAACTCGGCGTCCATCCACGCGGTAAGGCATCTGGAATGTACGGGCGCAGCGAACACAACAGCGGCGATACTTAGCTCGTGCACCGGCGTTTGCATCTGGTGGGCCGTAAACCCGGAAACAAACGTGTACGCGAAATCGCCAGATGTTCTTATTTCCTGCCGGTCAATTCTCGCAAGGCTTACGTCTACCGCCGTCCCCTTTGGTGGTTGTACGGGGAAGCCGCCAAAAACCACCGGGTATTCCACGGAGGGGTAGACATACCCGCGTAGACAATGGGGCAGGCGATGTGCAGGCGGTGAAGGTTTTCGTACACGGCGTTATGCGCGTCAGCGGGCCTAAATGCCTCGTACATTATTAGTGTGTTGCCTTGCGCAAGAGCGGCTTGCTGGGCGGCCCCTATTTTTCTGGCCATCCCGTACAAAACCGGGGCGATGTATTCTTCCCTTCCAAGGCGGGCGTTAAAATCCCTTGAATGATACAGCGCCGCCCCTGTAATGTTTGGTATGTCCCTTCCCGACGACCTAAACAGGGAATAGGAATGGTTTGTGATGTTGTACACAATAGAAGGAATGACATCCGGCAAATTAATCATGCAAAACTTGCTCAACACCCATCCGGTAACGTTACCAACGGCAATGTACCACCACTGTCCATACTCTCCCAGTATCGTAAAGCCCTGTCCCGGCGGCAGTACGCTGGTAACGTTTGAGCTTTCACTCGCCCCCTCGTGCAGAGAAAGAAAGATGGCGGCGTATCCGCTGGCTCCGGTAATGGGAAGCTCAAATACTCCGCTTTCCACGATGTAAAAAACGTATTCCCTTTGCGGGACAACTGTGCGGATAACAGTTCTTGCGGGGGAAGGCTCGGTTACAGCGTCCACGGCATCCGGGGGATACGCCTGCCCTGGCGGAATGCCCGGACGCACCCTTACCTCGCAGCCGGCGGCAAAAAGAACCGCCAGCGCCGGAATTAAAAAAACCGCAATCTTTCTCATGCCTTGGTTACCTTAGCGCACCGTTGACAGTTCAATTCCGCTTAGAATAATGACTTCGGGCCGGAATTCAAAATGTATCGTGTCGAAAAAGGGCCACTTGCCGCCCCAGACAAAGCCGTATGCCTCGAAAGCTTCTATGACGGCGTTGGGGGGATGATAGCGGCGCTCGTAGGGGATGCTCCACCAGTTAGGCCCGGCCCAGCTCCAGAATATCGCCCTGCCGCCTGTTGCGCGGGGCATAATGTCCACCGCCGCGCCGTAGGCGTGGAACGACCGTGACTGAGACCCCCCGATGTTCCTCCAGTGCCAGCCGTACACCCTGTCAATATTGTATATCCACGCCAGCACTCTGTTGTTGGTTCTGGCGGCATCCAGAATACGCCGTTCCACAAGGGCCAGTTCTTCCATAATGGCGTGGTGAACCGTTACCTGATTCCCCAGAAACCTCATGGTTTTTACCCGTGTGTACGATTCGTCATGGCTTCGCGCCCTGTACAAGGTGTCGAAAAAATGAGGCGCGCGGGGAAGCTGAGTGGTTCTGGCGGCGGCCATTTCACGGAAGCGATCGATCTGTTCCGGTTCCGGCAGCGTCCACGAAGACATCTGGCGCGGGTAATTGTCGTAAAAGGCGATGGGCCTGTAGTGAGACACCCTGTACAGTAGTTCCTCCGGCAGGAATCTTCCTCCGGCGTAGTAAAACCACGTATCCCTTAATAAGACTGCCCAGTCGCCGTTACGGTACTCGGCCTTTAAGACACGCCGGGGATACGCCTGAACCAGCGCCCGCGCTATCCGTTCCGCCCTGCTTGGCTGGGCTTCCTCCGGCTCCACAAACGCCGCCGCAAGCTCGTCATAGAACTGCTGCCGCTCTGTGTGCGGGTTAACCATTCCGATGGCAAACGTAATTCCCGCCGCCAATATAAGGCCAACGGCAATTACCTGCCGCTTTACTATTATGCCCTGTGAGATGCTCATTACAACTCCCCTTTAAGTACCCTTCACTTTGATGTCCACTGTCCACCTTATCGGTTAGTTTTTACAGTTAGTTCTCGCTAACTTTTCTAGGCTATCCTGAAAGGGACGCGCGTGTCAACTAGTTTTCGCGGGGTATCGCGCCGCTTCCGTTATGCCCCCTCCGGCCGCGCCTGCAAATCAATCCCGGCACGGGCGAACACCCGGCAGGAAACCAATGCGCCGCTTTCCAGCGGGCGGGGGCTTACAATCACCGCGGAACCGTCTATTTCCGGGGCTTGGCAGGGAAGGCGGCCCAGATACAGTTCCTCTTCGCCAGTGGAGGGGCCGTCAGCCGTGGGCTTGAATTGCTCTTCCACAAGGACATCGAACGTCCGTCCAATAAAGCGCTCCATTTGCCGTTCCGTTATGGGAATCTGGCGTTCTTCAACAAGGCGCTTCCGCCGCGCCGCGGTCTTTTTCGCCACCCGCCCCTTCATGCCCCAGGCCGGGGTATCCTCCTCGCGGGAATAGGCGAAACAGCCTAGCCAGTCCAGTCGGGCCTTTTGCTGAAATTCAAGGAGCGTCTGGAAATCTTCTTCGGTTTCGCCGGGGAACCCCGTCATAAATGTTGAGCGTATGGCCGCGTCGGGAAAGCGGCGGCGCAGGGCCTCGACTAAATCGAGATAAACGGCGGCGTTTCCCCGGCGGTTCATCAGGCGCAGGATTTTTTCAGAGCCGTGCTGAAAGGGAATATCGAAGTAGGGAAGAAACCGGGGGTCTTCTTCCATAATGTCCAGAATTGGCAGGGGAAAATGATCCGGATGGATGTAAAGGAGCCTAACGCGGAACTCCCCCTTTAAACGGGAAATAGCCTGCAAAAGACCGGGAAGGCCGCCGCCGGAGCCGTCGCCGGAATCCCGTCCATAGGAGCCAGTATCCTGACCGACAAGGCAAATTTCCTTTATTCCCCGTTCCACCAGCGCTCTACATTCGTCTGTTATGTCCGAAACGCTGCGGCTACGCAGCCCTCCCCGGATAAGGGGGATGGCGCAGTAGCTGCAACGGTTGCCACAGCCTTCGCTTATCTTCACATACGCCGAGCCGGGCAAGGAAAGCAGGGGGCGGGCGCCGGTATCGGGCGGCGGGCGGCTGGAAGCGGGGGCTGTTTTGTTAAGCGTTTTCCCTGCAGCCAAGGCTGCAGCCTGAACGATGCCGGCAAGGTCGCTGTTTCCGAAAATGCCGTCCGCTTCCGGCAGGGATTCGGCAAGTTCTTTGGCGTAACGCTGGGAAAGACAGCCCGCCAGAAGTATCTTTTTTTCCGGGTACATTTTGCGCCACGCAAGAACGGCGTTGATCGACTCCTGTTTGGCGCTTTCGATAAACCCGCAGGAATTGACGATAACAAGGTCTACAGTATCAGCGCTTTCAGCGGCAGTCCAGCCTGAGCGGTTAAGAAAGGCCATCATGTTTTCCGCGTCAACCTGATTTTTTACACAGCCAAAGGGATCCAGATAGTACGTCATGGGGCTACGGGGAAAGCTAATCCAGCCGGATAAGCACCAGACGAAAACGGTTGTCCGGGTCTCGTATCCATCGGAGATCGGCAACCACTATCTCTCCGGGGCCGCCCGCCTCGAAGGGGACGGTGTGCCCGCCGCCCACTACTTGGAGCCTTACGGCGCGGGCGTTGGATATGCCCAAGCGGATACCGTTCTGAGCGGTAATGCTTAGTTCCTGCGTGCGCTGGTAGAAATGCTCATTCTGGCCCTGTCTGGCAGGTTCAAAGAGTATCTCGTAACGGAAAAGGCAAAAGTCCTGAAACACCGCCTGAAGGGTAAAGGGAAAGGCGCCCGGGACGGACGGAATAATCGTAAGCATTTCCTCCCCGGGGACAAAGGGTTCCGGGGCAATGTCCTGCAGGGGATTGGCGGGCGCTATAGCCAAGGGGAAGCTCGTTTGCTCAAAGCGCAACAAGGCCCCGGACGCGCTGTTGTTTCTGACAAAATCCGCAGCGACAATCCGCAGTTCGGTAAACTCGTTTTCGCTTAAGTTTACGGTTACCTCCTGCCCCAAGTCCAGCATCACAGGGCCGCTTGGGGTGGTGATAGTAACCGCGTCGCCCAAGCTGGCAAACACCAGCCTGTGGGAATCTACCCCGTTGGTAACAAGGATGGAGTCTCCGGGGAAAAACCGCCGCTCGAAAAAATCGGATGTCATGGTGTGTTCCAGCGCCATTCTTACAACCGGGGGGGCTTGGGTTCCTTGGGAAAGGCGGGGAACCAAGTGCATTATCCCGGCGGCAAGCCCCAGTATCGCCAGAACAAGGACAGCCACCCCGACAATTTTTGGAAGGCGGGAGGGGGCTTTAAGCAATTGCTCTACCGGAACCGGCTGTTCCTGTATTCTAAGGGAACGGTAAAGGGACATGAGTTCTTCCTGATCAACGTCCAGGAATTCGCCGTAACTTTTCAGAAAACCCAGCACATACGGCTCGCCGGGAAAGCAGGAAAAATCTTCTTTTTCAAGGGCCTTCATGTACCGTGTGGCAATGTTAGTTTCGCGGCTTATGTAGTCGTAGCTCCAGCCCCGGCCCTCCCGGACTGACTTTAGTTTTTCGCCCAGAGATTCCACTAGACATTCCCCCCCGGCATACTAGTGAAACTCACGGAACAGAAAATTATTGTACATATTCGCGGTAGGCGGCGGCGTATAGGCAAACCGCTGTTCGGGAATCCCAACGTTGACTCTGATGTCGGTAAAATCAAAGCGCACCACGGCATTGGTAAGGGTGCTGGCTTCAATCCGCCGGATCAGAAGGGTTTCCGGGTTTACGCTTAAAATTATCTCCCTGAAATTCTCCGAGGCCAAGCGCCTGGTAAGCCTAAGCTGTATCACCCGCTCAGGGTTTCCGGCATCCAGGGGAACCGGGTCGGGCCCTGTTACAAAAGTAGCCACGTAACCCCGGCGAAGGAGCTGTAGGCCCTGGGCGGAGGCCAGAGACGCTCCCCCGACAGGCGAATTTGCCCGGCGAATGGGAGTAACGGACTGGTTCAATACCGCCCTTAACCTTGGGATATGTATTGTCAGGAGTTCCCCGTTGAAAATCAGGGCCTGATCAGCCGGATTGGTAAAATCGATCCGCAGAAAATAGGGCTGAAGGAAGCTCAAATTCCCAACCATGTCCGTATTATCGGAACGGATAAATACCTGCGCTTCGTAGTCCCTGATTGTAGCATACCGTTCAGATACGGATTCAAGGAACCTGTCCGCCGTAACGATCTGCGAAAAACCGGAAAAAACTACGCCCGCCAAAAGAGACGCTATAAGGAATCTTTTTTTCACGTTCTACCTCTACTACATAATAACTTATATGGCCCTTAGGATACAAGGGGCCGCCGTTGTTGCTTCCCGGACAACCCCTTTCAGTAAATTACCGTTTAAGCGTTATTCAACCGCTACAGGCCCGCCCCCGGCAGCCCTTCCGGCAATATAACCGAAGGTAGCGGCCATAGACACCGCGCTGCCGGAACTGGGGTACGTGTTGAAGTAGAACTGTCCGTTTGCGGCATCTCCCGCGGCGAAAAGGCCGGGGATGGGTTGGCCATTACGCAGAACACGGGCCTGTTCGTCTATCATCAAGCCGCCCATAGAAAGCAGGGTGCTGGTCGTAGAGCGCGCAAGCCGCCAGTAATTGCCGACGGCCGGATCAAGTCCCGTTTCCGCTAAAGCCGCCTGTAATGTACGATAATACCCACCCCAAGGGAAACCCGCGG
Organism: Treponema sp.; assembly: GCA_009781915.1. Classification (GTDB taxonomy): domain Bacteria; phylum Spirochaetota; class Spirochaetia; order Treponematales; family Breznakiellaceae; genus WRKT01. The sequence goes on along the minus strand of WQUW01000126.1, from coordinate 1,579 downwards.
CCTGCAATGCCTGTTCCAAACCCGCCACCGTGTCCGACTGAACCAGCCAGCCCCTTTCGATAGCCGCCGCAACACTCAAATCCAACACCGCGCCGAACGCGGGAATCCCGGTATGCACGGGAGCGTCAAGCGAGTCTACTCTGGCAGCTCTCCAGAAAGAAAAATTCACGTCGTAGGCGGGCGTGTTCCTGTCCGCCGGTACAGGGCCTGCCCTTCGCGCGTCATTCCAGCGCCGGTTCAGCATCCACCGGACGGTGATCGGGTATTCGTTCGCGTTGGTGTCAAAATAAAGCTGGCGGACGGGCCGGTTAGGCGTAAAGCCGCTACGGTTCTCCTGACCATACACCGCGACAACATACGCGGCGGCCCCAGCAGGGTTCAAAGGCGCGCCGGCGTTAAACGTCTGGTTAGGAGCGCCAGACGGACGCCAGACCGCGCCGCACTGGCTTATCAAGTTGCCGCCCGCGAATGCCGGAAGATGTATGCCGGAAGGAACAGGATAGGGCCGGTTGTCAAAAACCATCCACCCCACAATTCCGCCCTTGAATAGGGTGTCTGCTCCAATCTCCATAGCCATTTCAATTCCGGAGCCGCAACCCCTGACTCCGCCGCCAACGTCAAACGCGGAATCGGGGTTGTGCTGGCGCATTAGCCTAGGATTATTGTCAAAGCCGCCTGTTGCCAGAACCACCGCGCCGTCCGGCCTAAGGTTAAAAGTAATTCCGGCGTTGATATTTCTGTCTCTGGCGTACACACCTGTAACGCTGCCGCCGGCATTTGTACGAAGGCTGGTTGCCTGAACGCCCGGCAAAATTTGAACGCCGGCATCTCTGGCCGCGAGAAATGCCATGCCGGGTGTTCCACCCGCCAAGTGGTAGCGGCTGCCTGCGGGGCCGCGGACGGTGGTCGCGAAGGGAATGGAACGGAACCTTTCTTCAGCCATCGAGCCGACCGGCCCTTGAGCGTTGACGGGAGCGCCAGTCTGGGCCATGAGCCAGTTAATCGCCGGCGTAGAAACGCGCGCCCATCTTCTTAGCATATTGATATCGGCTTGCCCCTCGGCTCTCATCATAAGAAAATCAACCCAATACTCGCTGTCGGCGGGTGTTAGAGGAAACGTAACCATGTTGCCCGTAAATCTGGATGTGCCGCCCGGTATTTCCTGCTGTTCAATCAGTATGACCCGCGGGTTGGCATTCCCCTGTTCCTTAAGCGTCTGTATCGCCGTTAAAGCCGCAGCCGAGCCGGCTATGCCGCTGCCTACCACCAGCACATCAACATCAATGGTTTGCGGCGTTCCTGCTATGGGCTGAAACATCCTTCTGGGCGCGCCAGCCTGTTCCAGGGCGTTCCTGACCGCCGCCAGATAATGGAATGTGGTAATGGTATTGCCGCTGATCGCGTCTACCGCGACAGTCTGGTGCCGGAGTATCTGGAATTCCCCCGATTTTTTGGGCAGTGAATTAAGCCGCTAAATTATTTGTTAATGCTAAAGGTGTAGCATATCCGATTGCCGAATGTCTACGGCGTCTGTTGTAATACATTTCGATGTATTCAAATACCCCTTTTTTTACCTCCT
>WQUW01000125.1 GCA_009781915.1 Treponema sp. | reverse complement strand
GAGTAATGGTGGTATGCGATGGGCAATTATAGGTAAAGGGGGCTTGACGTAATTCCTTGTTTCATATAGAGTTAAGCAACAAAAGCGTACTTATGAGTAAGCATGAGCGAAGTGAACGAATGTTCCCAACAGCGTTACTACCATCGGCAATAATGCATTTAGCTCCAACCAACTGGAAAGCGTTACCATCCCCAATAGCGTTACCAGCCTTGGCGGGTTTAGCGACAACCAACTGACCAGCGTTACCATTGGCAACAGCGTTACCACCATCGGCGGTTCGGCATTTATGTCGAACCGACTGGAAAGCATTACCATCTCCGACAGCGTTACTAGCATTGGCAGTTCTGCATTTGCGAACAACCAACTGACCAGCGTTACCATCCCCGGCAGTGTTACCAGCATCGATGGGGCGGCATTTGGACGCAACGCCCTGACTAGCATTACCATTGGAAGCGGTGTGAATATAACTCAAACTAATCCAAATTTCCCCACAATGGGCACACGCGGCGCTAGTTTCCTGATGTTGTACAATAGCCTAGCCCCGGACAACGCTGGCACGTACACCTTTGCCAGCGGTACTTGGACACGCCAGCCGTAAGCCCCGGCCTGCCTCGCACAGCCTTCCCGGTTCCGCCGGGAAGGCCCCCGGCCCTAATATCAGCCGTACATGACAATGCCCAGTATCGTGTACCCCACGGCGGCGACTGTCGCTCCGATCAGGCCGAACGGGATTTGCGTTATCGCGTGCCTGAAGTTGTCGCACCCGGTGGCCGCAGATGTCAAAATGGTCGAGTCAGAGTAGAAGCAGGAATGGCTGCCGAACACGCCCGCGGATACCACGGCGGCGGCGGCAATGTAGGGGTCAACGCCAAGGCCAACCGCAACCGGGATGGCAATAGGCAGGGCAATAACGTACATTCCCCAGCTAATGCCCATTATAAACTCGGTAAAAACAAAGACCAGAAATATTGTTACAAACAACATGGACGGCGTAACATTTTGTGTGGCTACATCAACCACATAGTACACAAAGCCGATTTCTTTGCTCATGTCGGCGAAAGAAAAGGCAAGGACAACCAGCAAAATGGGCATAAGCATATTTTTTAGCCCGCGCAGAATTTCGTCCACAAAATCCACCGGCTTCATTCCCTGAAAAACAAAGAAAATAAAGCAGAACCCAACCGCCGAAATAACGCCTTTCTGCATATCAAACTCAAAAAAGATAGTTGTCGCAACAAGCACAATAATCGGGACAAAGAAGTTGTAGAGTTTGGGGTTTTTTGGAGTTTCGATCTTTTCCTGCCCTGATCGGATGTCGATGCGCTCGGAGCCGGGGGGAGCCAGCGGCCCGCCCTGTGCCACGCGCCTAAAAGCGCCGCGCATGGGGCCGAACTTTGGAATTACCCCGGCAATTACCAGCGTCAGCACAAACAGGGTCGCAATGGCGTAAAAGTTAAACGGAACAAGGCGCACATACGTCAAAACCTGCTGACCCGGCTGGCCCAGGCCGTTGGCGACCAAAAGCCCGCCGATAAAGAGCGACCACGTTGAAATAGGGTTCAGCACACAGGCCGGCGCGGATGCCGAGTCAACAACGTAGGCGGTCATTTCGCGCGGGGTTCTGTGCCTGTCGTTCACCGGCGTCATTGCCGAGCCGGACGCAAGGACGCTCAAATAGTCGTCAATGGAAAGCAATAGCGAACACAACATGGTCGAAAACAGCGTTGGCCTTGACGTTTTGGCGATTTTCGCTGCAAGGGTTCCAAACGCCATGCCGCCCCCGCTTCTTTCTATAAGGGCAACAATGCCGCCCATAAGCCCGCAGACGATGATAAGCCACGCCATATCCTCGCCCATCAAGGTGTTTAGGAGCGCCCCGCTAAACGAGCCGAAGAAGCCGCCCCTGTACCCCACGATGAACCCCAAAACCGTTGCCAGCGTCAGGGCCTCTATAATGCGCCGTGTGGCGAATATATAGACGATAAGAAACAGCGCCGGCAGCAAAACCCAAAACCCGAACGCCCCCGCCACTGCCGAGGATACGGCGTTGCTTACCTCGCCTTCTATAGCGTAGACTACTGCCGCAGAAATGTCCTCGTGTGACGCATCCGGATATTCGTAAAGCATTCTTGCCGTAACCCCGGCTGTTATTTCTTCACGAACCTCTTCCCTTGTTTGATGGGACACTTCTTCCCGCAAGCCGCTGACATCAGGAACGATAATACCGACAATGGCAAAACTTACTACCATTGCGACATAAAGCAAGATGTTTCTCTTTGTGTTGTTGTAAATGATGATTGTACCCTTCTTTCTTTCCGCAGCCTGTTTTTCCGGTGCCGCACTCAAGTAAAGACAATATACTTTTTTTTGATTTGATGGTCAACCTGCCGGGCGAGCCCCGCCTGGACCTTGAAAACCTTCCAAAATACGGCTACAGTAGAACAATGCTAGAAAAATTCATCAAAGCCCTGTTCGGTTCCCAGCACGAGCGGGATTTAAAGGCCCTGCTGCCCATATTGCACTCGGTAAACGAAAAAGAAGTCTGGGCCGCCTCTCTCTCGGCGGAAGAGTATCCCAAAATGACTGTAGCGTTCAGGGAGCGTTTTGCCGCAGGCGAAAGCCTTAACAGCCTGTTGCCGGAAGCTTTCGCGCTGGCAAGGGAATCGGCCCGGCGGAACCTTGGGGAGCGCCCCTACGATGTTCAGGTGCTGGGCTCCATCGTGCTGCATCAGGGAAAGATAGCGGAATTGAAAACCGGCGAAGGCAAAACCCTCATGGTGGTGGCGGCGGCCTACCTTAACGCCATTTCCGGCAAGGGCGTCCATGTCGTTACCGTCAACGATTACCTTGCGGGGCGGGACGCTGACTGGATGCGGCCCGTTTTCTCGTACATGGGGCTTACCGTAGGAACCATCCTTTCCAACATGGACAACGAGCGCCGCAGGGAAAATTACGCCTGCGACATAACCTACGGAACCAACAACGAGTTCGGCTTCGACTACCTTAGGGACAATATGTGCCGGGACATGGTAAGCCGTGTACAGCGGGGGCATAACTACTGCATCATCGACGAAATAGACTCGATCCTGATTGACGAAGCCCGTACCCCCCTTATCATTTCCGGGGCCGCCGAGGACGACACCTTCAAGTTTGCCGAAATTGACCGGCTGGTTGGCAGCCTTCAGGAAGTAAAAAAGAAGGAAAACGGCGAATACCCGGACGAGGTTCAGGGTGAAGAGATTGTCGGGGATTACAAACTCAACGAAAAAAACAGAAACGTTTCTTTTTCTAACGCCGGGTACGCGAAAATCGAGGAACTGTTGACAAAGCGGGGGCTTATAAAAGGCTCCGTTGTTGACGAGGAAAACTTCGAGTACATCCATTACTTTACCCAAGCGCTCAGGGCGCACAAGTTGTTTCATATAGATGTGAACTACGTTGTTCAGGACGGAGAGGTGCAGATCGTTGACGAGTTTACCGGGCGCATCCTCCACGGACGCCGCTATTCGGACGGCCTTCACCAAGCCATTGAAGCCAAGGAACGGATTAAAATCGCCCAGCGCAACCGCACGCTGGCGACCATTACGTTTCAAAATTACTTCCGGCTGTACTCCAAAATTGCCGGGGGAACGGGAACCGCCGATACCGAGGCGGCGGAGTTCGGCAAGATTTACAAGCTGGAAGTGGTGGTTATTCCCACAAACCTTCCCGTTGCCAGAGATGACGAAGATGATGTTATCTACCTTAACGAAAAGGAAAAGTACAACGCCCTGTGCGATGAAATAGCCGAGGCCAACGCGAAGGGCCAGCCCATACTGGTCGGAACGGTGTCTATCGAAAAGTCCGAAAAGATAGACGCCTTCCTTACCCGGCGGGGCATACGCCACGAGGTGCTTAACGCCAAAAACCACGCGCGGGAAGCTGCGATTATCGCCGAGGCCGGGGCCAAGGGCGCGGTAACTATAGCGACTAACATGGCGGGCCGGGGAACCGACATCAAACTTGGCGGCAATCCGGAGCATCGCGCCCGCAAACGGGCCGGAACCGAAGCGGCGGAAGGGGCAACGCCGGAGGCGGCGGCGAAGTACGCGGCGATTTACCGGGAAGAGTACGACAAGTGGAGAAAGGATTACGAAGAAGTCAAGTCCTTGGGCGGCCTGTACGTAATCGGCACGGAGCGGCACGAGAGCCGGCGTATCGACAACCAGCTTCGGGGAAGGTCGGGCCGGCAGGGAGATCCGGGAAAGTCCAAGTTTTTTATCTCTCTGGAAGACGATCTTATGCGCCTTTTTGGAGGGGAAAATATCAGGGGTCTTATGGCGCGGGTGGGCATGAAAGATGGCGAGCCGATTTACCATCCTTGGCTCAACAAAAGTATCGAAAAGGCCCAGAGGAAGGTGGAGGAGCGGAACTTTGAAATCCGCAAGCACCTTCTTGAATACGATGATGTGTTAAACCAGCAGCGCAAGTACATCTACGAGCAAAGGGACGCTATTCTGGGGGATACAAACCTTAAAGAGCGGGTGAACAACGCGACAAATGACATGGTGGGGCTGTACATTGACAAATTTCAGGAAAACCAGAAGAAAGACCATCAGGAGGCCCTGAAAGAGTTAAGCGAAACCCTAAAGGGCAAGTTCGACTACGTCCTTAAACCCACGGAAGGGGAGATAGCCAACACCGAGGTTCTGGAAAAGCGGATTTGCGCCGAGCTCAGGCAGGATACTGAAACCAAGGCGGAAATAATCGGCGAGTACATTAACTTGTTTATCCGCGAGCAGTACCTTATGATGGTGGACAGGAAGTGGCTGGATCATCTTGAAAACATGGAGGCTCTGAGGGAAGCGGTTTACCTGCGAAGTTATGCCCAGAAAAACCCCCTGACCGAGTACAAGCTTGAGGGCTTTAGGATTTTTGACACGATGATTGACGACATACGCGAGGTGATAGCGTCAAGGCTGCATTTGGTTCGCATCCAGACCGGGGAAAACCGGGATCCGTCCCGCCCTGCCCGGTACGCGGCCACGGTTCAGAGCGCTACTCACAGCAGCATGGGTTCCTTTGGCGCTTCGGCGTTTGGGCCCCGGCCTGCGGGGGCGGGCGCTCCTTCCTCACGACCCGCCGGACGCGCCCAAGGGGGGGCGGTAACGGTGGTACGCAATCAGCCCAAGGTGGGCCGCAACGATCCGTGTACCTGCGGTTCGGGGAAGAAGTTTAAGCATTGTCATGGGCGGCAGTAAATGGCTTTACCGTAACATGGCAACAAGCCCCGCAAGAAGCTCCCGGCCCTCCCCGTGAAGGGGAACGCCGCGCATATCCGGGGCGGAAAAAACCGCTTGGCTTTCCCGGATATATTCCAGCCCCTTCTCCCTCGCTTCCTCCAGAACCCCCGCTTCTTCCAGCGCGCCGATAAATTCTTCCACTTCCGGGGCGGCTGTTCCCGCAAAGCGGGCGGCGGCAAAACAGCGGGCGGCAAAGGCCCTCTTTTCGGGGTAGCGGTGAAGGTACAACAGCGCGGGAAGGCTCTTTTTGCCTTCAACAATATCGTCCCCGCGTTTTTTGCCGGGGTTTCCCGTGTCCAGGTTTTTCACGTCATCCAGAATCTGGAAACCCACCCCCAAAACCTCCGCCGCCGCAGCGAAGCCGCCCGCCACGTCGTCGATATGAGGGGCATCAAGGCTGTCCCCTGCGGCGCAGTATACGCCAAGGGCCGCCGCAAGCCGGGCCAAATAGCCCGTTTTAAGCCGGCACATGCGGTCGTACTCGTCCAGAGCCGGCAGGGAATGGTAATCCCGATGCCACGCGATGTCCATCGCCTGTCCCAAGTGCAGGCCCCGCATATGACAGGCCCATGTCGTCCAAATCCGGTTCTTCACAAGGGGGGATACCGGGTTTAGGGGATTTTCCGCCCACTCCTGAAGGCAGGCCAAGGGCAGAAAGTACATGAAGGAGCCGCCGTTCAGCGCCGTATCCACGCCGTAGATAAGATGGGCGGCGGGCTTTCCCCTGCGCTCGTCGGAATTGTCTTCTATATCATCGTGAATAAGGCTGGCGTTGTGGGGGAACTCTATCAGGGGCGTCAGGGGCAGGGTGGCCTCGCCCCCGCGCTGTCCGGCAATGCTTTCGGCGACAAGAAGCATAAGCAGGGGCCGCCACCGCTTGCCCCCCCGGTTCACCAAGTCCCAGCCCGGACGGGTAAGGGTCGCCGCCAGTTGCGGGGCGACAAACGCTTCGCGCGAGGCAAGCGCCCCCTTGGAGCCAGCGGACGATGAGTACCCGAACGCCATTTCCAGCCAGCGGGCGTCGGGATGTTCGGGGAGCCACTTTTCAAGCACGGCTTCTATTTTTTCAAGCCGCCGGGTATACTGAATATCCATACAAGTGCGATTATCGCACGACTAAAGTCTTTGGTTCAAGGAATATCCGGTGGCCGATTACCGTAAGCCAGATCACCTGTCTCTTAAAGCGCACAAAGAGGGATACCCCGCCCGCTCGGTGTACAAGTTGAAGGAAATGGACGAAAAATTCGGCCTGTTAAAACCCGCCCGCCGCAAAGCGCAAGCGCCCTTCAAGGTTTTAGACCTTGGGGCGGCTCCGGGAAGCTGGAGCCTTTACGTACTGCGCAAAATTTCGCCGGTTTCGCTGGTTTCAGTCGATCTTTCCCCGCTCTCCCGGCAGTACGATCAGGGCCTTTTTGACAGGCAGGATTTTGTTTTTATGCAGGGGGATTTTACGGCTGCGGAAGTAAGGGCCGCCATTCTTTCTCACGGCCCCTACGACCTTGTTTTAAGCGATGCCGCCCCGGCTACTACCGGAAACCGCTCTGTTGACACGTTGCGATCCCTGGAACTTGCGGGGACGGTTCTGGATTACGCCGGGGCCGCCCTTGCCGAAGCCGGAAATGTGGCGCTCAAAGTGTTTCAGGGGGGGGATACGGGAACGCTGCTGAAAAAAATGCGGGGCCTTTTTGAAACCGGAAAAAGTTTTAAGCCACAGGCTTGCCGCAGTGAGTCCTTTGAGACATACTATGTGGGGCTGGGGAAAAAGTAACGGCACAGGAGAAAAAGATGGACAACGCATTGGTATTGTTTGAGTCGGATCCCGGTTTTCGCAAGGAACTTCAGGGCATTTTGGAAGGGTACAATGTCATTTTCAACGAGAGCGAAAGCACCGCTTCCATCAGCGCGGAAACCGCCAAAAACACCACGGTGATTTTCGGCAATCCGGACGCGGATTTTTTGAAGCTCTGCCCCCGCCTTACATGGCTGCAACTGCAAAGCTCCGGCGCCAACGATTTTGTTAATGGCGAGGTCGCCCAAACCGTCCAGCTTACCAGCGCCACAGGCTGCTATGGGCACTCCGTTTCCGAGCATATGGTGGCGCTTACGCTGGCACTGATGAAAAACCTGCACCTGTACCGGGACGAGCAAGCTGCGGGCCGCTGGCAAAGCCGGGGAGCCACAAAGAGCGTGGACGGGGCGGTGGTGGTCATTGCCGGCCTTGGGGACATAGGGGCCAGATACGCCCGGCTTATGAAGGCTCTTGGGGCCTACATCATTGGTGTTCGTCGCAGCGTCCAGACAAAGCCCGGTTGTGTCGATGAACTCTTACCGTCCAGCCAGATTGAAGAAGCGCTTCCCCGCGCCGATGTCGTGGCGCTGGTGGTTCCGGCAACCAAAGACACCAAAGGCCTTATCGGGCGGGCGCAGTTGGCAAAGATGAAGAAGGACGCCATTTTAATTAACGCCGGGCGGGGTTCCGCCGTTGATACTCAGGCCCTTTGCGACGCCCTAAAGGCCGGGAATCTGGGCGGCGCTGGCCTTGAAGTAACCGACCCCGAACCCCTCCCTCCGGGCCACCCTCTTTGGGGAATGGAAAACGTCTTTATCACCCCCCATGTATCCGGGGGCCGCTATATGCCCCAGACCTACCAGTACATTATGAAGCTTAACTTGGAAAACGCCCGCCGCTTTGTCCGGGGAGAAGCGCTGGAAAGCCTTGTCGATTACAAAACCGGGTTTTGCTTCCCCAAAAAGACATAGGAAAATTTTTTATGATTTTTCTTGACTTTTTCCTGATCTGGTGTATCATAGTCCTATGGTTTATGCCGTACAAAGCTCCCGGAGGGGTAGTGATTTGACAAAAAACATACTCTTACCCCCCCCCCCCCCCCTCCCCTCCCTCACTCTCTTTCTCATTCCCCCCTTCGTGTCTCTCTGCCCTC